>NZ_CAKKLI010000120.1:0-601 GCF_918697855.1 Paenibacillus sp. CECT 9249 | reverse complement strand
CCGAGGGGGCCGCAGTGAATAGGCCCAAGCGACTGTTTAGCAAAAACACAGGTCTGTGCGAAGCCGCAAGGCGAAGTATACGGGCTGACGCCTGCCCGGTGCTGGAAGGTTAAGGGGAGCGGTTAGGGGTAACCCGAAGCTGTGAACCGAAGCCCCAGTAAACGGCGGCCGTAACTATAACGGTCCTAAGGTAGCGAAATTCCTTGTCAGGTAAATTCTGACCCGCACGAATGGCGTAACGACTTGGGCGCTGTCTCAACGAGAGATCCGGTGAAATTTTAATACCTGTGAAGATGCAGGTTACCCGCGACAAGACGGAAAGACCCCATGGAGCTTTACTGCAGCTTGATATTGGACTTTGGTACGATCTGTACAGGATAGGTGGGAGCCTAGGAAGCATGAGCGCAAGCTTGTGCGGAGGCGCCGTTGGGATACCACCCTGATCGTATCGGAGTTCTAACCTGGGACCGTGATCCGGTTCGGGGACAGTGTCAGGCGGGCAGTTTGACTGGGGCGGTCGCCTCCTAAAGAGTAACGGAGGCGCCCCAAGGTTCCCTCAGAATGGTTGGAAATCATTCGAAGAGTGCAAAGGCAGAAGGGA
>NZ_CAKKLI010000119.1:0-605 GCF_918697855.1 Paenibacillus sp. CECT 9249 | reverse complement strand
ATTGGCCCGGTAGAGGTTGAGGTAGCCGAAGACGGCACCTGGAGCTTCATACCTTCCGAAGACTTGTCCGATGGAAAGTACACGATCGAAGTAACGGCGGAGAAAAACGGCAAAGTATCGAAAGAGTCGAAAGACATTACCGTAGATACCTCGAAGCCTAGCTTGCAGATCACCGACCCAATCGGCGATATAGTGTATGCAAGAACCCAGAGATCAAAGGAACGGCAGACAAAGAAGCCAAGGTTGAGGTAACCATTAAGAAAGAAGATGGCACTGTCATTGGCCCGGTAGAGGTTGAGGTAGCCGAAGACGGCACCTGGAGCTTCATACCTTCCGAAGACTTGTCCGATGGAAAGTACACGATCGAAGTAACGGCGGAGAAAAACGGCAAAGTATCGAAAGAGTCGAAAGACATTACCGTAGATACCTCGAAGCCTAGCTTGCAGATTACCGAACCAAGCGGCGATACCGTCTATACCAAGAACCCAGAGATCAAAGGAACGGCAGACAAAGAAGCCAAGGTTGAGGTAACCATTAAGAAAGAAGATGGCACTGTCATTGGCCCGGTAGAGGTTGAGGTAGCCGAAGACGGCACCTGGAGCTTC
>NZ_CAKKLI010000118.1:0-615 GCF_918697855.1 Paenibacillus sp. CECT 9249 | reverse complement strand
ACAAGTGAGAATGCCGGTATGAGTAACGAAAAGACAAGTGAGAATCTTGTCCGCCGAAAGCCTAAGGGTTCCTGAGGAAGGTTCGTCCGCTCAGGGTAAGTCGGGACCTAAGGCGAGGCCGAAAGGCGTAGTCGAAGGACAACAGGTTGAAATTCCTGTACCACCGTAAGCCGTTATGAGCAATGGGGTGACGCAGTAGGGTAGTGACGCAGACCGATGGATGTCTGTCCAAGCAGTGAGGCTGATGTGTAGGCAAATCCGCGCATCGTGAAGGCTGGGCTGTGACGGGGAGGGAACATTGCAGTACCGAAGGTCATGATCTCACACTGCCGAGAAAAGCCTCTAGCCAGGCGAAGGTGCCCGTACCGCAAACCGACACAGGTAGGCGAGAAGAGAATTCTAAGGCGCGCGGAAGAACTCTCGTTAAGGAACTCGGCAAAATGACCCCGTAACTTTGGGAGAAGGGGTGCCTCGGTAGGGTGAATAGCCCGAGGGGGCCGCAGTGAATAGGCCCAAGCGACTGTTTAGCAAAAACACAGGTCTGTGCGAAGCCGCAAGGCGAAGTATACGGGCTGACGCCTGCCCGGTGCTGGAAGGTTAAGGGGAGCGGTTAGG
>NZ_CAKKLI010000117.1:0-624 GCF_918697855.1 Paenibacillus sp. CECT 9249 | reverse complement strand
TTGGTGGCGATGGCGGAGGGGTTCCACGCGTACCCATCCCGAACACGACCGTTAAGCCCTCCAGCGCCGATGGTACTTGGACCGAAGGGTCCTGGGAGAGTAGGACGTTGCCAAGCGGAAAGCTTCCCAAACAAGTTGGACATCGCAGGCCGTTCCTGTGAGAGTGAACATTGCCTTTGTCGATTCGGGCCCTTAGCTCAGATGGTTAGAGCGCACCCCTGATAAGGGTGAGGTCGGTGGTTCGAGTCCACTAGGGCCCACCATAACAATATATTCCCTGATAGCTCAGTCGGTAGAGCACTCGGCTGTTAACCGAGTTGTCACAGGTTCGAGTCCTGTTCGGGGAGCCATATGGCCCGTTGGTCAAGGGGTTAAGACACCTCCCTTTCACGGAGGTAACAGGGGTTCGAATCCCCTACGGGTCACCATTTTATCCCTAAAGTAACGTTAGGCGTTTAAGCATATTCCGATTACTTTTCGGGGACCCCAGTTAACATGGAGGCTTAGCTCAGCTGGGAGAGCATCTGCCTTACAAGCAGAGGGTCGGCGGTTCGATCCCGTCAGCCTCCACCATATACAATATCGCGGGGTGGAGCAGCTCGGTAGCTCGTCGGGCTCATAACC
>NZ_CAKKLI010000116.1:0-626 GCF_918697855.1 Paenibacillus sp. CECT 9249 | reverse complement strand
CTTGCCCCTCAAAGGGGCTTTTTTATTTGCCCTTTCCTACCGACTCACCCGTAAACGGGTCGAACAGTTCTTTCATTGTGAGTTGTTCGTAATTCTTATCCTCTGCCAGCTGATTGCGAATGTATTCGGCGATCACTTTCTTGTTTCGCCCTACCGTGTCCACGTAGTATCCTCTGCACCAAAACTGTCGATTCCCATATCGATACTTCAAATTTGCAAATTTATCGAATATCATCAATGAGCTTTTTCCTTTTAGATATCCCATAAACTCCGACACGCTCAGCTTTGGGGGAATACTCACCAGCATATGGATATGATCCGTACATGCCTCTGCTTCCAGAATCTCTACACCTTTTCGTTCACACAACTCCCGTATGATTTTTCCAACTTCTCTTTTTAGTTTTCCATAAATGACTTGCCTACGATATTTCGGTGCAAATACAATATGGTATTTGCAGTTCCATCGTGTATGTGCTAGACTGCTCTTATCCATTCCCTTGTCCTCCTTGATCTCTTTGTAGCGGTTGGCAGACCGGCTACCATTTTATCATGAAGGTCAAGGGATTTTTACTCATAGCTATAAGCTTTCCTGAACCCCCAGTCGAACTGGGGGTTTTCTTGTACAA
>NZ_CAKKLI010000115.1:0-680 GCF_918697855.1 Paenibacillus sp. CECT 9249 | reverse complement strand
TTTAGGATAAGCCCTCGACCGATTAGTATTGGTCAGCTGCACGCATTGCTGCGCTTCCACCTCCAACCTATCAACCTCGTCGTCTACAAGGGGTCTTACGAATTGGGAAATCTCATCTTGAGGGGGGCTTCACGCTTAGATGCTTTCAGCGCTTATCCCGTCCGTACTTGGCTACCCAGCGGTGCTCCTGGCGGAACAACTGGTACACCAGCGGTACGTCCATCCCGGTCCTCTCGTACTAAGGACAGCTCCTCTCAAATTTCCTACGCCCACGACAGATAGGGACCGAACTGTCTCACGACGTTCTGAACCCAGCTCGCGTACCGCTTTAATGGGCGAACAGCCCAACCCTTGGGACCTACTTCAGCCCCAGGATGCGATGAGCCGACATCGAGGTGCCAAACCTCCCCGTCGATGTGGACTCTTGGGGGAGATAAGCCTGTTATCCCCAGGGTAGCTTTTATCCGTTGAGCGATGGCCCTTCCATGCGGTACCACCGGATCACTAAGCCCGACTTTCGTCCCTGCTCGACTTGTTGGTCTCGCAGTCAAGCTCCCTTCTGCCTTTGCACTCTTCGAATGATTTCCAACCATTCTGAGGGAACCTTGGGGCGCCTCCGTTACTCTTTAGGAGGCGACCGCCCCAGTCAAACTGCCCGCCTGACACTGTCCCCGAACCGG
>NZ_CAKKLI010000114.1:0-689 GCF_918697855.1 Paenibacillus sp. CECT 9249 | reverse complement strand
GCCTTTCGGCCTCGCCTTAGGTCCCGACTTACCCTGAGCGGACGAACCTTCCTCAGGAACCCTTAGGCTTTCGGCGGACAAGATTCTCACTTGTCTTTTCGTTACTCATACCGGCATTCTCACTTGTGTACTCTCCAGCGCTCCTTACGGTACGCCTTCAGCGCATACACAACGCTCCCCTACCACTGCATCGACTTCACTCCAGCTTCGAAGTCCTGTGTTAGCCCCTGAGAGCATTTGGTCGTCGATCGTTTCACCTGATCTTCCGACAAAAATGGCTCGCGGGTCTTCACCGCCTCAAAGAAGCAGTGAAGTCGATGCAATCCATAGCTTCGGTGGTGTGTTTAGCCCCGTTACATTTTCGGCGCAGAGTCACTCGACCAGTGAGCTATTACGCACTCTTTAAATGATGGCTGCTTCTAAGCCAACATCCTGGTTGTCTTTGCAACTCCACATCCTTTCCCACTTAACACACACTTGGGGACCTTAGCTGATGGTCTGGGCTGTTTCCCTCTTGACGATGGATCTTAGCACTCACCGTCTGACTCCCGGTTATAAGTCTATGGCATTCGGAGTTTGACTGAGCTTGGTAACCCTTGGCGGGCCCCGCACCCAATCAGTGCTCTACCTCCACGACTCTTCCACCGAGGCTAGCCCTAAAGCTATTTCGGGGAGAACCAGCTATCTCC
>NZ_CAKKLI010000113.1:0-741 GCF_918697855.1 Paenibacillus sp. CECT 9249 | reverse complement strand
TAAATGACTTGATTTTCGGGCTGGGTTTAGTTTGGTGCTGTCATTTTCCCTGACTCCCTTGCTTTACGGCCAAGAAAATTTCCAATTCTCAAGAATCAGGGACTTGACATCTTACCGCTGGACTTAAGTAGAATCTCGTTTCTTTTTTTGTATTGTTGCCATTTCTGTCGTTCTTGTTTCTTAGTATACCCCCCTACCCTATATTGAGTCAAGTGTTTTTTTTACAATACCTCCGCACCCTATATTATGAGGAAAAAGAAAAGCAGCCATTCATGCTGCTTCAGGTTGTTCACTCTAAAAACTGGCTCAGCCATATTCTCCGGCTGGTTGGCCAATTCTTCGCTAGCATTGGTTCCCCGCAAGTTGTATGGAATACAACATGGAGAGAGGGTAAGGGCTTGATTGGGACGTTATGTTGCACAATCTACAACAAAAACGCAATAGCAAGGCCAAACTGACGACGATCGGCACCATAATGTTGTAGAAAGTACAACATGGCACCTTTTATAGCACGGTGAGAAGATGAAATGTTGTAAATCGTACAACATGAATCCCGCTTCCAGGCTGCAAGGCTCCTGAAAATAGCTTGAAGCAGCATAATTGCTGCTCCAGACCACTAGCGTTGCATTAAATCTTCTAGCTGGGATGCGGTACCATGGAAATATAACGGATTTCCGAGGTCTTATTTTTTGAATTCCAGTCGAATATTTGGAATTAACGGATTTTCGAACCGTTAACATG
>NZ_CAKKLI010000112.1:0-748 GCF_918697855.1 Paenibacillus sp. CECT 9249 | reverse complement strand
AAACGCGTCATTCAGGGAGAATTATCATAATTCCCCCTCTCGTATATCCGGATGCGGTCAGATTAACCGTCAATAGCAGGATAACTTACACCATCAATCTCCGGACATTATGCGTTAGCAATAACAGTTACTTCTTTGTGGAAATATACATTATGGGTTAAAACAAATAATTGAACAATATTATTTTGATTGTTCCTGATATCATCAATAAGTTTTAAAATAAGATTGCTAACGATAAATAATACATTGCTATCCAAACTAGAAATAGGGTCATCAATTACAACGACTTTATTCTCTGTAATAAGATCTCTGTTATTACTTCCATTCAACAAATGCATAAAATATAAAAACGTTACGAATGTCTTTTCACCTTCACTCAACGTCTGATTCACATCTTCTCCAGTGGATCGTACCAAGCGATAATTTCCCTGGTTTTGTGTATACGCAAACTTAAAATTTGTAAAATTATACGCTTTTAACAGACGATTCATTTCATTAACGGATGGAATTACACTAGTGATTTGAGCCTCTAAACCCTCGATTTCTGAAATCAATCTGTTTTTCTCAGATGTTTTTGATGAGATCCCATCTTTTATCCCTGTAATCGCATTCTTAATATTAAACCTAAATTTCGAAAGCCCGTAATATCAAACACTGAATATAGTGGATCTGCCTCGCGGACTGTAAAAAAGTGGAGGTTTCCCAGTTCGTTCGGTTCAAGTCAACATTATGTGGATACACTTTCCCC
>NZ_CAKKLI010000111.1:0-820 GCF_918697855.1 Paenibacillus sp. CECT 9249 | reverse complement strand
TATTACAGCAGCCGGGTTTCCCCATTCGGACATCCCCGGATCGAGGCCTGCTTACGGCTCCCCGAGGCAATATCGTCGTTCGCCACGTCCTTCGTCGGCTCCTAGCGCCTAGGCATCCTCCGTGTGCTCTTAGTAGCTTAACCTACTCGCTCGGTTTTCGCGCCTTCCGCTCTCTTGTCCCTCTTGTTTCTTTGAACAACTGTCCAAGGTAAGAAACAAGGTGACAAAGGATCGTCTTTCGCGAAAATCCTCGCTTTGCACTTACTTGTTGAACACAAGTTCAGCTTAAAGGATATTCTAATTCGCATTTTGTTTCGCTATCCAGTTTTCAAGGTGCAACAGATATGGTGGAGCCAAGCGGGATCGAACCGCTGACCTCCTGCTTGCAAGGCAGGCGCTCTCCCAGCTGAGCTATGGCCCCATAATCAAAAATTCAATTGTATGCAATATGGTGGGCCCTAGTGGACTCGAACCACCGACCTCACCCTTATCAGGGGTGCGCTCTAACCAGCTGAGCTAAGGGCCCTCGACATATTCGCCAAGGAATATGCGCTTGGCAACGTCCTACTCTCCCAGGACCCTTCGGTCCAAGTACCATCGGCGCTGGAGGGCTTAACGGTCGTGTTCGGGATGGGTACGCGTGGAACCCCTCCGCCATCGTCACCAAACGCATTTCGAAAGAAGCAACAACCGTTGCTCTTTCAAAACTGACAACGAGCGAGATCAAGCAGATTTGAATGTCTTCGTTACAGAAGACGATTCTCCATAGAAAGGAGGTGATCCAGCCGCACCTTCCGATACGGCTACCTTGTTACGACTT
>NZ_CAKKLI010000110.1:0-886 GCF_918697855.1 Paenibacillus sp. CECT 9249 | reverse complement strand
AAAAAACTGGTGAGCCATGGAGGACTCGAACCTCCGACACCCTGATTAAAAGTCAGGTGCTCTACCGACTGAGCTAATGGCTCTTAGGAAATGGTGGAGGCTGATGGATTCGAACCACCGAACTCGTCAGAGAACAGATTTACAGTCTGCTGCGTTTGGCCACTTCGCTAAGCCTCCGTATTCAGATGGTGGCTCGGGACGGAATCGAACCGCCGACACGAGGATTTTCAGTCCTCTGCTCTACCGACTGAGCTACCGAGCCGAAAAATTGACAAAAAAATAAGCGGCGGAGTTGTTATCCTCTCCACCTCAGCGTTTAGGATATTCATTCCTGTAGTAAAGCATTCATTAGAATGGCGGAGCTGACGGGATTCGAACCCGCGTTCTCCTGCGTGACAGGCAGGCATGTTAGGCCTCTACACCACAGCTCCATATAAATTGATCAATTGTCATGCATGGTGGAGGCTGACGGGATCGAACCGCCGACCCTCTGCTTGTAAGGCAGATGCTCTCCCAGCTGAGCTAAGCCTCCATATTGGTAGCGGCGGAGGGGATCGAACCCCCGACCTCACGGGTATGAACCGTACGCTCTAGCCAGCTGAGCTACGCCGCCATATTCACTTAAGTAGCATGTCTTGTGGCGGAGAGAGAGGGATTCGAACCCTCGCACCGCTTGCGCAGTCTAACCCCTTAGCAGAGGGTCCCCTTATAGCCACTTGGGTATCTCTCCTCGACAAAGCTTGCGCCTTGAAGATCTCCAGGAGTTGCTCCCTGAAAACTAGATGCGAAACAAACGCGAATTCATGTGTTATCCTTTATTCGGGGTCCCCCGAAAAGTAATCGGAATACGCTTCGAAGCATATCGTCACTTTTTGGGGTATGTTTT
>NZ_CAKKLI010000109.1:0-937 GCF_918697855.1 Paenibacillus sp. CECT 9249 | reverse complement strand
TAACTAATCTGAAATATACGGCCGGGATTCGCGAATCTTTCACTTTTATAGCGGACCAGCCACATTGAATAAGGAGGGTTTTCAGTCCCTTATTTCCTCGGTAGTTTTTCTTTCGTTTTTTTTTACCGTTGCTCTCGTGATTGGCCGGGCAAACCCCAGCCCACGAAGTGAGATGCGCATCGGATGGGAAATGTGACATGTCGGGACCCACTTCCGCCAAGATGCTCGCCGCTGCATCAAGGCTAATCCCTGGAATGGTGTCCAACAATTCCAATTCCAGACGATAGGGCGCAATCAGTTGATCAATTTCATCCTCCAACTCTTTAATCTCTTGCTCGAGGAAAGCGATATGGTCCAGATGTCTCTTAATCATTCTGCGGTGATGAACGCGCAAGCGACCATTCAATGCCTGAATGAGCTCGGGAACCTTGCGCTTCAACTGAGTCTTCACCATATTGCGAATCTGATGTTCATCGAGCACTTCACCATTGACAATGGATTCAAGAAGTGCACGACCGGAAACACCAAAAATATCGGTGATAAAGGTGGCCAGTTTCAGATTGGCGTCCTGCAAGATCTTGTGAATCCGATTCTTCTCTTGCGTCACATTCTGAACGAGTTTCCGACGATAACGTGTTAAATCGCGCAAATCACGAATGTCTTCAGGAGGGACAAAACTTGGCTGGATTAGCCCGTGACGGTGCAATCTGGCAATCCATTCAGCGTCGTTATAGTCGGTCTTCTTGCCCGGGATATTCTTGATGCGCTCTGGATTAGCTAACGTCAATTCACAAGTGCCCTCTAGGATATTCCACACAGGTTTCCAGTAGACGCCTGTGCTTTCCATGGCGACATGGACACATTCCCGGTCTTGAAGCCAGTCCAACAGGCGAATCAGTTCATCGGTTGTTGTTCCAAATGTTTCGATTTCTTTCGA
>NZ_CAKKLI010000108.1:0-1159 GCF_918697855.1 Paenibacillus sp. CECT 9249 | reverse complement strand
CCCGAAGTCGGTGAGGTAACCGCAAGGAGCCAGCCGCCGAAGGTGGGGTAGATGATTGGGGTGAAGTCGTAACAAGGTAGCCGTATCGGAAGGTGCGGCTGGATCACCTCCTTTCTATGGAGAATCGTCTTCTGCAACGAAGACATTCAAAATCGCTTGATCTCGCTCGTTGTCAGTTTTGAAAGAGCAAAGCCTCTTTCAGCGTCAAGTTCCAGAAAGTGCTGGTTGCACTTTAGGTTGGAACTTGATAAGATATTCTTCCGCCCGCAAGGCGGTTGTTGCACCTTGAAAACTGGATAGCGAAACAAATTGCGAATTAGAATATCCTTTAAGCTGAACTTGTGTTATGCAAGTGAAGCATAACCGGTGAATGCTGTATTCCAAAGCTCTGGCTTTGGAACACAAACCAATCACCTTAGGTTAAGCTACTAAGAGCACACGGAGGATGCCTAGGCGCTAGGAGCCGACGAAGGACGTGGCGAACGACGATATTGCCTCGGGGAGCCGTAAGCAGGCCTCGATCCGGGGATGTCCGAATGGGGAAACCCGGCTGCTGTAATAAGCAGTCACTCATGACTGAATCCATAGGTCATGAAGAGGCATACCAGGGGAACTGAAACATCTAAGTACCCTGAGGAAGAGAAAACAAGAGTGATTCCGTCAGTAGCGGCGAGCGAACGCGGAGAAGCCTAAACCAATGAGCTTGCTCGTTGGGGTTGTGGGACGTCTCACTAGGAGTCAGAAAGGTATTGATTAGGCGAAGAGGTCTGGAAAGGCCCGTCAGAGAAGGTAACAATCCTGTAGCTGAAAATGAGTACCCTCCGAGACGGATCCCGAGTACCGCGGGACACGTGAAACCCCGTGGGAATCCGGCAGGACCATCTGCTAAGGCTAAATACTCCCTAGCGACCGATAGTGAAGCAGTACCGTGAGGGAAAGGTGAAAAGGACCCCGGAAGGGGAGTGAAAGAGAACCTGAAACCGTGTGCTTACAAGAAGTCAGAGCCCTCTGATGCAAACAAGTTTGCATCATGGGTGATGGCGTGCCTTTTGTAGAATGAACCGGCGAGTTACGTTTACGTGCAAGGTTAAGGTGGAGAGCCGAAGCCGCAGCGAAAGCGAGTCTGAATAGGGCGAGTTGAGTACGTAGGCGTAGACCC
>NZ_CAKKLI010000107.1:0-1281 GCF_918697855.1 Paenibacillus sp. CECT 9249 | reverse complement strand
GAGGGGATTTTGTTATGGCTCAATACCAGATTAACCTAGATTCCAAACTTTTGCATCAGTTGTTTTTAGGGAATTCTCAAGATTCGGGGGTATCAGCATTGTTAGAATCCGTACTAAATCAGGTGCTGAAGGCTCAAGCGTCTGAACAACTGGCAGCTGAGAAGTATGAGAGAACGGAAGAACGGCTCGGTTATCGGAATGGGACGTATCCGCATACCTTAACAACCCGTGTAGGCAGCATAACGCTTCAGGTACCCCGTTTTAGGGACGGCAAGTTTTCAACCGAACTCTTTTCTCGCTACCAACGAAGTGAACAAGCTTTAGTTCTCGCGCTGATGGAGATGGTTATTAACGGTGTGTCGACTCGTAAGGTGACGCTCGTTACGGAAGAACTGTGTGGCACGGAGTTCTCGAAATCGACTGTAAGCGACCTCTGTAAGAAACTCGACCCTATCGTCACCGCTTGGAATAATCGTCCCTTAACAGATGACTATCCGTTTGTTATCGTAGATGCACTATATATCAAGGTGCGCGAGGACGGGCGTGTACGTTCGCGAGGCGTAATGATTGCCAACGGCATTAATCTAGAAGGAAAACGAGAGATGCTTGGCATGATGATCGGCGATACGGAGTCGGAGGCCAGCTGGGGTGAATTCTTTTCTCACCTCAAACAGCGTGGACTGCGAGGCGTCGAAGTCATTACCAGTGACCATCACGGCGGGCTCGTACGAGCGGTTCGACAGCACATGCAAGGAGTGACATGGCAACGATGCCAAACTCACTTTATGCGAAACATTCTTGATGCTGCACCAAAAGTCCTGAAAAACGAAATGAAGGCCCATATTCGCTCCATTTTAGATGCTGCCGATGTACAAACTGCACGAACTCTGCTAGAGCAAACGGTCCATACCTTTCAAGAGAAAGCTCCGAAAGCAATGGACATTCTAGAAGCTGGATTTGACGATGCTACAGCTGTTCTCATGCTCCCTGCGGCGTATCGGAAGCGCACGCGCACCACGAATGCAGTAGAACGTTTAAACAGTGAGATCCGCCGCAGAGAACGTGTGATTCGTATCTTTCCTAACCGTGAGTCCGCTCTCCGACTTCTTGGAGCATTGTTAATGGAGCAGGACGAGAAATGGTCTACAAGCAGGAAATATTTCGATATGGCAGAGTTCCTCGAATGGCGCAAGACCAGGAAAAAAGGTGATTCAAAAGTAGTTCGGATTGGCTAGCACAATCTCAACGAGGATCATTTTACACACAATAATGGACTTGACC
>NZ_CAKKLI010000106.1:0-1422 GCF_918697855.1 Paenibacillus sp. CECT 9249 | reverse complement strand
TGTGGTAGACTTCACCTAAAAGGTGCTCCTCTCTTTGGGTGTAGTGTTCTCGACAAACACCATTCTACCAAAGATTTGGGCACTTTTTTATGTTTTCAATGAACGGTACTTTCGAAATTTAGGATTACTTTTTACGCGAAAGATGTTAGAAACATTACGGGAACCAAGTTGGGTCATAGCTGGTTTATCAACGCCACTCTTATATCTTGCATTATTTTTTCCTCTATTAAAAAATTTGAATTCACCTATATTTGGATCTGGTGAAGTACTTGATATTTTTTTACCCGGTTTGTTAGCTCTTATCGCTTTTGGTTCAGGAGTGGGAGCTGGTTGGGGTGTTATATTTGAACTACAAAGTGGTGTGATCGAACGTCTTCGCGTTACTCCGACTCGTAGATTTTCACTACTTATGGGTTCTGTACTTAGAGACACTGTTATGTTTATCGTACCTGCTCTTTTAGTAATTATTGTGGCGTCTTTTTTTGGCTTTCAACCGCACTGGGGAGGTACATTGGTTTTAATAGTTCTTCAATCTTTGTTGACCGTTATAGTTTCAGCCATATCAGGTAGTTTAGGATTGATATTGAAGGATATAGGAAGTTTAGCGGCTATTGTCACCAGCTTCCAGTTACCTATTATGTTACTTTCAGGGGTATTACTCCCTATCTCCCTAGGACCAAATTGGCTTCAAATTGTTGCACATTTTAATCCGATGTATTATGTGGTAGAAGCATCACGAATATTAGCGGAAGGTGTTATTGCTCATCAGCAAGTCTGGTTAGCTTTCTTTATTATTATTCCTTTAACAGTAATTGTGTTATGGTGGTCTACAAGAGTTTATAGTAAATATGTAGCATGATGTCCCTCCCGTCTTTATTTAATAAGCTTCTTTTTTCATTTTTTGTACTATCAGCGTTCTGATTACATCAGATATTGATAAATATTAGTAAAAAATACCTCGGAGGCGCGCTCTATAATGATCAGTCGCTGGTAGTCGAATCGGTGACTGCTTTTTTATTTTTAACAATTGTTGTACTTTTTTGAAATTGTGATCGATATTTTTGTGGAGACATTTTCTTGTGGCTGGAGAAAGAATTTGAGAAATGCGATAAGCTATTAAATCCAACCAAGTATGCTATATCTTCAACCGAATAACTTGTTTTTCGCAGTAATTCTGTTGCCTTATTCAATCGATACTGGATCAAATACTGCTGCGGACTAACCGTTACATATTCTTTGAATAACTTGAACAGATAGGTACGTTCAATTTTCAGGGTAGCTGCAATAAAACTGACCCTAAATTTCGAAAGTACCGTTCATTGAAAACATAAAAAAGTGCCCAAATCTTTGGTAGAATGGTGTTTGTCGAGAACACTACACCCAAAGAGAGGAGCACCTTTTAGGTGAAGTCTACCACACCCA
>NZ_CAKKLI010000105.1:0-1523 GCF_918697855.1 Paenibacillus sp. CECT 9249 | reverse complement strand
TTACTCAACTTTCGCAGCATGAAATGGGCAAACAGGCCTTGATGTAGCTGGGTAAAGTTGCAATCCATTGCTGGAGTTGACGTTGAATCAGAGCCGAAAGCTTTTTTCCTGCTTTCGTAGCGATTTCGTTGATCAGATCGAGCAGTTGCTGCAAGGCGATGGCCCAGTCCAATGTGCCAACTTCGTCGCACAACACATAAAACAGACCGCCGAACGAGCGAGCATCCGTACTTTGCCGATGCTGCCAGGCCAGCAAAATATAGCGGGAGAATACAATCGTCGTATGGCTGATCAGTAAATCATAGGAGCGGCCTTGAAACTCTTTCTGCAAACGAAGCAGCGACTTGGTGCACTTGAAGAAGACCTCGATGTCCCAGCGGATCCCGTAAATACGGATCACGTCCTCCACGGAGAGGGAAAGATCCGTCGTCAGCACCGCGAGCCATTCGTTCTTCTTCGTGCGATGACGGACGAATACCACGTGAACCGGTATGCCGGAGGCAAGCTCGGTTCGAATCGAACGAAGGATGCCTCGTTTCTTGCTTTGCACCGGAGACGCTGCGGTGTATAGTTCTTTGAGCGACAGCTTCCGGCCTTGAACAAGGAAACGCTTATTGTCGTTCTTGACCATGCCGATCACGTCGAGCCCGCGGGAGGCGATCTCGCCAATGAGGGGCGCGTGCGTGAACCAACTGTCCATCAAGACATAGGAGGCCGTGGCTCCGGCGGCAAGCGCGCGATCCAACATCGATACAATCACCTGCGGAGCCGACAGGAGTGCTTCTTGACGTCGCTTATACCCGTTCGTCCGTTTGTCGATCTTCTCGTTCATGCCGTTAATGGCAGATTTGCCGGAACTGAGCAGCGCGAAGTCCAGCGGCAGGAAGGTATGGCCGTCGGACCATCCCATGGTGAGCATACGAAATCCCTTGTAATAAGCGCCGGTGGCATGATCTTTGAACCTGGCCAGCAACTCAACGGCTTTGCTGCGGTTGCGTTCGAACATGGAATCGTCGACGATGAAGACGGTGCCCCGATCTGCCGACGTAAGCACGCTGACCTTCTGCACCGTCGCGACGCTGAGCGACGTCAGAAAACGACGCCAGGCAAAGCCTGCATGGTTGAGGAAACGATAGACGGCATCCTTGCCGGGAAAGGAGTCGCCCTTGCTGCTCTCGAGCAGTCGAAACCAATTCTTCTGGTGAAACAGAAGGACAAAGACGAGTTGGAATAGCCGAGCACAGCTAAAGCCAAATCGCTTACGGAATCCGGCTTGTTGAAGATGTTTCATCACTTTCAGTTCTTGAAAAGCAGGCTTTAATTCGTTTGGCAGTTGATTCAGATCGGGCTGATGGTCTATCATGATGGAAGACACCTCTTCTGTCTGGTAGTGATGGCTTGACACTCTCACTTTACCAAACGAAGTGGTGTTTTTCTATTTTGGCAAGCTGGCTATTCAACAGACCGTAAGACCGTTCTACAACTGGTTTTACATTGATTTTCTAGGTGCGAAAGTTGAGTTA
>NZ_CAKKLI010000103.1:0-1584 GCF_918697855.1 Paenibacillus sp. CECT 9249 | reverse complement strand
CCTAAATTTCGAAAGTACCGTTCATTGAAAACATAAAAAAGTGCCCAAATCTTTGGTAGAATGGTGTTTGTCGAGAACACTACACCCAAAGAGAGGAGCACCTTTTAGGTGAAGTCTACCACACCCATCAGCAAAATCAAGACCGAATTTTCCTTACAAAACGCGACCAGTTTCGGCGGCATCAAAATCTTCCTGGAATACCTCGAAAAAATCAAGTTTGCCGCTGCTTTACAAAGGCTGTCATGCATGAAAGCAAACAACTCGCTGTTCCCCGTCTACCGTATTCTGCTTTATCTCGTCGTCGGCTGGATGCTCGGCTGCGAACGCCTCTTCCATTTCCGCAAGCTACAGCAAGACTCGCTTCTAAAGCGGTTTCTCGGTGGACGCTGTCCGCACCATTCGCTGTTATACAAAGAGTTGTCGCGTCTTAGCAAATCGCACCCGAAACTGTTGCCCGAATTGCGGTCGCTCAATCAGGAAATCATTGGACCTTGTTTACCAGAGGCTCTCATTCTGGACCTTGACTCCACCGTTGAAACCGTATATGGCGATCAGGGCGGAGCGGCTAAAGGCACGAACCCGCATAAGCCCGGCCGTAAGAGTTATCATCCTTTGCTGGCCTTCGAAGGACAGTCTCGTCTATGTTTGAATGCCGTTCTACGTTCGGGCAATACGCACTCCTCCACGGATGCGTCAGCTTTTCTTCACCAAACCTTCGAACTGCTGAGGGAGCATCCGGTGAAGTACGCGAGGTTCGATAAGGGCTTCGGCGGTGAAGATTTCTACGGCCTGTGGGAAGGCAAAGGAATCGGTTACGTCGGAAAGTTGAAATGGACAAAGCGCCTTGCAGAACAAGTCGCAGCCTGCCGGTACTGGAAACGATTCGTCGATGAAGACTGGATCATCGAAGGGATTACGATCATCTACAAAGCGACATCTTGGGAGAAGCCGCGCCGCGTAGCCATTATTCGCAAGGCACACATCGTTGATGATGGCCAGACCCGCATGGTGTTCGATTCGGACTGGCAATACGAAGCGATCGTCACCAACCTCGAATGGGAGCCGCTTGATCTGTGGCGCTTCTACAACCAACGCTGTTGCATGGAGAACTATATCAAGGAAGCGAAGAACGGCTTCTCCATTGATAGAATTGCGACGAGCGAATTTGAGGCGAATGAACTCGACTTGCTGATCAAATTACTCGCCTACAATTTGTTCGAGCGATTCAAGCGAAGTTGCTGCGAACCGGTACATCAAGGTTACACAATCGCTCGGTTCCGATTAGAGTTCTTCCACTGCGCAGCAACGATTATTCGCCATAGCCGCAACATCATTCTCAAGCTGGCAAAAGACTTTGTAAACCGGTATGCATGGCAACGAATTGAAGCCAGGATCGCACTTTTGGAATGAAAACCCCTAAATTTAACATGGAAGAAATCGCAGCCTCTTCATTGGGGAGGGGGAAAGTGTATCCACATAATGTTGACTTGAACCGAACGAACTGGGAAACCTCCACTTTTTTACAGTCCGCGAGGCAGATCCACTATATTCAGTGTTTGATATTACGGGCTTTCGAAATTTAGG
>NZ_CAKKLI010000102.1:0-1639 GCF_918697855.1 Paenibacillus sp. CECT 9249 | reverse complement strand
CTCCTGTAGCGCGTCTACATTCTAAGTCTGTTTCTCCGGTACTCGCTTGAACTTCTTACCCGCTGGCTGTTCCCTTCGGCAACCCATGCCCGATGTTAGCAGCGTCGGGGCAGCTCATGGCCCGAAGCGTGTCCTCATATGCGAGGGTGACTGATCTGCGAGTGCGCCGGAGGCATCCCGGAGAGTCTATTCCCTGAATCCCTTACAGAAAGGAGGAAATCCACTTGAAGCTATTTGTCGGTATTGACGTCAGTTCGCAAGAACTGGAAGCGTGTTTGATGAACCCGGATGGCGAGACGCTTGAGACGCTGAAAGTAAAGAACGATTTGCACGGCGCTTCCCACTTGCGCGATCGTATCGTTGCCGCGGCGGACAAGCACTCGTTTTCCGAGATCCACATTGGGCTCGAGGCCACCTCGGTCTACAGTTGGCATCCCGCGATGTACATGCATGCGGATCCGGCGCTGAAAGAGCGCAAGGCTAAGGTGTTCACGATCAATCCGAAACTGGTGAGCAAATTCCGGGAAGCGTATCCCGACCTCGATAAAACCGATCGCCTTGACGCCTGGATTATTGCGGACCGCTTGCGCTTCGGCAGGTTGACAACGACCATCGTCATGCAGGAGCAGTACGTCGCGCTTCAAAGGCTGACCCGAATGCGATTCCATATGGTTCACAGCCTGACGCGCGAGAAGCAGTACTTCCTGCAGAACCTGTTCTACAAATGCAACGCCTTTACGTCCGAAGTCGAAAGCTCTGTGTTCGGTCATGCCATCATGGAGATGCTCTCGGAGAAGTACAGTCTGGATGATATTGCAACGATGGATGTCGCGGACTTAGCCGACTATCTCAGAGACAAGGGAAAGAATCGCTTTCCCGATCCCGAGAATGTCGCCCGCTGCATCCAGAAGGCTGCCAGAGCATCGTACCGGCTCTCCAAGGTCGTCGAGGATTCCATCGACCTGGTGCTGGGAACATCCATACAATCGATCCGAAGCATTCAGGCCCAGCTTAAGGACCTGGACAAGGCCATAGAGCGGATTCTCGAAGGTATTCCCGGCTCGAAGTGCCTTCGCTCCATCCCGGGCATTGACAAGGTGTACGCCGCCGGCATTCTCGCAGAACTCGGCGACATTGAGCGCTTTGATGACCAAGCCGCTGTGGCTAAGTACGCCGGCCTCACGTGGCGCAGGCACCAGTCCGGACCGTTCGAGGCCGAAGACACCAAACGGATCAAATCCGGCAACCGATTCCTTCGCTATTACCTGGTTGAAGCTGCCAACTCGGTGAAAAACCGCGATCCGGAATTCGGTGAGTATTACCGGAAGAAGTACGGCGAAGTACCCAAGCACCAACACAAACGCGCCCTCGTCTTAACGGCAAGAAAACTTGTGCGTCTGGTCGATGTGCTGCTACGCAACGACCAACTCTACACGCCTCGAAGGAAGGTGACGACTGCGAAGGATTAACGCCTCCTTTGCCAAAGTCCTTCACGGATTCCCAGTAAAAATCTGGTAAATGACTTGATTTTCGGGCTGGGTTTAGTTTGGTGCTGTCATTTTCCCTGACTCCCTTGCTTTACGGCCAAGAAAATTTCCAATTCTCAAGAATCAGGGACTTGACATCTTACCGCTGGACT
>NZ_CAKKLI010000101.1:0-1643 GCF_918697855.1 Paenibacillus sp. CECT 9249 | reverse complement strand
TAAGAAAAACGCCTGACGGCGTCCTTTAAGTTCGTGCATCTCCGTTCATACGTACCAAAGTAAGCTGGGGTATGGGGATCTTCTTCCCCTGTCCCCAGTCTACTTTTTCACATCATTTATCCTGTATTCATAGCCATGAACTCCTTTGTAATAATCCGGATACATCGCTCCGCCGCATTCTTCACAACAGAATTGCGGAGGTACGGTCGGATCTCCATCATCCATTGCATCGAAATTCCGAACGACATTCAGCGGAATCTCTTCTTCGCTGCTGCATTGCAAACAGATGTATTTTATCGTTTCTTTGCTACGCAACCCGCTCTGCGGCTTTTTCTTTTTCTTGGCTGCCTTTCGTTTCCTGGACACCGGTGACATCCCGAATCATCCTTTCCAGACATGCCTTTGAGGTGGAGCACACCGCGTACTTCACCTTCAATTTCCCATCCTCAAGACAAGCTTCTCCCTTATATTCATAGTAATTTTCGCATTTGGGACAACATGGCGGCTTCCCCGTCTGCTCCTTGACCCGTTCGCTCCACGTTCTCCGTTTCAATATCCGCTTTGCCTTGACGATCCATCTTCTCGCCGCTTTTTGCCACTCGCTGACTAACTTCTTGCACAGGCTCTTGATCCGCCGCGAGTAAACCCCATAGTAACGGATCGTCTTAAAGTGTTCATCCGGGATATGTCGGATCAGCCTTCCGATGAATTCTTCCACCGGGATGGTCTCCGTTTTCTCCTCCCCATCCGTCTTATCCCGATAACGAAAGGTCACCGTTTCCCCATCATACGCTTCGATCCGGCTCACCGCGATCGCCGGTCTTCTCATATAACGCCCGATATATCCGAGTTGCCGCTTGACATTCCCTTTCTGTTTCGGAGCATGCACATAGAAGCCCTCCCCATTTTCGGAGTAGGCTTTTTGCAAACGGGATTGTACTTGCTTTTTCTCTTGGTCGCTTAACTTTCGGCGAATCAGCTTTAACACCACGGTCTGCCATTGCTTACGCAACATCCCGAACGGCACAAAGTCATACGTTTTCCATTTACCGTTCTTCTCCATTCCGCCCATGGTCACCAGCATATGGACGTGGGGATTAAAGTGAAGCCGTGCCCCAAACGTATGTAATCCAGCAATAATACCGGGAGTTACCTGATGCTTCGTCTCGAAATACTCTTTGACCACACGAACCGCTTCATCCATAAATTCTTTCAGCAGTTTTTCCCGATGAAGCAGAAACACTTCCCGCAACCGTTCATCGATCGTGAAGACGACGTGGCGATGGTTCACTTGGAATACGTCTTGTTCCAGGAGCCGTGCCCATTCTTCTGTCTCTCCGCATGAACAGGTCGTACAGAATCTTCCTTTGCAGCGATACGGAACAAGCCGCAGATCATGGCATCCTTCGCACACCAGCAGTTTAAATCCATTTCGGGGATCTCCGCATTTGCGGAACTTCTCCACTTCTTTTAGAACATGAGGACGAAGCTTGCTCTTATGCTTCGCAACAAACCGATCCCAATGTCCATGTTCATCAAAGAAGATTCGTTTTAGCACGTTCGTCTCCATATCCTAACCTTACCAAAAACAAAAACGAGGCGGAAGCCCTGCCCACCCCAAAATTTTATAAATTCTATAATGT
>NZ_CAKKLI010000100.1:0-1757 GCF_918697855.1 Paenibacillus sp. CECT 9249 | reverse complement strand
GACTGGCGGCCGCCTTCAAAATTTCCAGTTGATCTTTGAAAAATAAATTTGGGACTGGACTTTCCGGAATGCCTCCGGACAATGGAACTTAGGGTCCATTCGGGGCAACTCTTCGTCCTCCTGTAGCTCTGTCTACTTCAAAAGTCTGTTTCTCCGGTATTCGTTCGAACTTCTTACCCGCTGGCTGTTCCCTTCGGCAACCCATGCCCGGCGGTAGCAGCGTTGGGGCAGCTCATGGATCGAAGCGAGTTCTCATATGCGAGGGTGATTGATCGGCGAGTGCGCCGGAGGCATCCCGGAGAGTCTAATCCCTGAATCCCTTACAGAAAGGAGGAATTCGACTTGCGTTTATTTGTCGGAATTGACGTGAGTGCAGAACAACTTGAAGCCTGCTTCATGAACATGGACGGCGACAAGCTCGAGGCGTTTCAGGTGAACAACAACCTTGAAGGTGCCCAATATCTTCGTAACCGGATCCTTTCAGCAGCGGACAAGCTACCGGCTTCGGAAATCCACATTGGCCTTGAAGCTACATCCGTCTACAGCTGGCATCCAGCGATGTACTTACACGAAGATGACGCGTTGCGCAAGCGCAAAACTAAAGTGTTCACCATCAATCCCAAGTTGATCAACAAATTCAGAGAGGCATACGCCGACTTGGATAAGACCGACCGGCTCGATGCTTGGATTATTGCTGATCGTCTGCGATTTGGAAGGTTAACGACCAGCGTTGTCATGCAGGAGCGGTATCTCGCTCTTCAACGCATCACCCGCATGCGGTTTCACCTCGTCCATAATCTTACGCGAGAGAAGCAGTACTTTCTTCAGAACTTGTTCTACAAGTGCAATGCGTTCCGTTCTGAAGTAGACAGCTCCGTCTTTGGCCATGCCATTATGGAACTGCTCTTGGAGAAGTACAGCCTCGATGAGATTGCCAACATGGATGTTGCCGTCCTGGCGGACTACCTCAAGGACAAAGGCAGGAACCGATTCCCGGATCCTGAAGGTGTCGCCGCGTGCATTCAGAAAGCCGCACGGGCGTCCTATCGGCTATCTAAGGTAATGGAAGACTCCATTGACCTCGTACTCGGTACGTCCATCCTATCCATTCGGAGCATTCAAGCTCAGCTCAAGGAGCTGGACAAGGCGATCGAGAAGTTGATCGAGGATCTACCGGGAGCCAAGTGCCTTCGCTCCATACCGGGCATCGATTTGGTGTATGCCGCCGGCATTCTGTCGGAGATCGGCGATATTGAACGCTTCGACGATCAAGCCGCGGTGGCCAAATATGCCGGCTTGGTATGGCGCAAACACCAGTCCGGCCCCTATGAGGCCGAAGATACAAAGCGCATTCGTTCCGGCAACCGATTCCTACGGTATTACCTAGTTGAAGCTGCCAACTCGGTAAAAAACCGTGATCCGGAATTCGGAGAGTATTACCGGAAGAAATACAAGGAAGTACCTAAGCACCAACACAAGCGCGCCCTCGTCTTAACGGCAAGAAAACTTGTGCGTCTGGTCGATGTGCTGCTACGCAACGACCAACTTTACACGCCTCGAAGGAAGGTGAATAGCGCGAAGGTGTAACGTCTCTCTTTGCCAAAGTCCTTCACGATTCCCAGTTAAAATCTGGTAAAAACTCGATTTTTGAACTGGGTTTAGTTTGGTGTTGTCTTTTTTCCTGACTCATTGACCTGTTCCTTAAAGTAAATTTCCAATTCTCATGAATCAGGGGCTTGACATCTTACCGCTGGACT
>NZ_CAKKLI010000099.1:0-1885 GCF_918697855.1 Paenibacillus sp. CECT 9249 | reverse complement strand
GGCGTGCCCAGCTAAGCACGCATCTTCTAGCCGGTGAAAGTCCGGTCGCGGGAAGGGCCAAGCCCCCGCGTAGCTAGGATACCTACGTATGGCGAAATCTGTACGTAGAAGCGTATCGACGAAAGTACCTGTCAGAGGCAGGGCGAGCAACATACCAGGCCGTAACATGAAAGTGAATCCTGCCGCGTCGTCAAAAAGGCCTCGCAAGAGGGAAAAGAGGAAGCCGAGTCCCGCGTACATGGACGAAGGCCATGGAAGCTGCCTAGAACTTGGAGCGGCAGTGAAGAATCCTCCGGCGTAGAGGGAACGGCATGGTATGAAAGAGGATGCAGTGAACTGGGGAGGCCCTCCCCTGCACGGTTGCAGAAACCGTAAAGAGGCCTTCTATAAGCCCCAGAGGTGAAGTGAACGGTCTGCAGGAAGGGAGTCCGAGGGGCTCATAGTACCGTGGAACGCAGGACAACACAACCTGCGGGAGGGAAGGAGCCCTGCTTTGTTCAAGTTTCTTGAGGAGGTACGAGTCAGTGAATGCCAAACGGCTAACAACACCAGAGGAAAACGTTCAACAACTCCAAGGGAAACTCGGTCATGCGGCCAAGGAGAACAAGAAGCGAAGATTTCACGCGCTGTACGACAAGGTCTATCGGGTAGACATCTTATGGGAAGCGTGGCGAAGGGTACGAGCCAACGAGGGCTCGGCAGGAGTGGATGGAGAGACGTTGGCAGACATCGAGAAACAGGGAGAAATGCGTTTTGTGCTTGAATGTCAACGGCTACTGAAAGAAGGGAAGTACCATCCACAACCCGTTAGACGCCACTACATCCCGAAGAAAGATGGCAAACTGCGACCGCTGGGGATCCCGACGGTGAGAGACCGCGTCATCCAGATGGCGACCAAACTCGTCATGGAACCCATTTTCGAGGCGGATTTTCAGGACACGTCTTTCGGTTTTCGGCCTAAGCGGAGCGCGAAACAGGCGTTGGAGCGAATCCGGAAAGCATGCAACCGCAAAGGAAATTGGGTGGTCGACGTCGACATCCAAGGCTACTTCGACAACATCAATCAGGAGAAACTGATGAAGCTGATCGAAATGCGGATCAGTGACAGGCGAATCTTGAAGTTGGTGAGGAAGTGGTTAGGTGCGGGAGTGATGGAAGAAGGAAACATCCGACGCTCAGACTTGGGTACACCGCAAGGGGGAGTGATCTCACCACTGCTGGCGAACATCTACCTGAATTACTTTGATCTTCTGTGGGAACGACATGGCGGTAAGCTTGGGGAACTGACGCGTTATGCAGATGATCTGGTGATCATCTGCAAGACGAAGAAGGACGCACAGCGGGCCTATGAACTCATACGAGCGATTATGGAACGCCTGGAATTAACCCTGCACCCCACGAAAACGCGCATCGTTGGACTTTGGACTGGGGAAGAAGGCTTCGATTTTCTGGGCATGCATCATCGAAAGACGAAGGCCGAAACATCCAAAGGCCAAGTGTACTACACAACCCAGCAGTGGTTGTGCCGGAAGGCGGAAGAGCGAATACGGGAAGGGGTAAAAGAGCGATTAGCTCCGCCAGGTATGCGACGCCTGAGTTTCGAAGAGCACGTGGAGTACCTGAATCCAAAGATTCAAGGCTGGCGCAATTACTACTACACAGCTTACAGCCAGAGGAAGATGGCGAAGTTGGATTGGTATATCCGGCAGCGGTTTGCGAAGTGGTATGCTAAGAAACACAAACGCAGACGATGGTTGAGTTCGCTGCGCGAAGTGAAGTCTTTGTCTATTCAATATGGACTTAAAACGCTCTTGTAATCTGCATGCTCATGATGACGAACATCGGAAAGCCGTATGAGGGAAAACCTCACGTACGGTTTGATGAG
>NZ_CAKKLI010000098.1:0-2505 GCF_918697855.1 Paenibacillus sp. CECT 9249 | reverse complement strand
CAAAAGATGACTTTCATCCACGACCACGACGGGCTGCAATCCATGAATTCCTCGCATGAGCTCAATCTCCCGATGCAACTGACGCTTCGCATCCCCGCGATAAAACTTCGACTCACAACCGAGTTGTTCCAGTAGTCCCTTGTAGAAATGCCGCGGGGTCAGCTTTGAATCTGACAGATAGAGCACTTTGAACTTTGCGGGATCCAGTTCTTCCGCAAACCGCCGAATCGTTGTCGTCTTCCCCGTTCCGCAGTCTCCGGTAACGACAGCAAACCATTGCCTCTCTGCCGCATATTCTAACCGTCCCAGCGTCTCTTCCAAAATGACCGACTCATACAGCTCGCTAGGCGGGACATCTCTGGAGAACGGTGAACGACTAAGCTCGTAGAATGCCTCAAACATCGCCATTCACCTTACCTTTCCTACGGTAACTAACGGCCGGAGCTTGCACGGAACGGCGGTGATGACTCTGTACTTCGGCAGCACTTAGCAGCCTTGACGATTCTACTGGAACAGGCTGAAGATGGTCTGGCAACGGAGGACGCTTTCCGGCGCGTTCACCGATCACGAGCTCTTTGACCTTCCACGGTTCGTGGCCTTCATACTCAATCGTCAACTCGGTGGTGTCTGACGGGTCATACACGACATCCACGGTACATCCGATGAAAGGAAGCCCCACTTCATATTTTCGATCCAAGAAGCTAATGCAACCGGTTTTGTCGACTTTGCGGGTTTCACAGTGAAGGAATGCATTGGCAAGTTCCTCCGGTTCCACAAACCGAAGCGCCTTCTTGTCATTTCGAAAGGCGATTTCAGGGCTTCGTTTGTTTTCTAATGCCGAATGCGGCTTGTTCTGGTAGCATTCCGAGAGCCAGACCTCGAACAACTCATTCAGTCGGTCGATCGTCTTAGGCTTTTCAAGTGCTGCTTCGCTAAGGAAAGAATCTACCACCCGGTTGAATCGCTCAACCTTACCGGTCGATTCTGGCGAGTACGGTTTCGCAAAAAGAAGTCGCACACCCAATTTGGAACACGTCCGTGTCATCCATTTGGTACGGTACTGCTTCCCATTGTCGAAGTACACCGCCTCCGGAACACCGTATTTCTGAATGGCCTTTCGGAAACAGTCTTCGACGATCGTCTTATCCATGACCGGGTAAAATTCGCCATGCAGCACGAATCTCGTCGCATCGTCGATGAAGGTGACGAGAAACACTTGTTTCATCGCTCCATCCGGTCCAATGGGCAGGTACGGACCATACTTTAAGTCCGAGTGCCATAGACGATTGCGGTGTGGCTGTTGGAACCTGCGAGCCGCTACACCAGAGTTTGCATACATTCGCATATGTCTTGTGCTGTAACCACGTTCCGTTAGCTTCTCTTGAAGCGTGCTCCGTTTGATTTGACCTGGCTTAACGCGGCCTTCCCATTCCAGGATCTGAATGATCTGGGTGACACTACGACTTGGTACCTCTCGCCGCAGCAAGATTGCTTGCTCCAAGACCTCCGACGGAATGGCGGGGGCTGCGGGTTGCTTCCCTTTGCTCTTCGGCTTTAATCCGCCAAAGCCATCTTGCCGGTAGGCTGCTAGATACCGCCGCAGCGTTCTCTCCGATATTCCGATTTGCTCGCAAATTCTTTGCTTGATTTCCCTCGCCTTTGCCGGATCGAGCCCTTCCGTAAGCAACGGGGCAAGGAGCTGCACACGGTCTGCTGCGATTTGCTCTGCTTTCTTTTGATCTTTCATCCCATTACACCTTTCCTCTGATAGATTCGTTTACGAGTCTATCTCAGAGGGCCTTGGACAAGAATGCAGAACGGGTATGTAACCCAAAAGTTTGAATTTGCAACAGGCCGGACAACTCTAGCTAGCCATCCGTCAGCATCACCGACATAACGTCCGAATCTATGGTGTGCAGCTTGTGAAGGAGTGGACGATTCCTCCACAACATCTAGATGAAAGCGAATGGCGATAGACTCTAAGCACCCTAGCAAGTAGGTGGCCATGGAGCAAAACCAAGCCCGCCAACGGTACAACGTGGAGTTGTCTGCGGCAACATCTACTTCTGACGGTTCAGACGTGATGACATTTTCCACACATTCCGACTCGTAACGCTTGTAAGGTACAATGCAATCCGGTAACTCATGATGAATCTTCCGACAAGCCGTACAACGCAATCTTCGAATAACCAACTCGCTCTTTTCCCCTGTAGCATGAACAATCTTCCGGCCTCGGCTACCGATTACCGTTAAACTCGCAATGCAGCAAGGGCTAGGGACAATTTCTGCACACCTAACAAAAAACGCCGGGGATCTTCTCATCCAGCTCATAATTTGATACAATGATCATACGTTTTGTGAGGGGATGTCTCCAGTGAGCTTGCGCGAACAGGCTCACGCTATATGGAGGCATCCTTTTCCTTTTCTGTGATACGGACATTATATTCGTCAATCCCTGGACAGGCAATACCGTCAGCTTTCGGGCATTATGCTTCAGCGTAAACA
>NZ_CAKKLI010000097.1:0-2569 GCF_918697855.1 Paenibacillus sp. CECT 9249 | reverse complement strand
ATCGGCAGAACCGATAAAACCGAATATGAAAGAGCCGAATAGCTCAAAATTTCGTTGCTGACGAGAACTTGTCGTTCTCATTTATTGTTGCTTAATTCGCTCGTTGTTCAGTTTTCAAAGAACAAATGACTTTCGCAATCCATGTCGTTTTTGGCGACAGGCATATAATGTATCACACTCGCACGCTTTATGCAAGCGTAACATTTTTCCATTTCGCTGTCTCTCGTTTTAAGCGACAACTCTTATATCATAGCACATCTAAACTAGTAGTGCAAGATATTTTTTTATATTGTTACTTCCATTAAGTAAACAACTTACCTTGCTCTTAAGCAGGCATCGACTACTATACTCTCTTATTCGGAAATAATCAACTTGTAATTAATGGGAAACGATGACACACGGAAACAACACGACACTTATAAATTGAAAAAGGAGCGCATACCGGCAACGATATGCACTCCTTATATTCGCAATTATTCTCCGCCCATTAAAATATATCGAGCCAAGACGATAACGGCCAAAATCCACATCAGCCAATGAACTTTATGTTCGCTTTTGCCGCTCAGGCGTCCGACCGTAGCGAGAATTACATAAGTAACGATCCCGAACGAAATACCGTTGGCGATCGAGCCTGTCAACGGCATCAGCACGATCGTTAAGAAAGAAGGAATTGCGATAATCATATTGGAGAAATCGATCTCGCGAACCGATTGCACCATCAACACACCGACAATGATCAGCGCCGCATTCGTCGCCGCGCCCGGAATCAACCAAGCGATCGGCGCCAAGAACAAGGCTAGAAGGAACAGCACGCCTGTCGTAACCGACGTTAGACCGGTGCGTCCGCCTTGCGCAATACCCGACGAGCTTTCCACGAAAGCCGTTACCGTCGACGTACCTACGAGCGCGCCGCCGCTAACGCCGATCGCGTCGACCAGCATCGCCTTACCGACTTTCTTGGTGCCTTTCTCTTTATCCTTCATGATGCCGGCACGATTCGCCGTACCGATCAACGTTCCAAACGTGTCGAACAATTCCACGAAAGTAAACGTTAGAATGACCGTAATAAGTCCCGCATGTAATACGCCTTTAAAATCGAAATCGGCGAAACGCAGCTGAGAGAAATCCGGAATCCATGTCGTTTCCGGGGAACTTAGGCTGGAGAAATCGACAATCCCTACGAAAAAGCCGAAAATCGTCGTACCCAAAATGCCGAACAATATCGCGCCGCGCAATCCGATGACCATCAATACGCCGATCAGCACTAGGCCGAAAATGGTCGTTTGCACGTTCGGATCGCTCAAGCTTCCAAGCTGAAATACCGTTTCAAACGAAAGCAGCGGTACGTGACCGTTAGCCGCGTAATCTTGTTTCGCTTCGAGCGCGATCGACATCAGGCCCGAATTTTTGATTCCAAGAAATCCGATAAATAATCCGATCCCGACCGTAATCGCATGCTTCATACCGTCCGGAACGGCGACAATCATCATTTGCCGCACTTTCGTTACCGTCAGCAATATAAAAATAATACCCGAGATAAATACGGCCGTTAAAGCCATCTCAAATGTAAACGTTCCGTTCGAACTAATAATAACCGTAGCAAAATAAGCGTTAAGACCCATCCCCGGCGCCAGCGCCACAGGAAAGTTGACAAGCAAGCCCATCAGAATCGTCATGACCCCTGCCGCGATGGCGGTAGCCAAAAATACCGACGTCCAATCCCCGCCGGGCGCGCCCGACAGAATGTTCGGATTCACGGCCAAAATGTAAGCCATCGCCATGAACGTCGTGATTCCTGCCATAATCTCCGTTCTGACATTTGTCCCATGTTCCTTTAACTTAAAGAAACGATCCATTGTTTAGAACTCCTCCTAAAAGTTTTGTGAGCGGCATCCTTAGCATGCGCAGCGCCGCCTGCACCTCGATTGAATGGGAACAACAAAAAAAGAACCCGGGCCGCTTATCTCCTAGGTTCCGCACAAGAAAGAAAAACATGCCTTTCGCGAGCGCATTGCATAAAAGACGCAAAAAAGGCAATATTTCTTCTTTTTCGTAGCCAGATCATTACGGTGACCTCGTAGAGACTCTCAGGCCAATTCCTGAGATTATACGAAAAGCATTTGTTATTCACTTATCACTCAATTTCATTCTAAAAAGACGGGCGATTCTTGTCAATAAAAAAACGAATAATTGTCGAATATAATTCTCAGAATGTTCGGATTCACAGTCTAATGATCCATAAAAAAGCACCCGGAATCGCCCCATGTTGCAGGGTTCCGGGTGCCTGTCGTTATTCCCACTCTACTTTCACCGTACTAGGTATAGAGCAATATCATTGATTTTAAAGGGTTTTTAGGAAGTATCAATGCTTATAATATGATATAAAAAATTAAAATAATGCAATTTTAATGCAATAAATGCAAATCACTGTTTGGAGTTATCACTGTTTACGCTGAAGCATAATGCCCGAAAGCTGACGGTATTGCCTGTCCAGGGATTGACGAATATAATGTCCGTATCACAGAAAAGGAAAAGGATGCCTCCATATAGCGTGAGCCTGTTCGCGCAA
>NZ_CAKKLI010000096.1:0-3180 GCF_918697855.1 Paenibacillus sp. CECT 9249 | reverse complement strand
TATGGACTTAAAACGCTCTTGTAATCTGCATGCTCATGATGACGAACATCGGAAAGCCGTATGAGGGAAAACCTCACGTACGGTTTGATGAGAAGGGGCTGGGCCCCGCCCAGCCTTTCACTCTAGCCCGGCATGGGTGCCGTGCTTTAGGGGAAAGTCCCAAGCGGGGGCTGGCGAGCACCTACCGTTAGCCAAAAGTAAGGGTGTCCATCGTGAGGTGGAATCTGAAGGAAGCTGGAGGCAAACACTCGATCTGAGATACACGAATCCAATGTGAGGCTAGTACAGTCGGATGAGTCTGCGAAACAAGGCGAAGTCCTAAGCCGCCAAGGGCTGTATGAGTATATTGGACAGGTGCATGGATGAAAGTACGCATCCTTATCCGGGGAGGCCTGCATGGCACGCCATCTGAGGATGGTAACCAAGGCCGTAAGGTTTTGCTGAGCGTGCAGGAGTCAGCAGAGGTCATAGTGCGTGAGTAAGGGACGCCTGAAAGAGGGAAGGGCCAAACGTCAACTCAGGGATGGATCAGACGTTTTCGAGAACGACGCGTTGAAGCAGAATTCCTATGGAACTCCTTCAGGGAAGTACGGGTGAAGCCCAGAGGACCTTGAAGTGATGGTTAAGCGTCGTCCGGCAAACTCCGAGCCCCATGAGTACTGGCCGCTTATACGACAACAATTATTAGAAGGGGCCTATCAAACGGCACCAGTCCGAAGGGTCGAAATCCCGAAACCCGACGGCGTTGTCAGATTATTTGGCATTTCGACTGTGGTAGATCGCTTTATCCAACAGGCTCTTCTCCAAGTGCTTACTCCTATCTTTGAAGCACATTTTGTCAATGACAATTGAAACCGATCGGGAAGATATAAAGCGGCTTTTTGCTCCGGTTGCACCGGGAATTAAGCTGCGAATTCAAGCATTAAGAGAAGTACATGAGGTAGGGATAACTACACAAGCGTCAATTTCACCTGTACTGCCGTTCACTCCGGATTTCCCAAAGTTACTGGAAGGTATCGTAGATCGGATATGGATAGATACACTTAATATCGGGGATGGTTCGATGGGGAAACACTCTGAACGACTCGGCATGCACCAGTTGTTCAAAGCCTATGGACTTTCGGAATGGTATCAAAAAGATATCCATCTCAGAGTAGAAAAGTACTTTAAAAAACATTCCCTCAAGAAATGATTCATGTTTCCAAAGAAGAAGCTTTTCCGGTCTTTGAGAAAGGTACTTAGTTCAGATGAAACCATACCTGGATACTAATTCACAGGCTATATAGTTTGCCCCTTAAGGATAACTCTCAACATAACTGTCGCAATATAAGCACAAGATAAGACAAGGCTTTTCCAGAAAACCAACGAAATGGAGTTTATACATGTCAGTTTTACGCGATTTCGAAAATGCAGAGCACGCCTTAATTCGATTTCATTCCATCTACCATACTGGAGATGTTTTTGGCAGTAGGAGGGCAGAACAAGTGCAGCTTATTCATTCATTGCATGCAGGGTCGAGCGGTAGACAATGACCAGCACCTATATATATAATGAGTAATCTGAACAACCTGCAGCGCATTAAGCTCTTAACAAATAAAAGAAAGCGACCCGCCAAATTCGAGTCTCCTCCCATACCAATCATGTTCGTAACTTACAAAGTCACAATTATAGTTAAATAACTCAGGTCAGGATATAGCTTTAAAGTGAAGTAATACCGGACTGGAAAACAACATATCGAATTTGCAAACTAAGCAAAAAAATCAATGAATTTCCATAAAATCAAAGTATAATCGGAGAGAATTAATTCCACAGATATTTACATAAGATCAAAAAGCAGTAGAGCCTTTCTTGAAAAGCTTCCTGCTTCTTCTGAACTCTCTTGAATTATTCTTCGGGATCCACCAGTTCACTAGCTTCCACCCTCAACGGGATTTTCTTCACTTTGTTCAGTTTCCTTACATGTAAAGCTGGTTATTGACCGAGATTTAATCGCGACAGCATTAAGTGGCCATTTTTAATTTTTTTCGGCAACAGATACATCCCATCTTTTCTGTAACCGAGATTAAACTCTCGGCGCATGTGGATGATGATCTCGAAATACTCACATTATTTTCCCTCAAATTGATTCATCATTTTTTTGAGCTTTCTGACAAAGCTCAGAACCTCTCTTGTTGGGACCATTTCTTCCATACCTCGCCATTATTATAGCTTATTATGCCAAAGATTTCCACTGTACAGAGAGCTTTCTATCATTATTTTTCATAGAAAGGTCCGATTTTGACTTCAAAATGAAACGGATGATAGAGGGGCATGTCCCCTGCTGTTTTTCTGTACCTTGAAAATCAAATACCATCCATTCCAGTACGTTCCCCGCATGTCTAGGAAAGCCAAATTGCAGGTGCGCCATGACCATTCTGTTTTTTTTTCGATCTATGTTTGAAGTAGCAGGGTGAGAGCGATTTTTGTCCATGCAATAATAAATGGTGGTTCCATTTAAGGCGATGACCCATGCGGGGGATAATGATACTTCCGTCCAGCCACAGCTCTGCTTTTAGGCAGATCACGCAATGGGGGCGGCTTGCAGCGATCCTGGGAGAGGTATTCGGACTATACCTATGAGGCCGTTAACCACCGGCCGCTGGAATTGGATTTATGCGATATAACCAAAACAAGGAAGAACAGAGATGCGTATAAGGTTATCGTCCTTTGTCGCATCTCTGTTTAAGATGTAATGAACCAAACGGGGGGCTTATGATGAGTCGAAAATTAATCAGATATAGCATGCAAATTGCCATGTTGAAACAATTATTTGCTCTGTCATTGATTTCGGAAAAAGAGTTTACTCTTATCAAAAACAAAACCATGAAGGAATACGATGTTGTTTCAGACCTGACTTCTTGATTCATACAATTGTTGGTCTGCTTAACTCTTATTACACTGATCGTGATAATAAGACGAAAGGAACAATTCCTGTAATGAATTAATTTGAGGTTTGAACAAAAAGAGCGTCTCCTGTATGCTGGGTCTGGAATGTGGACCATTCACTGCCCTAATTAAAGTCCAGCGGTAAGATGTCAAGCCCCTGATTCATGAGAATTGGAAATTTACTTTAAGGAACAGGTCAATGAGTCAGGAAAAAAGACAACACCAAACTAAACCCAGTTCAAAAATCGAGTTTTT
>NZ_CAKKLI010000095.1:0-3266 GCF_918697855.1 Paenibacillus sp. CECT 9249 | reverse complement strand
CCGGAAAGTCCAGTCCCAGATGAAATTTTCAAAGAACGAGCCTGGAAATTTCGAGGCCGTTTTCCATCCCCCTCAGGGGATGGAAACTAACCTATAAGAGCTTTCAAAAGATACTATACGAGGAGGAGTTACTATGCGGCAAAAAACATTGGCAATCCGGGCAGACATTCAAGGGGGTAGCGCATCAGTCGCCCTGTAAACTGCGTGAAATCCCCTTACGATCCGGAAGGGGAATACAAATTTGATTACCAATGAAACGGTAGAAGCAAGGAAACCCGAACACGGGGGCAAAAGACGATGGCTGGTCGTGATCGGACTATTTTTTGGATTGCTGTTTACGGAAATGGATGAAACGGTGATCAATACGGCTTTGCCGACGATCGTTCGCGAATTGGGCGGACTGTCGTTGTATGGATGGGTGTCGGCGATCTATCTGCTGGCGCTTACGTTAAGTTTGCCGATCATGGGCAAATTGGCGGACGTCTATGGCAGAAAACGAATTTATTTATGTTCGATGGGCTTGTTTGTTGCCGGCTCTTTATTCAGCGGCTTTGCGCATTCGATGACGGAGCTGATTGTATTTCGCGGAATACAAGGCATCGGCGGCGGCGGTTTAATTCCGCTGGCCAGCGTCATTGTAGCCGACTTGTTCCCGATCGAGCTGCGCGCCAAAATCCAGGGATTTTTCGGCAGCTTGTTCGTCGTCGTTACGGCGGCCGGGCCGGCCATAGGCGGCTTGCTGACCGAGCATATCGATTGGCGTTGGATCTTTTATATGAACATTCCTTTCGGGCTGACTGCCGCCGTTCTTATTGCCGCGGGGCTAAAGGAATCGAAAGGCGATAGGAATGCCCGGGGAACCATCGACTGGGCAGGAGCGCTGCTGATCGTGGCGGGCCTTGTTCCGCTGTTGCTGGCAACCGTCCTGACGGGACCGGGCTTCGGTTATACGTGGCGCTCGCCGCTCATCGTCGGCATGTTAATCTGGGGCGTCTTGGCGTTATGCTTATTTATTCGGGTCGAGTACAAAGCGGCGAATCCCGTATTGCCTCTATACCTGTTTCGCAACCGCACGGTCGCGATTGTCAGCGCGCTCGCGTTTGGCGTGAGCTTCGGGACGTTCGGCGTTTTGACCTATATGCCTTTCTACGCCCAGAACTCGCTCGGCTTCTCGCCGACGGCCGCGGGGTATTTGGCGGTTCCCATGGCAGTCGGAGTCATCGTATCGGGAATGGCATTCGCCTATCTGGTCACCAAAGTACGGTATCGGACTTTGTTCGCGGCATCCCTCGTTGTGGCCGTAGCAGGCTCCTGCTTGCTGGCGAGCATGGACTTGAACATTCACTTCATAGTTCCGTTCGTCTATGTACTGATCGCGGGACTCGGCATCGGCATGGTCATGATGGGCAAAGAAACCGTCGTGCAAGAAATGGCGGATAAGAAGGACGTCGGCGCGGTAACGACTGCCGTCTCGTTAGTCTCGCAATTAGGCGCTGCCGTTGGCGTCAGCTTGCTTGGCGGCGTTTTGTCTTCGTCGGTGGCGAACCGGGTTGCGGAAATAGGGCGCAACTTGCCGCCCGACGAAAGCCGGCGCTTGGAGCAAATGATCGAGGGAGGCGTTCCGGAAGGTTTGTCCGGCCCCCTTCTCCAGCAGGCGCAAGAAATGTATCAGTATGGCATCCACCATATCTATATGGTTACATCGGTTGTGCTTGGCGCCGCTTTTCTCTTCAGTTTGTTTCTCGGGAAAGGGAAATTAGGTTCCGATCGCTCGGGGAACGATGAATAGGTAAGAAAAACGCTCCGCGGTTCGATAAGTCGGCCGCAGGAGCGTTTTTTGCGTTTGAGAGCCGCTGCTGCACGTAGTTGTTTCTTTATGTTTTGTCGTCTGAGAGTGGTGCATATATTTTATCAGGGTAAAATATATGCACTTCGTTCAGAATGGAAATCGAAAACATACAAGCAATTTCAATTATAGTTTCTTTCGACTGTCGTCTTCCCTTTTTGATTGCAATAAATGTGAATCGTGACGCTGTTTTGAAAATCGCTGCCGAAAAATCCCGTTTTATATAGTTTAAACGTCGCTGTTCCATACGCGTAGGTAGGGGAAACGGATCCCGAATCTTTATCGGTCGTGTCGACGCGATATCCTGATTTGACTTCCCATGTTGAAGTACCCACATATTCGTTATTGTTCTTTTTTACTTTTACCAATGTTCCATCATAATCAAAATAAACGGTAACCTTATGCCTACCCAGCACTTCGCCCGACGATTCAATATAAAAATATCCTTCATATTGATCATGCGTCGTACTATAGCCGCTAACGGTAAACACGGGTTCTTCCGAAAGGAAGCCAATGTATCCAATACCGTTTCCTAAGGTAACCTTGGTATCCGCCGATTGAATCATTTCTTCGGAAACAACGCTTACCGAATCCGAAGCGAACGAAGCGGTTGAAAATGAAAAGATCAAAGCGAGTATCAATAAAAGACTATACTTCCATTTTCCTCTCATCGTTTTCCCCTCCTAACTTATATTTTTTTCAGTGTAATCTCCACTAACCGTAATCACTCCGTTTTTGGTTCCCTTCACCTTAATTTCCGCACTATTGTCTTTCTTATTTTTTTTAAAAACTTCATACGTGCCGATTAACGTTTTATATCCCGATCCCGTTTCTTGGCTCGTTGCGCTGTTTCCCGACCAGTTGTCAAGCGCCGAATTGTGATAGGCATATTCCCCTGAAATTTTCACGGAACTCCCATCGCTTTCAAAGCTTCCCGCCAGACCGTACCGCGTAACGATGGTATCGGGATCTTCAATCAAATAAAAATGGCCTTTCACGCTGACATTTTTAGTCGTTGTAGCTGCCAATGCTTGATTCGATGACAATTCTAACACTAAAGTCGTACCAATTTCTTTCGAAACCGCTCCATTTACAGGTACGTAAATCTTTTCGCCGATGATGCCCCTTGGGCCTGTAGCGAAGTTGTTGCTTAACCCATTAGCATTGAATACAAACTGAAAAGAAAAAGTAAGTTCGTCATCTTTATTTCCCGAATATGCCGAAACAGGAAGCGCCAGGATCGCGAACAAACAAATCGTTATAAAAACAGTTAATAATTTCTTCATAACGCACCCTCCTCATATAGTATTTCTTGAAGGCAGTTTTGAGTTTACTTCCAGTCCCCTAGGGGACTGGCGGCCGCCTTCAAAATTTCCAGTTGATCTTTGAAAAATAAATTTGGGACTGGACTTTCCGGAAT
>NZ_CAKKLI010000094.1:0-4146 GCF_918697855.1 Paenibacillus sp. CECT 9249 | reverse complement strand
ATTGGCCCGGTAGAGGTTGAGGTAGCCGAAGACGGCACCTGGAGCTTCATACCTTCCGAAGACTTGTCCGATGGAAAGTACACGATCGAAGTAACGGCGGAGAAAAACGGCAAAGTATCGAAAGAGTTGAAAGACATTACCGTAGATACGACGAACGTTGTTGACAAAACCGTTCTGAAACAGAAAGCGAAAGAAATCAGCGGCAAGATCACCGCCGGCGAATTTATCGAGTCCGAATACACTCAAGCCAGCTGGACAAACCTTGCTAACGCGCTTGAGGCAGCGGAAAGCGTACTGCGCGATCCGAACGCAACGCAAGATCAGGTAAATCAGGCTTTGACAGCTCTCGACGAGGCTGAGAAGAATCTGGTGAAAGTAGGCGGGGAACTGGATGGACTGACGCTTGTTGGACTGATCGAAGACGGTCAGGAGAAGCCGGTCAATCTGACTCCGGAGTTCGACCCGATCCAATACAAAAACTACTATGGAACGGTAACGAACGACGTATATGGCATTAACCTGAATCCAACGGCGAAATATCCGAACGAGACTCAGGTGAAAGTATACGTTAACGGTAAGGAGTACTTTGCCGATGAATGGAATAACCTTCCATTGGTAGAAGGCAAGAAAAACGAGATCAAGGTAGTCGTCTACGACAAAGACGGCAACCTGATCAACGATTATGTTTTCAACATTGTTCGCGAAGGAGCCGCAACAGACAACAACAAGCTGGAATCGTTGGTACCATCCGTAGGCAGCCTGTACCCGGCTTTCGATCCGAACCGGGATTCCTACACAATGAGCGTATCGAATAGCGTGTATCGGATTCAATTCACGCCAACGGCGCTCGATCCGAACGCTACCATTCAGATTCGCGTGCATGGCGGCGAATGGAAAACGGTACCGAGCGGCGAGCTTAGCGACTATCTGGCGCTGAATGTCGGCACGAATACCATTGTCGTTCGAGTTACGGATCAAGACGGCACGTTCAAAGACTATACGGTAACGGTCACCAGAGCGTCCGGCAGCACCGGCGGCGGCAGCAGTTCCGGCAGCACCGACAGCGGTACGACGACACCGTCCACGCCGGGGAACGAACCGAAACCGGGAGACATTCTATCGACTGTCGACGGTTCGAAAGTTCCATTCGCAACGGGTACCGTCACGCAAACGGGAGACCGTACGCAAACGACGGTTACGATCGATCGGGACAAGCTGTTCGGCATTCTCGCGAACGGTAAGGGACAGAAGTTGGGCATCAGCGTACCGGGCGACGGCGATGTCGAAGTTCGAGGCTTGACGGCCGAAGACCTGAAGAAACTTGCCGACACCGGCTCCAGCCTCGACATCGAAAACTTGCTGGCGATTTATCCGGTTCCTGCCGGACAACTCGATTTGAATGCGATTAGCAAACAATTCGGCAAAGCGCCGCTCGGCGACATTGCCGCAAACATCAAGATTACACGTTCTGCGGACGATCTGGCTAAGCTTGCCCGCGAGAAGGCGGAGAAAGGCGGCTATGAACTGCTCGTTCATCCGGTCGATCTCGATTTAACCTTTACGCATGACGGACAAACGAACAGAGCGGGACTATTGAACGGTTATGCCGTGAAATATATCGCCTTGCCGGAAGGCGTCGATCCGAACCGCATTACGACGGGCGTCATTGTGAACCCGGACGGAACCGTGTTCCACGTTCCGACGGTCGTGACGAAAATCAACAACCGTTACTTCGCGAAGATCAACGATCTGCGCAGCAGCGGAACCTATTCCGTCATCTGGAATCCGAAAGATTTCAACGACGTGAAGAACCACTGGGCGAAAGCAAGCGCGAACGACATCGCGGCGCGTCTGGTCATTGAAGGCACAGGCAACAACAACTTTACGCCGGACCGCGAAATTAACCGTTCCGAGTTTGCGGTGTTTATCGTCAAAGGATTGGGGTTAATGCGCCAGGACGTGAAGCAAAACGTATTCCACGACGTTTCGTCGTCGGCATGGTACCATGCGGCGGTAACGATTGCCAATGAATTCGGCATCGTGCTTGGCTATGACGACGGCGCGTTCCATGGCGAGCGGTATATTACGAGAGAGCAAGGCATGGCGATGATTGCGCGCGGCTACAAGCTGATCCGTCCGGAAGCGTCGATAGGCGAAGGACAAGTGAACGCAGTGCTTTCCACGTTCGGGGATGCGAATCAAATCGCGCCTTGGGCGAAGGAAGCGGTCGCTTTGCTGATCTCCGAAGGCATTACCGAAGGCAAGAGCGGACAGTTGTTGAAACCGCAGGATCGAATGACGCGTGCGGAAGCCGCAGCATTGATTCAAAGAATGTTGAAAACGACGGATCTGATCGATTAATCCGCAAGGAAACAGCCGCTGTCGAGCGCCTCAAGCCGATGACGGCTGTTTTCCCCTAATATGGGACAAAAGTCGGTCGACAACATGCGACAAACAAAGGTAAACTTAACCATGTTTCTAAAGCACCGAAAGGAATGAGGATTTTCATGAGAGCCATACTCGTTGACGATGAGCAGCTTGCTCTTGAACGGCTCAAGCTATTATTGGAACGCGACATGAATGGCGTGGAAGTTGTTGAGTTATGCTCGAATTCATTCAAGGCGTTTGAGATGGTGGATAAACATCGCCCTGATGTCGTATTTCTCGATATCCATATGCCCGAGCTCGATGGTCTGAAGTTGGGAGAGCGGCTGCAGGCGATCATACCCGATATGGAGATCGTATTTGTAACCGGTTACGACCACTACGCCGTGCAAGCTTTTGAACTATACGCTTTGGATTACATTATGAAGCCTGTAGAACCCGAGCGTTTGCGGCGAACGGTAGAACGTTTGCAAGGAAAGTTAAAGGGGAAAAATAACAATCGCAGCAAGGAAGCGTCAACGCCGTTTATTTTCTGCTTCAATAAGATAAGGTATCAGCTTCCCGGCGAGGAGCCGCAAACCATCAAATGGCGCACAAGCAAAGCGCAGGAACTGTTCGCCTATTTGCTGCATCACCGGGACCGAACGATCGACAGAAGCACGCTGATCGAGCTTTTATGGCCGGATTTCGAGGTATCGAGGGCGTCGCAGCAGCTGTATACGACGATTTATCATATTCGGCAAACTTTGCAAAAAATCGGATTGGATACGGTATCGATCAGCAGCGGGGATTTGGGGGCCGGATACTGCCTGACAATCGGGAACGCGCGAGTGGATGCGGAGGAATGGGAGAACCGCCTGAAACAATTGGGCGATCCGAAACTCGAGCATATTGAAGAGCACGAGCGCGTTGTTGAGCTGTGTGAAGGCCATTATTTGGGAGAGTACGAGTATTTATGGGCCGAACACGAACGGGAGCGGCTCCGGCTGTTATGGTTGAGCCATGCGAGAAGCTTAGGCAAGCTATATATGGAACACGGCGTGACGCAAGCGGCTATTCGGGTGAACAAGCTGATTCAACAACGGCTTCCCGACGAGGATGAGACTTATCTTACCCTGATGAAGCTATACGACGGCTTGGGGGACAGAGGAGGGGTCGAAGAACAGCATTGGTTGCTTTCATCCAGAATGGAGAGGGAGTTGGATTGATATTAGCATTTGCAAAATAAAAACGATGATCATATAAAAAAACGCTTTCATTTTTTCCAATAATAGGTTATGATCGATATAAATCAACCCAGAGAGACGCTCTACGGCAATGATCTACCAACGATAGACGCATTTCCGCGATGGGGACATCAATAGAATCGGTATACCGATGAGAGGAAGAAGAACTTGCGGATTGCGGGCGCGGTTCTTCTTTTTGCTTGGATCGTTTCCGCGGGCATTTGGCGATGTATAGAGGATAAAAGTGACTTCGACGATGCGGCATGCCATTCTCCGGATCAAAAGCCGCGAGCGAGAATTCCTTTTTCTATATTCGAAAGGCTGTCATTTTTATCCTAAAAGTTTAAGCGGTTAAACTTATGGCCGTTTAAGGAAAGGAGGGCAGTGCGGATTATTTCGTTAAAAAAGTTTAACCTAAATTTCGAAAGCCCGTAATATCAAACACTGAATATAGTGGATCTGCCTCGCGGACTGTAAAAAAGTGGAGGTTTCCCAGTTCGTTCGGTTCAAGTCAACATTATGTGGATACACTTTC
>NZ_CAKKLI010000093.1:0-4948 GCF_918697855.1 Paenibacillus sp. CECT 9249 | reverse complement strand
CTTGCGCGAACAGGCTCACGCTATATGGAGGCATCCTTTTCCTTTTCTGTGATACGGACATTATATTCGTCAATCCCTGGACAGGCAATACCGTCAGCTTTCGGGCATTATGCTTCAGCGTAAACAATATTCCCTCTATTCTCTTCATTCGGATCCAGTTCCCCCAATAAAATCTTCTCGATATTTACTCCCAGACTCTTGGATAACTCGCTTAACAAGGACACGTCTGGGCACCCTAAACCGCGTTCCCATTTGGAAATCGTCTTATCGCTAATATTCATAAGATCGGCTAAATCTTTCTGAGTCATGTTTTTCTCTTTTCGGAGACTCAGAATGAGTCTTCCCACCTTTTGGCAATTCATATTGTCCACCTCCCGTATTTCTAGAATATTGATTAAGTGTTCCCTTTTCAATAAACGCTCCGTAGAGTGCCGTTATCCTGCGTTATCTTAAAAGCGATTTAATGAGGGGGGCTTTTGCTTTCCGCAAGCAAAGGTCCCCCCTCCAGATACCGCTTCGTTCTTTCCCCTTTCCAAATCCACTACGGACCAACTTTTCTTGAGGAATCTTCTTCTTTCTTATACGCAGGACTGTATCTTAATCCAGTTATGAAATACTTATAGCGACGTTTACTCCGCGGAAATCTCGAACTTCGTGCCGGCATCTCCGGCGAAAACAATGACTCCTCCCGCGGGCAGTTCGACCTGATCCTTGCCTCCGACGACACTGAAGTAGACGCATGTTCCCTTCGCATTATAAACGGCGAAGGAAGCGTTCGAGGGCATGTTCACCTTAACGATCTTGCCCCCGTCTTTGTCGCTTACCGAATACCATCGGGCGTAGCCGTTCGACGGAATCGTAACGATTGACTTCTTAGCGACGTAGATGGGGTTCACGGCGTCCTCATTCACTAAAATGCTTCCGCCAACATCCAGGTACTCTGCACCATCCTGTGTAAAGAACGTATAGGCTGAAAGATCCCGCCCGCTCATTCCTGGAATTTGCAATTCGGAGACGGCCGTATTCGGGCCCGTTATTCGCTTATCCGACACGTACCCCGGCAATTGTTTCGACATATTCAATTGGAAGGGCTGCATCATCAAATAAACGATCGACGTATACTTCTCGTTCAGCAGATAATACTTCTTGCCGTCACGCTTCATCCATGCTTTTCGAGTCTCTGCCGGAAGATCCTGGGGCCGGAGCTTCTCGGCGTTGTACTCCGATATCGCCTTCTGCCCAAGACCCGGCAACGAAGCGTATTGACGAAGCCATAAGTAGGTGCGGCCGTTCTCCTCCGTCACGAAGCTGATGATCGTATTCCCATACGCACTCCGGAACGTGCCGTCCGCCGAATACCCGAAGATCTGAGCCGGAGTATCGGGGGACTGCTCCGAAGTGACGGACATGACGCCGCCTTTGGTAATATCGATGTTTATCGTTCCACTGAACGCGCCATAGATTCCCGAATACTGCTGCACGGATTCCGGCATATCGGCCTTTACCGGCACACCGTACGACTTTTCAGGCTTGAATTCGGCAATTGTCCCCTTCTCCTTCAGCGCCCGCAGCAGGATTTCATTCGCCAGAAGCTGGTTGTACACGCTGCTCCCGCCGGAAGTGACGACAGCTGCCGCCATGTCCTGCCCGGGAAGCACAACGAGCGAAGAGTGGTAGAGAAGTGTGTCCCCGCCTTTGGTCAGCGCCTTCATCCCGTATTCGCTGAAGGGATACGGATTGACGCTGTCCCAGCCGAGACCGTATTCGAATGAGCTGTCCGCATCGTCAGGCCACAAAGGCGTCTTGAATTCGTCTTGCGCCATGGCCGCAGCCGATTTGCCGGACAACACTTCTTCTGCTTTCCCCGTGAAAATTTGCGAGAATCGAGCCAAATCTTCCGCTGTGGAATAGATGCCTCCAATTCCGATCAAGCTGCTTGTCTCGTTGGGGAGTTGTCCTGTGTAGGCAGGATAATAGAGTCCGGCCATCTTCGCTTCGTCCGGAGAATCGAGCGGCGTCGCCGTATTGGCCATACCCAGAGGCTCTGTCATATATCGATGGATATAAGAGGTAAAGTCCATGCCGCTGACTCGCTCGACCAGAATCTGGGCCAGCGTAAATCCGTCATTGCAGTAAACCGAATAAGCGCCCGGGTCCGCCTTTAAGGTCTGGCCGGCCAGTTGCTTCAGCAGAGTATCGTAGGCGTAAGAATCGTTATCTTCGAATAAAAAGGCGTTCGTCATCGACGATCCGTTCAGACCGGAAGAATGATTCAGCAGCATGCGCGGCGTAATCTGCTTGTAGCGTTCATCCTTCATCGTAAACTCGGGAATATACCGGACGACCGGCGTATCGAGATCGATTTTCCCTTGGTCGACCAACTGCATGACGGCAACCGTTGTAAACATTTTACTCGTCGAGCCGATCCCGTACATCGTGTCTTTCGTGAGCGGCTTCTGTCCCTTCTCGTCATTCTTGCCGGATTGGCCGGATACGACGATGCGGCCATGATCGATAAGGGCATACTGTACGCTGTTCGTACCGTAAGTTTTCGTGAGTAGATCTGCCTTTTCCTTTGCAACTTTCCGGGTTGCTTCGTAGGTGAGCAAAGCCTCGTCCGAAGGCGAGTCCTTTGCCGCCATTGGCACGGTTATCGGAACAGCACTTGGCGTCTCTGCCAGTGCTGTGTTGTCGTCGAAGAAGGCGAGCAGCAGACACGAAGATAGCAAAGCTCCTATGATCCATCGACTTTTCATTCTTTGAACTCTCCCTCCAAGAGATTGCTTTATTTATCGAAAAATGAGAATGGGTACGAGAATGGCGGTCGCCAGAACGGCTATCGTCGCAGCGGCTATGATCTTGCCGCGCGGATTAGCCATATTGATCGTCCATCCGAATCCGTATCGATCCGGAACGAATAAGGCCGGGTCTTCGGGGTTCGCGTACATGCTGCCGAGCCACTTCCAGTGCCTCTCCTCCTGCGACGGAACGTCCCTTTGCTGATCAAGACCTCGGAACCGCAGGTAAAGCAAGACGCCGAGCAGCGTCAAGAAGAACACCGCTATGAACGAGATGTTGTAGCGGATAAGCAAATTGAGTTTCCAGCCGTACAGTATTACGGCTTGCAACAACCCTAAGTTTGCAATCCCCAGCAGCGAAATGCCCCACGCCGCAATCGAATGGATTTTCTTGAGCTTCAACTGTTTCCGCAACGAACCTTCCCGGTCCTGGGGATCCAGCGATGTCCTGGCGCGGCGGATCATCAGATTATAGCCGGCGAATAACGCGATCATTAGCGCTTGCACGATGTTCATCATGAACACGGTCCGTACGGATTTGGAAATGTAAACATCCGGCAAGCCGTTCGGCCCCATATGTATCGCGAACGACTGCGGAATCGCGTCCCATCTCGCAACGGCAAAGAAGATGCATAGCGCCATCACGGCGACATGCGCCGAATACCACCAAGAGCCCAGAACCGAACCATGCGTTCGGCCGACCGCGAGGCTTGCTGCGCGCTTTGTCTGCACGTCAACCTGCCATCCTCTGGCTGCCTTCAAGCGTTGCGCGGACATCCGGCTGATCCGAATGGCGAAGACCGACACAATCATTAAAAGCAAGATGGCTATCGTCCAACTCAGGATACTCCGACCCGTCGTTTGATGACGCGTCACGAAAAAGCAAGCTACTCCGATGACGATCGCAAAACCGCCAGTGAGCAAAACGTAATTCCGGCGAATGCGTTGGACGGCCGGATCTTGCAGGGCCTCCGCCGGCAGCGCGATGCCGAACAGCACGGTCCGCAAGCCAATATAGGCCTGTATGCCGATCATCAACGCGATAAATAAATAAAAGCTCGATATCATGATCGTCTCCTGTGCAGTCAACGCTGTTCACCTCCGCGATTTGTAATGGTATTCCGATACAACGACCTGCTCTGCTGCGCGAATGCCTCTTCCGTCATGCCTCGTACCGCTGCTTCCGCCGCAAGAGACCGGAGCTGCCGCCGGAGCTTCTCCTCGAACGCCTCCGTCATGCCGGGCATCCCGTCGGGCTGAACGACAACGCCCTTTTTCCGGTGTACTTGAAGGAAGCCCTCCTGCTTGAGCAAGTTGTAAGATTTGTTGACGGTATGGAGATTGATCCCCAAGTCCTCCGCCAAGCTCCGGACCGACGGAAGCGGGTCGCCCGGCTGCAAGGCGCCGGAGGCGATCCCTTCGATGATTTGGTCAACCAGTTGTGCGTAAATCGGGGTTTCCGATTGAAGATCGAGCTCTATGAACATGAATATCTCTCCTTTTGGCGCTGCACGTGTTCAGGAACCAAGGTGGCCGATAATGCCGTGCAGAAGCACTTCGAGCGAATAGGGCATCAGCAGCGCGCCGACAATGGCGACAGGCAATCATTACCCATGCGCGATTTTGACATGTCGAAGCCGTTCCATATTGAACCACCCTCCTTTTTATTTATCTGTTATATTACATATATAACACATATGATAATGACATGCAAGATCCAGTTGTAAATTCCTCCATTAAAGAAAACGGCAGCTGATTTTCCCGTCAGCTGCACTAGTAAATGACCCTATCTACCGTCTGTAAAGCTCATCGAAGATAAAGCGATCGCATACTCTCGATTTTTTGAAGGATGTATGCCGCGGCCTCAGCAGGGGCCACTACTTTGACTTCATCCCCGAATTGCCAGATCAAGTCAACGTAGAAGTTCATGTCCTCCTTCGCTATTTTCATCGATAAGGCTCCGCTTCCATCCTCATTTTGCTGTATGAACGGGCCAAAACGAGGATTCGACTCCAGCAGCCATACTCCTCATATAGTATTTCTTGAAGGCAGTTTTGAGTTTACTTCCAGTCCCCTAGGGGACTGGCGGCCGCCTTCAAAATTTCCAGTTGATCTTTGAAAAATAAATTTGGGACTGGACTTTCCGGAAT
>NZ_CAKKLI010000092.1:0-5225 GCF_918697855.1 Paenibacillus sp. CECT 9249 | reverse complement strand
TATTGATACACCAAAAAGCTTTCGACCTATGATCTGCCCATATTAATTACCCCAAAAACGGATACAGTTTGCAACTCTATTTTCATTTATGGCGATGGTCGTCAGGCCATGGGGGATTTGTATGATAAGAAAGATACAATGCCGCAAGCTCCTGCAGTGTCAAAACTAATACGATCGGGAATGGCAAAAGTTAAGTTCTCATTGGCAACGACATATTCTGCATACGACCCATGTTGAGGAAAAGCTAATACACGTTGGCCAATAGAAAAAGACTTCACTTCGCTTCCAACTTTTTCAACAATTCCCGATGCTTCCAAACCAAGTATAAATGGCAGTTTTGCTTGGCCTTTATTGCCATATCTCGCTTTAATATCGGCAAAATTGACACTCGTTGTTTTTACACGAATTAATATTTGGTTTGAACGGATTGAAGGCATCTCAACATCTGTATATCTCATATTCTCTACTGAACCATACTTGTCAACAATAACAGCTTTCATGTAAAACCCTCCCCAAAGTTTCACCATATGAAACTTAGTTTCATTTATATACTATGATTATATTACTAAAAGGAAAACATATCAAAGATTACTTTGATATCGGCCCTCGCCCCCATACAGCCTTTCTAATGGCACCGCTCCTATTCATGTCGTAATTTCTCACTTCATAATGTCGCTATCTTATAATATTATTTGCTTTTGAAGTGTGCTACCTTATAGTTGTGTCGTATTATTATACAATTGAGGTGATTATCCATGATCAAGGTAGCGCTCTTAAGCTTTTGGCACGTACATGCCGCCGATTACGCAAAACAAGCCGAACAGCATCCGGATACGCAAATCGTCGCCGTCTGGGATGAGCTTCCCGGCCGCGGCAGAGAAGAAGCCGCCAAACGCGGCGTTCCTTTCTATGAATCGCTTGACGAACTGCTGTCCGAGCCGGGCATCGATGCGGTCATTGTCGATGCCCCTACCGATATGCATCGCGACGTCATGGTCAAAGCGGCGGCGGCGGGCAAACATATTTTCACGGAAAAAGTCGTAGCGCCGACGCTGCGGGAAACGAATGAAATCGTAAACGCCGCTGCGGAGAACGGCGTCGTCTTAACCGTATCGCTGCCTAGATTGAACGACGGGTATACGCTTGCCATACAAGATATTTTGCAGCAAGGGCTGTTAGGGGACATCACGTTCGCCCGGGTTCGCCTCTCCCATAACGGAGCGGTGGCGGGATGGCTGCCGGACCATTTTTACAATTTGCGGCAATGCGGGGGCGGCGCGCTGATCGATCTGGGCTGCCATCCGATGTATTTAACGAGGCTGTTTCTCGGTTTGCCCGAACGGGTCAGCGCCCACTACGGCTACGTTACCGGCAAAGAGGTGGAAGACAATGCGACGGCCGTTCTGCAATACGGAAACGGAGCGCTCGGCATCGTTGAAGCCGGGTTCGTCAATTCGCATTCCCCGTTTGCGATCGAAATTCACGGAACGGAAGGAACGCTGTTGTTCGGCACACCGGAGCCGAAACTGCTCGTCCGCAGCAACAAGCAGACCGATTCGGAGGGCGATTGGACGGAATATCCGCTGCATGCGGCCCGGCTGTCCGCCTTCGAGCAATGGGTGAACCATATTCGGGAAGGAAGCTCGGCGGATGACAATATACGGCTGGCCGTAGACTTGACCCGGCTAATGGAAGCGTCGAATTTATCGGTTCGCCTGCAGCGGCCGATCCGTCTCGACGAGTTGGCGGAATAACGCGTAAAAGGGGGAATGCATCGTGTCGCATCATGATCCGATCGCACACCATTCGAAATCCGGCAGTACGCCCTTCGCTTTTCAATTGATGGAGACGAAGCAGGATGCGCTCGATCGTCTGGATATTCGATTTCGTTGGGGAAATTACGGCATTCGCGTGCTGCGCTGTCATTTGACGAGCTTTCCGCCCGGCAAAATCATTCCCTTTCATAAGCATTCCGAATACGAGTTTCATTTCATCCCGCGCGGCAAAGGGATGGTCATATTGGGGGATAGGCCGTACGAATTGACGGAAGGGATGTTTTATTTAACAGGACCGGATGCGGTTCATTATCAGGAAGCGGACGAACAAACGGCAATGGACGAATTATGCTTGCATATCGATATTGTCGAATTGCCGCAAGAGGGCGCTTCCGCCGCGGACGCCCAGTGGGGACAGCATCTCGAGAACGAGGAAGCCGAGCAATGCGTGCGCCAGTTGCGGCGATTGCCTCTGGAACCGACATTGGACAAATACAATGCGATGCAATGGTTTCTGTACGCGTACCGCGCCTGGTCCGAGAACCAGTTCGGCTTCTACGCGTCGATGAAACAGGCTGTCGTTCAAATATTGCTAAGATCGGTTCGCGCTTACGAAATTCCGTTAACCGGCCTGCAGCTCCCGAGCCGCGACATGAACCGGCATCGGTTTCAACTCGTCGAGCAGTTTATGCACGATAATTACGCATCCCCGCTAACGCTGGAGGAAGTGGCGGAGAAGGTGTTCGTCAGCGCCCGCCAGCTGCAGCGGATATTCCAAGAACAAGCGAATCTTTCGTTTAGCAAACATTTGGAAAACATTCGACTAGCCCATGTCAGCCACGATTTGCTGAATTCGGAATTGACGGTACAGGAAATTGCGCTGCGGCACGGATTCTCAAGCAGCAATTATTTGTTCAGCGTCTTCAAAAAACGCTACGGCATGACGCCGAAACAATACAAAGCCCGGCAATTCGCAAGGCTGCGGCGGTCGGCCGTAGAATAAAAGTGAAAAATGAGGTGTTCATCGTGAGCAAAACGATTCGAATCGGCATTATCGGCAGCGGGGGGATCGCACGTGCGCATGCGCATGCATATAAGGCGATTCCGGACGTTGAAATTGCGGCTGTCGCCGATATTATACCGGGAAGAGCCGCGGAATTCGTCGGCAGAGAACAATTGGCGGGAGCTGCGGCCTTCGACGATCACCGCCGCTTGCTCGAGCTCGATGTGGACGGGGTCAGCATATGTACGCCGAACGTCGCCCACTATCAGACGAGCGTAGACGCGCTTGAAGCGGGCAAACATGTGTTGGTGGAAAAACCGATGTCCGTAACGTTGGAGCAAGCGGTCGATATGGTTCGGGCATCGAATGTTGCGGGCAAAATGCTGTCGGTCGGATTCCAGCCCCGCTACGATCCGAATATGCAAATCGTCCGCGATTTCGTGCAATCCGGCAGGCTTGGCAACGTTTATTACGTCGAAACGGGCGGCGGACGAAGACGCGGCATTCCCGGCGGCACGTTCATCCGCAAGGAGTTGGCCGGGTCCGGCGCGATGGCGGATATCGGATGCTATTCGCTCGACTTTGCGCTGAACGCGCTCGGCTACCCGAAGCCGCTCACCGTCTCGGCATTTACATCCAACGCGTTCGGAACGAACCCGAAATATTTCCATGAAGCGGACCGTTTCGAAGTGGAGGACTTCGCCGCGGCGCTCATCCGTTTGGAAGGCGGCATCGTTCTTAACTTCAAAATTTCATGGGCGATGCATATGGATACGCTTGGCGCAACGATGTTCCTCGGTTCCGAAGCCGGTCTCAAGGTGACCCCCGCAGGGCAAGGCCCTTGGAGCGGCGTCATGGACGGCAAGCTCGGCAGCATCCGCCTGTTCCACGATATCGGCGGCCACCAGACGGAAAGCCCGATTCCGGTCATCGAGCACCAAATCAATTTATTCGATGAGAAAGTGAAAGACTTCGTCGCCTCCATTCGGGAAGGAAAGCCCGCTCCGATTCCGGGCGAGCAAATTCTCCGCAACCAGGCGATTATTGACGGCATTTTGCGCTCCGCGCAATCGGGCCGCGAAGTGGAGATCGATATTCCGAACGTTTAAGCTGCAATTCGCAAAGGCTGCTTCCCCCGGTGTCGCCCGGGTGGAAGCAGCCTTTTCCCTTCATTCGAACAAATTGACTTTCAGTTCCTTGCCTTGCTGCGTCAACATCGTATATAACTGCCCTCTATGGTGGTAGAGATGTCCTACGATTTCCAGCAGCCATTCATACCTTGAATAAGTAACCCCCCAATACGACGTCGTTCGTTCATTCCATTGTTCGAGGGTATATGTTTCGTATTTCTGTTGCAGAAAATGATAATGCTGCAGCAGCGCTTCCTTCATTTGATCCGGTGTCGCCGGTTCGTTCTCCCGGTAAAAATCGTCCATCTCTTGCCTGGTCGCCTCGTTAGCGATAAGGAAATTCGCTTTGCAAATCATTGAAATATGTGCCAGCAGTTCTTGAATCGATCGCTTATGCGGAATCGGCCGCGCTTTCAAATCTTCGTCCGTCAATTGCTCGATCATCTCGACCAAGGAACGGACCGCAATATGCAATTGGTTGAATATCGGTTTGATGATTAGGTTCGTCATCGTCAATGCTTCCTTTTCTTATGATGTTCATCTAATAAACAGCTCTTTCCATTCCTCCGGCACTCGCTTGATGTCTTGAATTTTATAATAACCGTCCTCCAAATCTTTCACGGTATTGATCAGCAATTTCTCGCCATTCTCAAATGTAATGACGCTGTATGTATCATGCCCCCAGCCCGCGGTCGCCAGTTCGGACAATTCGCGGAATTGTTCTTTGCTTATTTTGTTGCGCTGTGCGTCGGTGAAGTAAGTTTGAAACCTTTCATAATCTCCTTGATCAAACGAATGTTTGAGCAGCATAACAGCGTTGTAGGCCGTGTTAGGGCTGACCATCCTCGTATTGGAACAAGCAACGATTACGGACAAACTGAATATGGCGAGTGCCGCCGTCAATGCCTTGGAAACTTTCATTTTCTCGCCCCCCTCCTTGTTTCAATGCTGTCAAGATTATACCGTGCCGCTTCCAATTCAACAACCGGTATGGCAAAATTACGGCCGTTCGGTCCGGACAGCAATTTCCCGTTGCAACGCCATTGAAGCATAGACATTCGAAGGCGATCCGCGCGGATCGCTCTCGAAATAGAGGGAGGCCATGCCCTTTTATATAATGGATGCGCGTTGTACGAAATTTCGTATAAAAACAAAGCCGTGGTACCCAAAAAACAGAATCTTGTACGATTTTTCATACAAATCCCCCATGGCCTGACGACCATCGCCATAAATGAAAATAGAGTTGCAAACTGTATCCGTTTTTGGGGTAATTAATATGGGCAGATCATAGGTCGAAAGCTTTTTGGTGTATCAATA
>NZ_CAKKLI010000091.1:0-5776 GCF_918697855.1 Paenibacillus sp. CECT 9249 | reverse complement strand
GTAAATGACTTGATTTTCGGGCTGGGTTTAGTTTGGTGCTGTCATTTTCCCTGACTCCCTTGCTTTACGGCCAAGAAAATTTCCAATTCTCAAGAATCAGGGACTTGACATCTTACCGCTGGACTTTTCAATGCAAAATTATTTCGTTGAAATAAATAAAAAAACCGATTAAATAAAGATAAAGACAAATAACATTTAAAAATATTTATTCAAATGAAACAATTTTATTCTAAGGCTATTTCTGTTCGGTGTCAATCATTATGGCGAAATGAAAAAAGAGACACCCTTTCGGATGTCTTCTTTACGCAACCAAGGTGAGTTATTTTAAAAAATAGTCGGCACCATTCCTCCATCCATACGGATTGGCGAACCTTTAAATGCGGATGCATAAGGACTGCATACAAATGCAACTAATCTGCCTATTTCAAAAGGCTTGATAAATCGCTGTATTTCAGATTGAGGCAGGTTTGCCGCCATAAATTTTTTCTCTTTTTCCGAAAAAGTCAGATCTTCATTAGGGTACATGCCCTCAATGATTTGATGCACATTTTCGGAGAGTGTCGGTCCCGGCATGATCGTATTGACGGTAACTTCCGTTCCTTTTGTTAATTTCGATAAGCTTTTTGACAATGATAACAGCATTGATTTTGTCACTGCATATTGAGGCATTTGTCCTGAAGGCATCATTGCTTCTTCGCTCGCAATAAAGAGAATGCGGCCATAGTCGTTTTTCAACATTGTAGGCAAATAAAATTTGGATAATCCATTTGCGGCAAGTACATTCGTACGGAAGTATTTTTCCCATACTTCATCGTCAATGTCCTCATATTGCATAATTTCATAAATCCCCATATTGTTAACCAAAATATCGATATGAGGATATTTTTTGAATAAAGCTTCTCTTTGCTCTGCATCCACAAGATCGGCTGCAGCATTTTGAGGAGAGGTGGCCGGGAAATCCGCTTTAATTTCATTTACAATTCGTTCTGCCTCTTCGTAATTTCGTCCGTTAATGAGTACATTCACGCCTTCTTTGGCTAGTTCAATGGCAATTGCTTTCCCTATACCTTTCGTAGACCCTGTAACTAAAGCTGTTTTATTGTTTAATCCCATATCCATGATTCATTTCTCCTTTTCGTTTATAATTTAGCACGCCAATTTGAAGGAGTATGACCTTCCCAAAGGCGGAAAGCACGGTAGAACGAGTTCTGGTCTTCATATCCAAGCAGGAAGGCCACTTCTTTCATATCGATCGCAGGGTCTGCCAAGTACTCTCGTGCCAGCTCGCGTCGAGCTTGTGTCAACAAATGTTTGAAACTCGTGCCTTCGTCGGCGAGGCGGCGCTGCAAGGTACGATCGCTCATCCCCAACTCGCCCGCTACAGCCTGAATATCGGGACGTCCCCCCGCTAAGCTGCGTTTCATGATCCATTTGACCATCTCGGTAATTGAACGGCCGCATTGCTGTTCATCGAGCGATCGGTCCAATACGGGAGTAAGAACCTCCAGCAACTCTTCGTTGTACGAGACAAAGGGGCGGTCCAGATCTCTTCGAAGCAGCGTCAAGCGGTTATATTGTGCGCCAATCCGGATTCGGCAGCCGAAGTAAGCTTCAAGGACCTGTACATCGCCCATGGCATGCGCAAATTCGACTCGATGCGCCGTCAAGTGTTGACCTGTGCCGCGGCGCCCTAGCTCCAGCAAAGACGCCAGCGTGATGCCAATCAGCATTGGCGGACCGGGTCGCTCGGTATGCAGCCATTCCAGTTCGATCACACAAAGCTCGCCCTTCTCGGTGATACGCAAGCTTTCGGGGGGGCACAATTGTTTGTACCGGGCCATACGGTTTAAAGCGTCGCGATAGTCGCGAGCGTGGTAAGGCGCTAAGACGCTCGGCGGGTACTTCGCTGTTTCAAAGGCGGTCGCAAGCTTGACAATTCCTATCGCAGGGTCGCCAATGAGATCGGAAAAAGCCTGCCATATCGCGAAATATTGCTCAGTAGTCACTACTGTTTCATTCATAACGGTTAGCGGCAGTCGCGCTTTGCGAACCACATCGTGGGCGGCAATCCCTAATTGATGCAATCCTGCCCAAAAACCTGCCGGCATTTTAATACGGTTAAAGGTATGAGACGTCATACTTAAGGGCCTCCTCCAGTTGCTTACACCTTCGCTAGCTTTGGATTGGCGTCCTGCCTTGTTGGCTGGACAGTTATTATAGTATACCTACTCAATGCCAATCTGTAACTAGCAAAGAGCGACTGTTTACTTGCCAATTGCGCCAAATCAAGGATATAATAATAAAATAGCGGCAACCATGAAAAAATAAAACATGGCTGCCGCTATTTGATTTTAATTTACGTTCCCGTTCGTATGATGAGGCACCGGAAAAAATCCTCATCCGTTTCGGTTCCAGGCCTCCATGTTGAGTTCATTGTTCATGGCCGCGGCGACAATTGCGCCCATCGAGGCGGCAGCAATGGCCTGGTACATTCGCGATGCCGCGTCCCCGGCGCTATAAACGCCCGGAACGTTCGTTTTTCCGAACTCGTCGACGACAACCGCCCCCGCTTCCGTCATCTGGCATCCGATAGCTCGCGGCAGGTCCGATCCCGTAACCAGCTCCGGTTGGAAAAAGATCCCCCTGCATGGAACAGTCGTCCCGTCTTCGAGAACGACTTGCTGCACGATCCCTTCGTTTGAATCGATGGATCGGATCGGCGAATCGTACAGAGGCACTTGATGCCGTTGGAGCTCCTCGCGCTGAGTATCCGTCAGCTCATCGGGGCCATTCGTGCAGACGGTAAAACGGTTCGTCCATCCGGATATGAGCGGAGCGAAATGCATGAGCCCGGCTCCCTTCACAATGATGACAAGCGGCTGATCCCTTAATTCCCAGCCGTCGCAATACGGGCAGACGAACGCGCTTTTCCCGTATACCTCTGCGAGCCCCGGAATGCCTAGCGGCCGATCCTTCATGCCGACGGCAAACAATATCTTTTTGCTTGCAATCGTTTGCCCTTGCTCGGTCTCTATTTGAAACCGTCCGTCCGTCCCCGCGATCGACACGGCCGTTTCCGCCACGAAGCGGACGGAGGGGTAGGCGCTAATCTCTTCCTTCGCAATGCGCCGAAATTCGCCAGGCCTGATCCCGTCGCGGGTAAGAAATCCGTGGGCCTCGCGGGTCACGGCGTTGCGGGGACGGCCTTCATCGATCACCGCTATGTGCTTCCTCGCCCGTCCAAGCACCAGGGCGGCGTTCAACCCTGCCGGGCCGCCGCCAATAATCGCTACGTCGAAAAGTTGTTTTTCCATTGTCAACATATACCTCCATTTCAAAAGTTCCTTCAAACGTCATGAATTCGTTGCTTCCGAATGAACAATAATGGCGGAAGCCATTTGCAATAAAGTTATTATAGGTATATTAAATCTGTAATTTGGAGTAAAAAAATAGAAAGATGGCCTAACTCTTTCCCTAACCCATTGGCATAGGGAATACCTCCCTAGATTGGAAGGCGATCCGTGCGGACTTACGCCCCTTATTTGGCGCTTACGAAACTGACAATCCTTATTGGGCTCAAAATGTAGATGTTCCCAATCTAACGAAAGTACGTCTCTTTATTCATTGAAAATCGGCGGTTTTACCGCCTTTTCTCCCTCATTAGCGTGTTTCAGTTTCGTTACATGAGCAACAAGGCGATTTGCAGGCGATTAGCGTGTATTCGTTTCGTTAGCGCATATGATGGGTCGTCCGCCGTCAACGATTGCCATTTCTCTCTCCTATGCCAATCCCGCAACAAGATTGTTTGGACTATTTTATGCCGCTATCCCACATGTTGGTTGCTTTCTTGGCAAGCTCGGATATTTTCTGCTCTCTCAAAAAAACTTCCATTTTATTTTCCGCCTCAACCATAACCTGTTGAATCAAACATCCTGGATTATGATGCAGACCGCATTCAAATAACGAGGCTGTCCCCTCAATGGCATGAATGATATCCAAAAAGGAAATTTCCTCCCAGTTTCGTTTGAGGCGATACCCTCCGTTCACGCCGGAAATTGATTCGATCATTCCGGCCTTTGCAAGCTTGGTCAATATTTTCGATAAATAGGTTGGCGACACTTGCTGCTGCTCAGCAAGCTGCTGCACCCCCACGGGCTTATCGAAAGGAGATTTGCAAAGAAACAACATCGTATGAAGGGCATAATCCGTCGCTTTGGAAAATTTCATCTACACATCACTTCTCCGTTTCTATTCTCCCCCTATCTTACACCGCTTTAGAAACGCAATCAAGAAAAGCAGCCCAAGGTAATTAAAGGATTTAAAAGACTCCTTATATCCTTGATAATAAATGAAAAGAATGCAAATGTCAAAATTCCGTCTTGCATCAATCAAAATCCGGAAGGGCGAGCGTACTCTAATTATATCGAGGGACGAAAGAAATCAAATTTTCGGCACGAGACAGCAATAGGGCTAGGCGTAATCCGCCTAACCCTTCACCATTACCTCTCCCGCATAATGATAACATGGATTCATTCAATTCTTGTCTGCAACGCGCGGATCGTATCCGTAATTCCCTCCCCGAAACTCGTTGACCGTATCGGTCCGATCAACCTTTCGTATTTGTCCCCACTCAAGACAAGCGGTTCTTCCGTCAAATAGAGCATTTCCACTACCTCCTTCATGACCGGTACGCCCATGCCGAGCAAAGAGAGGCCGATTCTTCCAAGCGGAATGACAGGTTTGGCGCTTCCGCTCGCCTGGCGGGCGATTCGCACGATCTCTTTCCCCGAGATCAAACCTGCGCCCGGAATATGCCAGTTCTCCCCATAAGCATCGTCCCTTGCGGCGAGCTCCACAATCATGAACGCTGCGTCCGGCAAGTAGACGAATTCCCGGGGGACACGCATATTGCCGATGAAAAATGCCATCTTGCCGGCCGCGATCGCTGCGAGCGTAGAGCCCAGATAAGAAGCGTCGTTCGCCGTGGGGCCGTAATAATCCGGCAAGCGGGCGATCATGACTTTGGCCCGGCTCCAACGGTCGGCGAACAGCATCTTCTCGTAAGCGAGCCTGGTCTTGCCCTTCCTCGTATGCGGCTGCTTCGGGTGCTCTTCGGTCGCCCGCTCCATCTGTCTTCTTCCATAAGGATAGATGCCGTCGATGACGACTACCTTCAAGTTCAGCCGGTCGGCTGCCTCCATCACGGATTCGCCCAGAGGAATCAGCTTGCTTACCATTTCGTGATACGGTACGTTTGCGCAATGGAATAGGGTGTCAGCGCCTTCCGAAGCAGAGACGATGTGATCCGAACGGAAGGCGTCACCTACGGCAATCGTTAAATGTTCCGGGTAACCCAGTCCGGCACTAAGCCTCTCCAGCTTCTGGCGAGATCTCCCGAACGCCACCGTCCGAATCCCCCGCTTGACCAATTCCTCCGTTACCGTAGCACCTGTACCTCCCGTTGCTCCTACGACAATCGCTTTTTTCAAATAGATCACCTCATTATGTTTTATAATTGATCAATCACTCACTTACATGAATATAACACCAAGTAATTGATTAGTCAATCACAATTTATAATCAGCAATTGATAAGAAACGTAAACACAATTCTTCGGATAGAATAAGAGATATAGTTAACCCTACGATTAATAAAGTCCAGCGGTAAGATGTCAAGCCCCTGATTCATGAGAATTGGAAATTTACTTTAAGGAACAGGTCAATGAGTCAGGAAAAAAGACAACACCAAACTAAACCCAGTTCAAAAATCGAGTTTT
>NZ_CAKKLI010000090.1:0-5949 GCF_918697855.1 Paenibacillus sp. CECT 9249 | reverse complement strand
AAATGACTTGATTTTCGGGCTGGGTTTAGTTTGGTGCTGTCATTTTCCCTGACTCCCTTGCTTTACGGCCAAGAAAATTTCCAATTCTCAAGAATCAGGGACTTGACATCTTACCGCTGGACTTAATACAGCAAATTCAAATCTAACGATAGATCCGCGCTAATGTTTTAGTCCAGATCGTCCGCATCGTCTGCAATCGTTTCCGTTAATTTATTCGTAAATTGCAGCGCGGCATTATACCCCATACGTTTCAGCCGGAAATTCATTGCCGCCACTTCGATAATGACCGCAAGATTTCGCCCGGGGCGGACGGGTATTGTAACAAGCGGAATATCCGTGTCGATAATGCGCGTCATCTCTTCGTCCAGTCCGAGACGATCGTATTGCTTGTCTTGCTGCCACGCTTCGAGCTTGACGACTACGCTAATCTTTTTATTGTTTCTGACCGCGCCCGCGCCGAATAATGTCATTACATTGATGATACCGACCCCGCGAATTTCGAGCAGATGGCGAATCAGTTCCGGAGCGGTCGCATGCAGTTGAAAATCGGATGTCTGCCGAATTTCCACGGCATCGTCGGCGACGAGGCGATGTCCGCGCTTTACAAGCTCCAGCGCCGTTTCGCTCTTCCCGATACCGCTGCTCCCTGTAATCAGCATGCCGACGCCGTATACATCGACAAGCACGCCGTGGATCGTAGCCGAAGGCGCCAGTTTCTTCTCCAGAAAGTTCGTGATTCTACTTGTTAAGATCGTTGTCGGCAGACCGGAGCGAAGCAACGGAATTTGCCGTTCTCCGGACAAATCCAGCAATTCTTGCGGAACGTCCAAATTACGCGTAATAATAATGCACGGCGTCTCTTCCACGCAAAAATGATTCATCCGGTCGATGCGCACTTCCGGGGATAACGTTTCGAAAAATGCAAGCTCGGTTCTTCCGAGCAATTGTACCCGATCTTTCGGATGGTATTCGAAATAGCCCGCCATCTCTAGTCCTGGGCGGTATAAATCGTCTACGGTGATCGCCCGTTTCAATCCGTCCTCCCCCGCAACGACTTCCAATTGGAATTGTTGCACCAATTCCGCCACTTTCACCTTCTTGGGCATAGGTTTCACTCCTTTTCCATTGTACTCATCGTATCCGAATTTGAGCGTGAAATCAATCTTTTGCGCCGGCCCGCCCTTGACGGACCGCTCTGCATCGCGAAATGAACGACAAAAAACCGCCCTATCAAAGGACGGTTTTGTTATCACGCCGGGTCGGCGCCGTTTTAGGTTTAGGATTGGAAAATGTTCAATTCGGACTCTTTGTCGAACACATGAACTTTGTTCATGTCGATCGCCAATTTCACGTTGCTTCCTTCTTTCAGGCTGGAACGTCCGTCTACGCGTGCGATAACGGTATCTTTGCCCACGCCGTTCAAGTAGAGCAACAATTCTTGACCCAAGTACTCGGATACTTCAACATGCGCGTTGAAAATCGTGTTCGGCGAAGCTTCCAGGAATACAGGCTCTTCGTGGATATCCTCCGGACGAACGCCTAGAATAACCTCTTTGCCTACGTAACCTTTTTCTTTCAACGCTTGCGCTTTGCCCGGAGCCACTTCCACGTCCAGACCGGTCGCTCTGAAATGCACTTTGCCGTTCGACTCGACCAAAGAACCTTCGATGAAGTTCATCGTCGGGGAACCGATAAAGCCGGCAACGAACAGGTTCTGCGGATGGTTATACAACTCTTCCGGAGAAGCCGCTTGTTGAATCACGCCGTCTTTCATAACGACGATTCTGTCGCCCATCGTCATCGCTTCGATTTGGTCGTGCGTTACGTAGATACAAGTCGTTTCAAGACGTTTTACCAATTTCGTAATTTCCGCGCGCATTTGTCCGCGAAGTTTCGCGTCCAAGTTGGAGAGCGGTTCGTCCATCAAGAATACTTGCGGTTCGCGAACGATCGCGCGTCCCAAGGCAACGCGCTGGCGTTGACCCCCGGACAATGCTTTCGGTTTGCGGTCAAGCAAATGTTCGATGTCCAGAATTTTCGCAGCTTCGCGTACGCGTTTGTCGATATCGTCTTTTTTGAATTTACGCAATTTCAAACCAAAAGCCATGTTCTGGTATACGTTCATATGAGGATACAATGCATAGGATTGGAATACCATCGCGATATCGCGATCTTTCGGTGCTACATCGTTTACAACGCGGTCGCCGATATACAATTTGCCTTCGGAGATTTCCTCCAAGCCTGCGATCATCCGCAATGTCGTCGACTTACCGCAACCGGAAGGACCGACCAATACGAGAAATTCTTTGTCTTGAATATCAAGATTTACATCAATTACGGTCGCCTTATCAGATCCGGGATATTTTTTGTAAATATGTTCTAAACGTACGCCTGCCATCCGAGTTTCCCCCTAAACAAAAGTTTATTTTTTCATATTCCTATCTTATCACTACAGCCTATGAAAACACTATATACATACTTTACAAAAAACTACTTCCTTTTCGTTACTTTATACAATAGCAATGTAAGCTTGACCAGCACGGCATCGCCGAACGTGCGAACGTCAAGTCCGGTCTCTTGCTTGAATTTATCCAAACGGTACAGCAGGGTGTTGCGGTGAATATATAATTTTTTGGCGGTGTCGCTGACATTGCAATCCAATTGAAAGAACGTTTCCAACGTCGTGAACGTCTCGGCGTCGGAGAAGATATCGGTGTTTTGCATCGCTTTCTCTACAAATGCGGACCGCGTTTCGTCGGGGATGCTGTATACGAGCCGTTCCAAATCCAACTGCCACGGCATATGGATATTCTCGGTTACATGAAACAATCGGCCCAAAAAAACAGTCTCGCGCAGCAGCGTCGTCGCGGCAACCAAGTCCAGCTCGGGGTCGATGGACGTATCGATGGACAATCGGCATTCGCCCGCCCATTCGCTGGCAAGCAATTCATACAAGCCGCGGCAAAAGGAAGCGACCGTATCCTCCGGCCCTTCCGCCCCTTCATCCGTTCGATCCTCATCGGGTGCTGCGCCGAAGACCATTTCTTCCGGGCATAGAATCAGCCATTCCTTGTCATGCAGCGGAATCAACAGCACTTCGCCGCCAAAATACGTTTTGAGCAGTTTAAACAGTTCTCCGTACGGCGTTCGCTGCGATTGGCTGCTCTCCAGTACGAGCAGGAGCGGAATCATTTTGCTGCGCAAACGGCTTTTCAAAGCGATTTGGTCAGGAACGGGGATCGCCTCGTAAGGAGCGCCGTGATCGATTTGTTGGTTGATCCATTCTCCCAATTGCAGCGCTTTCCGTTCTTCGTCGGATACGGTTGCCGCAAGCTTGCCCGCCGGACGGACCGATTGCAGCAGCAATTCGATCAGTTCGCGTTCGGAGTCGGTCAACTTTTTTTCGACAGAAATCGCTTCCACCGCGTTCCCTTCCCGTTTCCACAGGAATACGACACGATCCGCCAAGTCCAAACTTTGGCCTTCGCCGGAAGCTTGTCCGTTTTCGCCGAATAAACGAATCCATTCGTTTGCAGTAAACTTTTCCACGGTCATGGGGGAATGCAAAATACGTTCCAAGCGCTGCTTTATTTTGTCCATTCTCATCGTTTATGTCTCGCCCCCGGCTACCATTATCGAATAGAATTATAATCTTATTGTAACATAAAACAAAAGGAGACTGTCATATGCCTTCCGCCAGTCTCCTGATTGCTCTATTGTATAATGCGCCTTGCCGTCACATACCGCTGCGCCCATACGCCCCGGTCGATATCGGTATACTGCACGCCGCCTTTTTTATAGGTATGTATCATCCGCCCGTTGCCTGCGTAAATCGCGACATGTCCGATTCGGTCCGGCTCTTGCCTGCCCCTGAAAAACAACAAATCCCCGACTCTCAATTCACTCTTCGATACCTGAATTCCTTGTTTCGCCTGCTCGCGCGAAATGCGCGGAAGATCGATATCCGCCGTTTGCGCGAATACCGTCTTCACAAAGGACGAGCAGTCGAACGATTTGGTCTGTCCGTATTTGGCTCCGTATACGTAAGGCGTCCCAACGAACTCTTCCGCTCGCAGCACGATTCCAAGCCTTATTTGATCGGATTCGGACAGGAGCCTGAGCACGCCGATCAATTTGGCATCCGACAGCAACTGCTGCAAGGGCCGTTCGACGAGCCTATCCCCCGACCGGGAGATCGCCACGCGATTGTTTCGCGTGTACACTCCCGCAAATTCGGGCTCGGATCCGCCGAAGAACAACAAATCCCCCGTTCGGAATTCCGTACCCGTCCGAACGGTCATGTTAGCCAGCTTCGCAGGCGGCAAGCCGCTTCCTTGTCGGTAAAGCTCCGGCAAAGAAGAGGGAAGCCTAACATGTAAGGCGGAGTAAAGGTCTTGAATGAACGCGATGCTGTCTTCGGCGGGCGGCTGCCCGGCACGATGGGCATGCGACGGCGATACGTTTCCGCATACTATCGTCAATGCTGCGAGCATCCCGATGATCATACGAAAATAACGCGGCAACATAAAAGTCGATTTCCTCCTCAAACGATGTGCGATGTTTTCCTTACGGATAAACCATCATGAAAATTAATAGGGTCACAATCGATAATAAGCCGAATAAAGCGGCAACCAAATATAAGAACGATACCGTCTGCGACTGGGAAAGTCCCCAACGAAGCAGCGCATGATGGGTATGAAGCTTGTCGGCGCGATGCAGGCCTTTGCCATGAAGAAGGCGGCGGGTGAATACGATCACGGTATCCATAATCGGGAAGCCTAACGCGAGCGCCGGGACAAGCATGGACACAAGCGCCGCGCTTTTATAGGCCCCTTCCATCGAGACGATCGCCAGCGTATATCCGAGGAAAATAGCGCCGGCGTCGCCCATGAAGATTTTGGCAGGCGGGAAATTGTAAAGCAAAAAGGCGATGCAAGCCCCTGCGATGACTGCCGCCGATACCGCCGTTTCCGTATCTCCTCGCAAGATGGCCACGATAAAAAGCGTTATCGAAGATATCCCTGCTACGCCCGCAGCCAATCCGTCGACCCCGTCTATAAAGTTCATCATATTCGTGATGGCGAACACCCATATGACGGTAGCAATCCAAACGAACCAATCCGGAAACAAAATCATGCCGGGACGCCACAGATTGCGCATGCCCGAAATTTCAATGCCGAAAAAGAGAGGTACCGTTGCGCTAGCCAAGTAAACGATAATGCGCGGCCAAACGGGGAATTCGCGCTGAAGCGATTTATACCGGTCGTCCAGCAGCCCGACGAGCAGCAGCAGCGTGCCTCCGATTACAATCGTCCAAGTTAGCGGACCCAATCCTTTCAGGGCGATGAGGGCGATAAGGCAGCCTGCATAGATCGCCGCCCCTCCGAGAAGCGGAACGGCGTCGCGATGAATTTTCCGTTTGCCGGGCCGGTCGACGAATCCGGTTCGTACAGCCAACCGCTTCATCCAAGGGACAAGAGCTAGCACAAATGCAAAGCTCATTGCCGCTCCAAGCATATATGCCACCGAATTACCTCCTGCCGTCGTCCGTTTCAAACCCTGTTTTTTTATCGTCCCCTATTGTAAGAAAATCATACGGTTTGCGGGCAGTTATATCCGTCTATCCTTTCCCGGGCACACAAAAAACCCTTTCATTTCAATGCGAAATGAAAGGGTTCGCGTTTATCGTTTGGGTAAAAAAACTGGTGAGCCATGGAGGACTCGAACCTCCGACACCCTGATTAAAAGTCAGGTGCTCTACCGACTGAGCTAATGGCTCTTAGGAAATGGTGGAGGCTGATGGATTCGAACCACCGAACTCGTTGTACGAAAATAAACTCTTTAACATTAAAGCGCTAAAGTCCCTTGGACCGAAAAGGTTTCCTAAGCAACATTAATATCCATAAAGTTACAGTTATGCTGGGACTATCTCACGTAGCTCTACTTCAT
>NZ_CAKKLI010000089.1:0-6160 GCF_918697855.1 Paenibacillus sp. CECT 9249 | reverse complement strand
AAGTAGAGCTACGTGAGATAGTCCCAGCATAACTGTAACTTTATGGATATTAATGTTGCTTAGGAAACCTTTTCGGTCCAAGGGACTTTAGCGCTTTAATGTTAAATAGTTTATTTTCGTACAAATGTCGGGTTTGTGCAATAGCGTCGCATCGAGAAATTGCTATCCGGACCGTACGGCCGTTATGATGCCTCCATATCGCTTATTCGCTGTTTAGGCAGACATTGGTTCCGTTATTCGTTCGTCGTAGGGCTTGTTTTTGCACTTTTGCCGCGAATAAAGGATCGTCTGTCCGCAAACGGTCCGAAATCGGGCCGTTTGTCATCATTAACGGATCCTGTGTTCGCGAATTTGGGGAGTAGGGCCGCAGAATAAATGCGAAGGAATAGCAGGTAATCACACAGTTGTTTTAATATTGCTGAAAAAAGTTAATGCAACGCCAGTGGGAAAAAGGCGGTAAAACCGCCGATTTCCAATGAATAACGGTGCGTACTTTCGCTAGAATGAGGATGTCTTCATTTTAAGCCCAATAAGGATTGTCAGTTTCATTAACGCCAAACGAGCAGCGCAGGTACGCGCGGATCGCATGCGGGGGAACGGCTAATCCTCGATAATGTCGATCCGCGGCCACTTCGCTTTCCACCCCTTCTTCCTTACCCGTTCCAAGTAATCATCCTTGTCCGTAAAGAATGGGCTTCTTCTCACGACCATCCCGAACAAGTCTTCCAGCCCGTGGGGAGCGCATAATTCGATTCGCCCGTCCCCGGTTCGCCTCGCGCCGATCGCCGTAACGGTTTCCGGCCATCTGCTCATAGCGTCTGCTGTTGACCGATAAGGCTCCGCGTTATTGCGAATATGCATCCTCGCCTGATTTTTGACGGACCATTTCCGGTTTCCGGTCGCGGCGATGAGCGTTTGCGTTAACCGCCGGTCCCGCTCTTCGAACGGCTTGTCCGCGTCATAAAATACGACATCGATATCGTCATGCGTTTCCCGAGGACCCCATCCATGCAGCCGATCCCATACGTAATTCCGGATATACCCCGCAGCGATGAAGCATTGAGGCAAGTTCAACTCTTGGACGATCAGCAAGTCATTCATCAGCGCATCGTATTCGAATAAGTAGGCTATGAGCCGGTTCTCCATTTCCATATGCTTTCTTCCTATTCCCGATCCAGCACGGCATGCAGTAAATCCGAGACGCTCGCAAACTCGTAATCGGGCCGTACCGAGAACGGCTTGCCGTGGGAATGTTCGAGCCATGTCACGCCGGCCGTCTTCACATTCGCTCTAATGCCGGCCTCGATGTCCGCGTCGCTGTCGCCTACATAGAGCGTTTCCCGGACCGACGCGCCAAGCATGTTCATCGCTTTTACGATTCCTTCCGGATCGGGCTTCGGCTTGACGACATCGTCCCCGGTAATGGCCGCTTGAAACATGCCGCTTGGAAAAAGATAGTTTACGGATATCTCGTAACTCCTTCTCGCTTTTCCCGTCACGATTCCAACGGCGATTCCTTCCCGTTTCAGCCGATTCACCATGTCGATCATTTCCGCCCGCACGCCCACTGCGTTGCGATGTTCTTGATCGTAATAACGGTAGTAATCTTCAATCGCCGCATCCACCCGCTCCTGTTGCAGCAAGTTTTCTTTGATAATCCCCACTTCCGACGGTCCGAACATCGAGACGATGTCCTCCTCTCCGATATCCCTGCCGTCATAGGTACGGAATACCTGTTGAAACGCGTAAAAGCAAATCGGCAGGGTGTCGGCAAGCGTCCCGTCAAAATCGAATAACACGGTGCGAAACTTCATTGAAAATCACCTCGACTCGTATTTGCGCGGCAAACCCGCAGCGTTTACCATTTCGACGAGGATTGCGGCAAGTCCTGTATTTGCGAACGAACGAAATAGGGCCGCCTTCGAGCAGATCGTATAATCCGCCGGGCAGCCCAGGCACAATAGGCCACAATTGCCTATGCGCTTTTATTTTTATTGTAAATATCGAAAGCGACCGCGAGCAGCAATACCAAGCCTTTAATCCCTTGCTGCCAATCGATCCCGAGCCCGACGAGCGACATGCCGTTATTCATGACGCCCATGACCAGCCCGCCGACAATCGCGCCGATGACGGTGCCGACGCCGCCGGTGGCCGACGCTCCGCCGATAAAGCACGCAGCGATCGCGTCGAGCTCGAAGTTGACGCCTGCCTTGGGCGTCGCCGCGTTCAAGCGGGCGGCAAAGATCAGGCCGGAAAGCGCCGCAAGCGCTCCCATATTCACAAACACCCAGAACGTTACCCGCTTCGTCTTGACGCCGGACAGCTTAGCCGCTTTTTCATTGCCGCCGAGGGCGTATACATGCCGTCCCATGACCGTTTTATTCGTTACGAAGGAATAAACGGCGACAAGAATAAACAGCAAGATCAAGATGTTCGGTATTCCTTCATAGCTGGCCAGAACATACGTGAAAACGTTGATAATCGCGACCATCGCTACAAGTTTGGCGACGAACAAACCGGCGGGAAGGACATCGAACAGGTACTTCCGCTGGTTCAGCCGTTTCCTCCACTCGATTGCAATAAAAACAGCGGACAAGACAGCGCCTGTTACGACGCTTAACAAATGAAGCGTTCCGCCGCCGAACCAATCCGGAATAAAGCCGGTGCTTATATTGCGGAAGCCGTTCGGAAACGGCGCGATCGATTGGCCTTTCAGCACGATCATCGTCAAGCCCCGGAACAGCAGCATGCCCGCCAGCGTGACGATGAAGGAAGGGATTCTCACATAGGCGACCCAGAATCCTTGCCAAGCCCCGATCAGCGCGCCGATAATCAATGAAATGACGACGGCCGCCGCAAACGGAACTTGCATATCGACCATGAGAATGGCCGAGACGGCCCCCACGAAGGCGGCGACCGAACCGACCGACAAATCGATATGGCCGGTAATAATGACGAGCACCATGCCGATCGCGAGTACGAGAATATAACTGTTCTGCAAAATCAAGTTCGTAATGTTTAAGGGCTTCAGCAAAATGCCGCCGCTCAAGATTTGGAATAGAATCATAATTAAGACCAGCGCAACGATCATCCCGTATTGGCGGATATTGCTCTTAAACAATCTGGTCAGCTCTTCCATGTCCGGTCCCCCCCGATTTGGTCATATATTTCATCATTTTCTCCTGTGTCGCTTCCGTCCGCGGCAATTCGCCGGTTATTTTCCCTTCGTTCATGGCGTAAATGCGGTCGCATATGCCGAGTATTTCCGGCAGTTCCGACGAAATGACGAGAATTCCCTTCCCGTCCGCCGCCAATTGTTGAATGATCGTATAAATCTCGTATTTGGCGCCGACATCGATGCCGCGGGTCGGTTCGTCCAGTATTAAAATTTCGGGTTCGGCAAAAATCCATTTGCTTAGGACGACCTTTTGCTGATTGCCGCCGCTTAAATTCATCGTTTTCTGCAAAACGCTCGGCGTTTTAATATTCATCTTGCGCCGGAACGACTCCGCCTCCGCGATTTCCCGATTTTCGTCGATGACGGTTTTGCTCGCGATTTTGTTCAAACTCGCCAGCGAAATATTGCGTTTGATATCGTCGATGAGAATCAAACCGTAAGTTTTACGGTCTTCGGTGACGTAAGCGATGCCTTGTTCGATCGCCTGATTGATGTTGTCCAGCCGGATCTCCTTCCCGTTCATGAAGGCGCGGCCGCTAATTTTTTTGCCGTACGATTTGCCGAATATGCTCATCGCCAGCTCCGTTCTGCCCGCTCCCATCAACCCGGCGATGCCTACGATTTCTCCCCGGCGGATATAGAGGGAAACATCGTCGATCACTTTGCGGTCGGGATGCGATTCATGATATACGTTCCAATCGCGAACTTCGAAAATAACGTCCCCAATCTGCGGTTCCCGCTGCGGATAACGATGCGTTAAATCTCTGCCCACCATCCCTTTAATAATGCGATCCTCGGTCACGCGATCTTCCTTCGTATCCAACGTTTCGATCGTCCGGCCGTCGCGCAAAATCGTGATGGAATCCGCTACTTTGGAAATTTCGTTTAATTTATGGGAGATCAGGATCGAGGACAACCCCTGCTTTTTAAATTCCAACAACAATTGCAGCAAATTTTCGCTGTCGTCTTCGTTCAGCGCGGCCGTAGGTTCGTCCAGTATCAACAGCTTCACCTTTTTGGACAGCGCCTTGGCAATCTCGACCAACTGCTGCTTGCCAACGCCCAGATTCGACACGAGCGTCGTCGGCGATTCCGCCAGCCCAACCTTGGCAAGCAGTTCCGTCGTTTTCGTTATCGTGCCGTTCCAATCGATGATGCCGCCGCGGGCTTGCTCGTTGCCGAGGAATATGTTTTCCGCGATCGATAAATACGGAATCAAAGCTAATTCCTGATGGATGATGACGATGCCCATTTGCTCGCTTTGTTTAATGTCCTTGCATTCGCACGCCATCCCTTGAAAACGAATTTCGCCGCTGTACGATCCGAACGGGTATACCCCGCTGAGCACCTTCATCAGCGTCGATTTTCCCGCGCCGTTCTCGCCGCAAAGCGCATGGATTTCGCCCGTTTTGACCCGCAGATTCACATCTTCGAGCGCCTTGACCCCAGGGAACGTCTTCGTGATGTTTCTCATTTCCAATATGAATTCCGACATGCGGCCACAACCTTCCATATCGTAATAGTCGACTTGCGGACGCTCGCGCGCTAGCCTTCCGCCGCCGTCAAGCGGGAAGTCCGCCCGGACGAAGCTTCCGCATGTCCGGGCGGAATCGCGCAGATCGCCTGCGTGCCGCTAGTTATAGACCCAACTGGTCTTTCGTATAATATCCGGTATCTACGAGAGCCGGCTCGACGTTCGTCGCATCGACCGACACAGGCTCAAGCAGGTAGGAAGGAACGACCTTCACGCCATTGTCGTACGTTTCCGTGTCGTTGACTTCCACTTCCTTGCCTTTCAGCAAGCTGTCCGCCATCGAAACGGCGATTTTCGCGAGTTCTCTCGTATCTTTAAAGACGGTGTGCGTTTGCTCGCCGGCAAGAATCGACTTGATCGAAGCCAGTTCGGCGTCTTGCCCGGTGACGACCGGCATCGGCTTGCTGTTTCCGTATCCAACGCCTTTCAAGGAAGAGATGACCCCGATGCTGATGCCGTCATAAGGCGACAATACCGCATCCAATGTTTCCGTCGAATAGTTCGCGCTAAGCAGATTGTCCATCCGCGCTTGCGCCAGCGCGCCGTCCCAACGCAATGTCGCGACTTGCTCGAATTTCGTTTGGCCGCTGCGGATGACGAGTTTCCCGGAATTGATATAAGGCTGCAGCACGGACATCGCGCCGTCGAAGAAGAAGTAAGCGTTGTTGTCGTCCGGGGAACCGCCGAATATTTCGATATTGAACGGTCCTTTGCCGTCTTTCAGCCCCAGCTTGTCTTCGATGTACGTTCCTTGCTGCACCCCGACCTTGAAATTGTCGAACGTGGCATAGTAGCTTACATGGTCCGTATTGCGAATCAACCGGTCGTAAGCGATGACGTCGATATTTTGGTCATGCGCTTTTTGCAGCACTTCCGTGAGCGATTCGCCGTTGATCGACGCAATGACGAGGATGTCGACTCCTTTCGTGATCATATTTTCGATTTGGGATACCTGGTTCTCGATGACGTCCTCGGCGTATTGCAAATCGGCTTGATAGCCCAGTTTCTCGAATTCCTTCACCATATTCGCGCCGTCGTTCACCCACCGTTCCGACGATTTCGTCGGCATGGAGATGCCTACTTTCCCTTGGCTGCCTCCTCCGCCGGAGCCATCTCCGGCTTCGTTGCCGCCTCCCCCGCCATTGCCGGCGCATGCCGCCAATGCCCATACCATCGCCAGCAATAACGCCACCGTTAACGTTCTTTTCATCCTACCTTCCCCCTTATGCTTTTGATCAGCTTGAGTATAACAACCGCATCCCGTTTCCGTATTTACAATGAATTATCCTTTTTTATAAAAATTGAACTTTCATATGTTAGTGCTAGAGTGAAAGGCTGGGCGGGGCCCAGCCCCTCCTCATCAAACCGTACGTGAGGTTTTCCCTCATACGGCTTTCCGATGTTCGTCATCATGAGCATGCAGATTACAAGAGCGTTTTAAGTCCATA
>NZ_CAKKLI010000088.1:0-6611 GCF_918697855.1 Paenibacillus sp. CECT 9249 | reverse complement strand
TACGGTATTGATACACCAAAAAGCTTTCGACCTATGATCTGCCCATATTAATTACCCCAAAAACGGATACAGTTTGCAACTCTATTTTCATTTATGGCGATGGTCGTCAGGCCATGGGGGATTTGTGCGGGAATTCCGGTAAAAACGGCCTGCTCTTCCGGAAGCTCGAATTGGCGAACGAACTCGTCAAACTTTGCTTCATATCTCTCCAATTTCACCGATTGATCCGTCATAGTACCTCTCCTTTTCTCCTCCATTTGCAACAAAATATTTTCTATTTTTAGTATCGCCTATTTTCTCGACATGAATCTACTATTTTTTTCGCAGAGTACTTGACTATCGAATCTATTAGATTTAATCTAGTAATAGATAGGACAATTTTACCAAATTCATATATTTATCTTTATTGATAAAGGCAAACCTATTGAAAAATAGGGACGCAAAACTATAGGGGTTAAGGCGCTTCGCGCTAAGCCAGCCAGTTACCGATATAGAGGAACGACGCCGTTAATGCGGCGTTGTCTGCGAACCTTCTTATTCGGTAAGAAGGTTTTTCTTATTCACCCATATCTTCAACTCTATATCTCATATTGATAAAGGCAAATCCATTGAAAGATGGAGACGCAAAGCTACAGGGGCTACCACGGGTCAAACCGTAATGCCAGCCAGTTGCCGATATGGAAGAGTGTATCGCCTTTCTCGCGTTACTTCAACCCTTCCTAACTCGGTGTAAAATGTTTCGCATCCGTTTTACGATTCGGGAGGGTTTGAAATGAAACGCACTCTTACTTTAGCGATTGCTTTCGTATTATTCGCCATGCATTTGCTCGCTGCGCCGGCCTATGCCGCTACGAGCGCCGATCTATTGAACGATATCGTCGTCTTACCCCAAGGCGAATTTAATAAAGCCGAGGCGGATCGCATGATCGGCCGACTGGGGCTGATCCCCGCGCCTTTACTGCAAGGCTTGAAGGATCGCGGCGTGAAGATCAAGCTCGTCAACGGCAAAATTACGGACGAGCCCGAATTCGCGCAATATAAAGGCGTTACCCCGCGCGGCTGGGAGAACACCGGCCTCACTTGGGACGACGTGCCCGGCGTAAGCGCGAATAACGTCGTTGCAAGAATCGGCTATAGCGACAAAAATCACGGCCACACCAGCCACAACCTGGAAATGCACGAAACGTTCCATGCCATTGACCGCCTCGTCTTGAATGAAGTCAGTTCTTCGGCCGAATTCATCGACGTTTGGCAGCAAGAAGCGAACAACAATTATAGCGGCGACGGCTACGTATCGGTATATTCCACCGAATATTTTGCGGAAACGGCCACGTTGTATTTGTACAGCGAACAAACCCGCAAGCAGCTTCAAGAAGATATGCCGTTAACGTACGATTTTCTGGACAAGCTGTTTACGAATTTATAAGAACGACAAAAGAGCTCCTCTCCGGCAGCTTGGCGGCTGCTTTCGGAAAGGAGCTTTCTATCATTAGAAACGGAGAAAAGGGGTTATTTCGCCGGTATAGGTTAGCTCCAATTTATGCATTGCTCTCGTACAAGCAATATACAGCAAGCTTTTGTCCAAATCGGTGCGATAGTTCGATTCATTAACGAACGGCACGATCGCTTGGTCGAATTCCAATCCTTTGGCCATATGCGCGAAAGTGACGATAATCCCGTCATGGAATTGTTCGCTTTCAAAATCTACGCAGTAAATGCGGTCGCTGAAATGCCGTATCTTTTGAAAAAGATCATTCGCCTCCGCCCTCGTTTTGCAAACAACTCCTAGCGACTGCCGCTCCGATTGCAGAAATTCGCCAACGAGGCTCCTGATCGTCTCAAGCTCTTGATCGGAACTATCGCATTTGACGATGCGGGGCTCCTCCCCGTGCCGCTCCATCGGGATCAGTTTGTCGTTCCGTTTTATTTTTTGTGCGAAATTCGAAATTTGAACGGTCGAACGATAGCTCTTGAAAAGCTCGACGACGTCCGCTTGGGAAACGCGTTCCTGATCTCGGCCAACGACGACGAAGTATAAGGATTCACGCTTTGACCGCCGTCTCCCAAAATCGTTTTTTTGCAAGGGAATAATTTGGATAAGACCGCGTATTGAACCGGCGTATAATCCTGCATCTCGTCCACGACCAAATGCTTCATATCCTCGTAGGAGGTTGTACCCTCGAAATAGTTTTTCATATAGATGAGCGGAAACACATCGGCATATTCCAGCGTTTTGGCCCGTTTCCATTGGAACATCTCGGGTTTGCCGATATCGAGGTAAAATTGCTTATATAAAGAAATAACGTTCTGGAACGGCAACATTTTTGCGATCGCCGATTTGACCTTTCTTGTAGTGGATGGCGTTAATTTTTGCCCGTCCGCATCGCGTTTTCCGGCGGCGATGACGGAGGCCGTCTTGTCCAGCCTTTGTTTCAAAGGCATTCCCTTCGTAGCCTGGAAGCTGCGCAGGAGCTCGTCTTGTGAAATGAAAACGGAATCGATGCTTATATCTGCGGGTACATAATATTGGGAATCGATATGTTCGAGAAAGGAATCCAATTCGTTCACAAAATTCGGAGAAGCTTTATACTTCATCCTTTGAATCATGGCATCGTCCGCGGTATCGAGAAGCTCCGACACTTGCTGGCTGAACGTCTGAAACTTGCATACGCCCGCAAGCTCTCTCGCTGCCAATTCTTCCAAGCTCGCTTCCGCGATCGGTTCTTCGCCCAACTCGGGCAGCACGTTGGATATATAGTCGGAAAATACTTTATTAGGAGACAGGATCAGCACATTCCGCGAGGTTAATGTATCCTTAAACCGGTATAGCAAAAAGGCGACCCTGTGCAAAGCGATCGACGTCTTGCCGGAACCGGCGACGCCTTGAATAATGAGTACGTTCGAGGTTTCATTGCGAATGATCGTATTTTGTTCCTTCTGGATGGTGGCAACGATATTTTTCATTTTTTCGTCCGTCGTCCTGCTTAATTCTTTTTGCAAAACGTCGTCATTGATGTTGAGCGAGCTTTCGAGCATGTATTCCATCGTTCCGTCTTTAATTTTGTACTGTCTCTTGCGGCGAATCTCGCCGTTTACTAATCCCGAGGGCGACGTATAATAAGCCTTTCCGACGCCGAAATCGTAAAAGATGCCGGATACGGGGGAACGCCAATCGTAAATTAAATTCTCATGCCCGTTATCTTCGGCAAAAGAGTGAACCCCGATATAAAAAGGCTTGGCCTCGGCTTCATTGTCGCCGATAAAATCGACTCTTCCGAAATACGGCGATTGAATTAATTTATGAATCTTTCTGCGCTTGTCCACCGCCTTCTCGCCAAAGTCGATCGCAAGCGAAACGTCAACCCGATTCGCCGCCCGTTCTGCCGGATCGATGGCGGCCATATTTTCCCACATATATTTTTTGGCTTGAATGACTTCGCGGTAAGAAGTAGAAATCTTCTCGTCGATCTTCTCCAACGCTTGCCGAAGTTTCTTCAGAATGATTTCCAGGTAACGCCTTTCCTCCGCTTCCGTGCCGTTCAACATAAATAGGCCCTCCTCGTCAATAAGAATACTTCCTAGTATAGAAAAAAACTCGAAAAAGTATAGACTTTTTCTTGCCGGTATAGTATTATATATTGAACGTGGGTCCTAAAAACCGTGTACGAATGATCGATAAAAATAGAAGAACCAGGCGCGCCATGCCCTGGTTTTTTATATTGAGTTCATAAAAAAAAGCTCCTTTCCGAACAGCTAACGCCGCCTCGGGAAGGAGCTTTGCAATTGTTACGTTTATGGGTAGATCCGGTCTGGTTTCACTTGTTCCCAGATTTCAAATCCGTTTTCTTTGCGCGAATATTCATGATGATTCGTGGCTTCCTGTACATGCTCGTAGTACCACTTGTCAGGCGTATTGTCCGGCCACGTTTTGGCATCGGCATGAATATCGTCTTTCTTCACTAATCTGTTCAGTACGCTGTTGATGAAGGCCATTGCCTCCGCGCGCGTAATGTACTGATTCGGTCTGAACGTATTGTCCGGATACCCTTTGATCCATCCTTTATTCGCTGCGGACGCGATATACTTCTCCGCCCAATGTCCGGCGACATCCGTAAACATATCGTTGGTCCGCTCGTCGAGCTTATCGAATCTGGATGCGATCGCTGCGAACTCGGCTCTCGTAATGAATTGCTCCGGCTTGAATGTTCCGTCCGGATATCCTGTTACGATGCCCGCATTCTCCATCGTGGAAATATGTTTGTTCGACCAGCGTTCGTTTTCGATATCCGTGAAACTGTTGCTCGTTTTCAAGTATTGGGCACGGCTCTCGTCGTCCATTAACCGGTAGAAAATCGCAGCGACCTCTTCGCGGCTGATGCGGTTTTCCGGTTTGACCATTCCGTCCGGATACCCGTTGATGTAGTTGTAATGATTCTCGGTGTCAAGCTTGGGCGGTACGGCCGGCAACGGCGGCAGTGCAGGCACTTCCGGCGCAGGCGCAGGCGTAGGATTCGACGTAACTATGGTCGTGGATCCGCCGGGACTTGATGTATTTCTATTGTAGTAGAAAATGTATTCCTGGCTTTCCTTTTCCGTAAAAGTGTAATTCTCTCTAGCCTTGACAGCCGTATATCCGGAGATCGAAGCTGCCGTCAGCGTAACCGTCTCCCCGACTCGACCGCTTATCGTGGTCGGATTCGCCAATTGTCTGTCTGTCCCCAATTCCAGATACTTCACGGTCACGTGTCGTTCGACATTTGGCACTTCTTTCGTGTAATAGAACACGACTTGTTGATTGGCTTCCGATGTAAAGGTGTACTCGATGCTCGCTTGCTCCGGCTTGTAGACAGACCCGTTCGCGTTGATTTCCTGCGCTTTTAATGTAACGGTTTCTCCCTCTCTGCCTTGCAAGTAGGTTGGTTCAGCCAACACAGCACCGGTTTCTCTGTCCAGATAATTTACCGTCAATTGGTAAATATCTGTCGGTTCGCCTTTCGTATAGAAGAAGGTGTATTCCTGTTCTTCATCGATCGTAACGAGATAATCGTAATTGAAGTTCTCTGGCGTGTACACCGCATCCGCTACCGTAATCGGCTCGGCGTGAAGCATAATCGTTTCACCGACTCTGCCTTCCGCGAATGTAGGCTCTTTTAGCGCTGCTCCCGTTTCTCTTTCCACATAATTCACGGTTACATAACGTACAGCGCCGGAATCGTCCGCAGTATATTCGAATACGTACTCCTGATGAACCGGTTCTGCTGCGAAGGTGTATTCAACGATATACTCATGTGGCTTATACACCACACCGGAAACTGTAATATCATTCGCCTCGAGAGTGATCGTTTCTCCTGCTTTGCCCGAGTAATCCTTAGGATCGGATAAATGTTCCCGCGTCACGGCATTCACGTAGGTTACGGTCAAGCTTCGCTCATCGCTGGTGTCTTTCGTGTAATGGAAGATATACTCTTGGCCTTCCACAGCAGTGAACGTGTAACTATCCTTCGACTTCGTCGGCGTGTAGCCCGGTACTTCCTCGGCAGTCAGTTCGATCGTTTGACCTGTCTTGCCTTCATGAGTCGTCGGGTCGAGCAGATCGCGGCCTTCTTCGTCGACATAGCGTACTGTCACTGTTTGTTTGTTCGCCTTGTACTGGAAGATATACTCTTGGCCTTCCGCAGCGGTAAACGTGTAGCTGTCCTTCGACTTCGTCGGCGTGTAGCCCGGTACTTCCTCGGCAGTCAGTTCGATCGTTTGACCTGTCTTGCCTTCATGAGTCGTCGGGTCGAGCAGATCACGGCCTTCTTCGTCAACATAGCGTACCGTTACCTTCTGTTCCTTCGCTGTGTAATGGAACGTGTACACTTGATTTTCGTCAATGGTGAACGTGTAACTATCCTTCGACTTCGTCGGCGTGTAGCCCGGTACTTCCTCGGCAGTCAGTTCGATCGTTTGACCTGTCTTGCCTTCATGAATCGTCGGGTCGATCAGATCTTGACCTTCTTCATCCACATAGCGTACTGTCACTGTTTGCTTGTTCGCCTTGTACTGGAAGATGTACTCTTGGCCTTCCACAGCAGTAAACGTGTAGCTGTCGCTCGACTTCGTCGGCGTGTAGCCCGGTACTTCCTCGGCGGTCAGTTCGATCGTTTGACCTGTCTTGCCATCATGAGTCGTCGGGTCGATCAGATCGCGGCCTTCTTCGTCGACATAGCGTACTGTCACTGTTTGCTTGTTCGCCTTGTACTGGAAGATGTACTCTTGGCCTTCCACAGCAGTAAACGTGTAGCTGTCGCTCGACTTCGTCGGCGTGTAGCCCGGTACTTCCTCGGCGATCAGTTCGATCGTTTGACCTGTCTTGCCTTCATGAGTCGTCGGGTCGATCAGATCGCGGCCTTCTTCGTCGACATAGCGTACTGTCACTGTTTGTTTGTTCGCCTTGTACTGGAAGATATACTCTTGGCCTTCCGCAGCGGTAAACGTGTAGCTGTCCTTCGACTTCGTCGGCGTGTAGCCCGGTACTTCCTCGGCAGTCAGTTCGATCGTTTGACCTGTCTTGCCATCATGAGTCGTTGGGTCGATCAGATCTTGACCGTCTTCGTCAACATAGCGTA
>NZ_CAKKLI010000087.1:0-6924 GCF_918697855.1 Paenibacillus sp. CECT 9249 | reverse complement strand
CCCTTTGAGGGGCAAGCCCGAGACCGCTCGCGGTTGGCAGACTTTCAGTGCGCCTTCTTAGGCGCTTGCTAGTACCATGCCCTTATAGGGCTGATGGAAGCCACCGGCTAAGCCGGTGGTTATGACTTCGAACTGGACGAATTCCAATCACGCAAACCAATTGATGTGATTGCCAGTACGAATCCGATCATGATCATCGACGAACCACAATCTGTTGAAGGGCCGAAAACGAAGGAATCCATAAAGGCATTTCAGCCCTTGTTCACACTGCGGTATTCGGCGACGCATAAAGAAGATTACAATAAAGTGTACCGCTTGGATGCACTGGATGCGTACAACCTGAAGCTGGTCAAGAAGATCAGTGTGAAAGGAATATCGGTCAAAGGTACAACAGGTTCGGACAGTTATCTCTACTTGGAAGGCATTGACGTCAGTCAGAAACATGCCCCTGTTGCCAGACTGGAATTTGAAAAACGATCCGGAAGCGGCTTGAAGAAGATCACCAAAAAAGTACGCGTGAATGACGATCTGTATTCGTTATCCGAATTGGAGCAATACAAAGGGTACCGCGTTTCAGAGATCAACGGTCAAAAGAACATCATTCATTTCACCAATGGAGTAACGTTGCAAGCTGGTGATGTTCAGGGTGATGTGAATGAGCTTCATTTTCGCCGGATTCAGATCAGGGAAACGATTAAATCACACTTTGAAAAGGAGCGGGAATTGTTTCATCGTGGGATTAAAGTGCTGTCCTTGTTCTTCATTGATGAAGTGGCGAAGTATCGCCAATATGATGAAAGCGGCGAAGAAGTCAATGGCGTCTATATGGATATCTTCGAGGAAGAATATGAGCACATCTTGAACGAAACGTTATCCCTCTTTTCTGACGATCCTTATATTCAGTACCTCAATCAGATTCACGTAAAGGATACGCATAAAGGGTATTTCTCCATTGATAAGAAGAGTAAGCGAATGGTCGATCCCAAGCTGAAGCGGACGGAGACGGATTCTGATGATGTGGATGCTTATGACTTGATCATGAAGGATAAGGAACGGCTGCTTAGCTTTGAAGAACCGACCCGGTTCATCTTCTCACACTCAGCGTTGAAAGAAGGCTGGGACAACCCGAATGTGTTCCAAATCTGCACGTTGAAGCATAGTGATTCCACGATGAAGAAACGTCAAGAGGTCGGACGCGGACTTCGTCTGTGTGTGGATCAGAACGGTAATCGGATCGATGCAACGGTTCCAGGCATTGATGTTCATGATATTAATGCCTTGACGGTCGTGGCGAGTGAGTCGTATGAACAATTTGCGAAACAACTTCAAAGTGAAATTGCGGATACGTTATCCGAACGTCCGAAGAAGGCCGATTTCGAGTTCTTCAAAGATCGCGTGTTAACGAACGAACGAGGAGAAAAATTGCTCATCGATGAAACCTTGGCCAATAAGCTTCACCGCACCTTTATCCGACAAGGGTATGTCGATGACAAAGATCAATTGGCTCCGGAATACTTTGAGGCAGTTGAGAGTCAGACGGTTCAGTTGCCTGAAGAATTGGAGCATCATCAGGTGGAATTGATTGAACTGGTGAAGTCGATATATGTAGTGGGCAAGGAAGATTTGACCGAAAATGAAAGAGGGAAGAATGTCGATCACCTCAAGCCGAATGCGAATTATAAGAAGAAGGAATTCCAGCAACTGTGGAACCAGATTAACAGGAAAACGGTGTACACGGTTCGGTTTGACTCGGAAGAATTGGTTCAAAAATGTATTTGGAAATTGGACGCAGAACTGAAGGTGCCGGAAATCCGATATGCCATTATTCATGGTGAAATGAATAAAATTGACTCCAAAGAACAGCTCAAACAAGGTGATGCATTCATTCAACGGGAATCGCAAACCGAATACGTCACCGGCAGTGCACGTTCAAAGATCAAATATGATCTGATTGGGAAGCTAATGGATGAGACGCGATTAACGCGGAAAACCGTTGTGCAGATTTTGAAAGGAATCAAACCGACAACATTTGCTTTGTTTCAAAGAAATCCGGAGGAGTTTATCATTCGTTCGGCTCGAATGATCAATGAACAAAAGGCGACAACGGTTGTGGAATCCTTAACGTACGATGTGATGAACGGAACGTTTGAAGAGACGATCTTCACGGAAAACACACTGAAAGGGCAGTTGGGACACAATGCGATTCCGGTGGACAAACACATCTTCGACTACGTTGTAACGGATTCGAAGATTGAACGGAAATTTGCGAAAGAAATGGATATCAGCCAAGAGATCGAAGTGTATGCCAAGCTGCCGAGAGGTTTCTTTATTCCGACTCCGCTTGGGAACTACAATCCAGACTGGGCTATCGTGTTCAAGGAAGGTACGACGAAGCACATTTACTTTATTGCGGAAACCAAAGGCTCGATGGAATCGTTGGAGCTTCGTGAAGTGGAAAAAGCCAAGATTGCATGTGCACGTAAGCATTTCGCCAAGTTGAATACGGGGCAGTTGAAGTACGACGTGGTGAATAGTTATGAGAAGTTGATGGAGATCGTGAAGGGATAGCAATGTTGACTCAACTATAATTAAGTCATAGGTGAGTATGATATAGTGAAGGACAGCTATGTAATATACAAAATATGAATTATTGTGGGGGTGTAACAATGAGCGTAGCTGATCAATTTTTTGATATTGCCTATTTTAAAAAAGCGAATCCATTTATTGCAGATAACCATAATTTATGGGAGCCGCAAATCGTAGCATATTACGATATTTATACCCATTTTAATTCATCAAAGTCAAATCAGCATGCGGTCGTTGTATTACCAACTGGAACAGGTAAAACAGGTGTTATCGCTCTATCTCCTTTTGGTATAAGTGAGGGTCGAGTACTAGTAATAACACCACAGCTAGTAATAAAAGATCATGTTCTTGACTCGCTCGATCCTACGAATCCCACTAATTTTTGGTTGAATCAAAAAGTGTTTACAGGGTTTGATCAACTTCCAGTTGTTGTTGAATACGAAAAGGACACTCGTCAAACTGATCTTGAATCAGCTAATATAGTCATTTTAAATGTTCATAAACTACAAGCTCGGAGTAGAAATAGTTTATTAGAGAAAGTTGAAAATGATTTCTTCGACATGATAATTATTGATGAAGCTCATCATTCGCCTGCACAGACTTGGGAAAAAGCACTTCAATATTTTAGCAGAGCGAAAGTCGTTAAAGTAACAGGTACCCCTTTCAGAAGTGATAATAAACCTATTGAGGGTCATACAGTTATTGATTATAAGCTAGGAAGAGCGATGGAGAGAGGATACGTTAAATCTTTAAGGAACTTTATCGTGGTTCCTGATAAACTATATTTAACGATAGATGGAAATGAAGAAGAAAAGTATACAATTGAAGAAATAAGAGATATGGGATTAAAAGAGGAGGATTGGATAAGTCGCAGCGTTGCTTATTCACCCGAATGTAGTATGCAAGTTGTTGAGGAGAGCTATAGACAGCTTCAGGAGAAAAGGGCTTCTGGTGTTCCGCACAAAATCATTGCTGTTGCTTGTACTATTGAACATGCTCAACAAATCGAAAAGATGTATGATGATGTAGGTCTTAAGGCTACGGTGGTCCACAGTAAGTTACCTGATCCAGTTCGACAAGATCGTTTAAGAGCCATTGAAGCTCATGAAGTTGATGCTGTTATTCATGTTGCCCTTCTTGGAGAGGGATATGATCATCCATACTTGAGTATTGCTGCTATTTTTCGACCTTTTAGATCATTAGCACCGTATGCTCAATTTATTGGAAGGACGTTGCGACGCATTCCTCCAAATCAGGCTAAAACGGCAAGTGATAATGTAGCAGTAGTCGTTGGACATAAAGATTTAAATTTAGATCCGCTGTGGGAAGAATATCAGAAAGAGCAACAATACAAAAACATTACTGAAAAAATAAGAGAGCAACGCAAACGGGAAGGGAAGATGGAAAAAGGAATCAAAAATTACGACTTTGGAGATGTTGAAGTTGAAGGTGATTTTCAGGTAGAATACGAAGATTACGTGACAACTGCTACTACTCAAGAGTATGATGAATATGAACGTGAAATGAGAAAAAAAATCGTACGACTCAAAGAAGTCATGGGCGAAATTGATGACCATCAAGCTAGAAGAATAATTGAGAGCCAGAGGAAACCTGAAGATTTCGATCCAATATATTTGAGACCAGATAAGTATGTAAAGCAAGTGAAGCATAATTTTGCAGTACAAGTTCAAGAAACAATTCCTGCAGAAATCATTCTTGAATTTGGGTTGATTAAAGAAGAAAGAGATTTAGCTAGGTTGCCTGTATATAAAAAATATCGTTGGATTGCTTCAGATGAGAACTCTGATAATGCAGCACTTATAGCAAGGTATTTGAATCAAGTGTTGTATGAACGATTTGGTAAAAGGGAAAATTGGGAGTGGACGATTAAGGAAGTCGAATACGCCCAAGAGTATTTAGATCAAGTTGTAGATCATCTGAAAGTAGTAATTCGAGATACCATAAGAAAGGAGTAAATTGAATGAGCAAAGAACTACGGAAAGCACTATTTGAAGCTGTTCATTTAAATCATGTTTGGCCGGAAGAATTACTTGCTAATGCTAAATTACCTAATTACGAATATGTACATTACACGAAACTTGATGATCACTTAATTGTCGAAATGAAGTTTGAAGATATGTACACAAAGCATTGTTATGCGTACTATCAATTTGATCTGAATGAAAAATTGTTTAAAATCACGATTAAACAAAATGATGAGGTAACAGTTGTATACGACAGACAAATAGCAATAGCAACCGCTTATCTAAGGCTTGTTGAGGCTGAGGGAGAAGCTGTGGCAAAGGAAGTAATTGAATACAGCATAGCATCTTGATAGATTGGGAGTGACAGATAATTATATCCGTCGCTCCCCTTTATTTAGTTTACCCTATCAAGTGATACGGTGAACCGTATCATCGCTAGTGGTAAAGCGGAGGGTCGCAGTAAGTGTCGAAGCATCGGTATTAATTCCTCGTAATGGTGCTTGAAAATGGCAGTCTTTCATGTTTGAAATGAGGTGAGTTCTTTGTCGGAAGGAATACCGGATAAAAACTTGTTTATGATGTGTTCCGTGTTGAATCGTGCCGCAGTTCGAAGTCTCCCGCAAGGTCTTCACATTCGCAAGTGTCGAGAAGATGAACTCGGCATTTGGATGGACTTTCCGTTTGATGATCCGACAGAGGCTGAAAAGTATCGGGGATTCATGTCGACCTACTTTCAAAATGTATATGCGGATAAGAAAGAATTGTTTTTTGATAAATGTCTGTTCGTATGTGATTCGCAAGACCGACCAATTGGAACATGCTTCGCTTGGAGAGCTTATGAGAAAATCACGACGATTCATTGGTTCAAGGTATTAAAACAATATGAAGGATTAGGAATCGGTAGAGCATTGCTTTCTTATGTCATGCAAAGTCTGTCGGCTTGTGATTATCCGGTGTTTCTACATACGCAGCCATCGAGTTACCGAGCTATCAAACTGTATGCTGATTTTGGATTTTCATTGTTGAGCGATCCGGTGATTGGCACGAGAACGAATGATTTGAATGAGTGTCTTCCGATCTTGCAATCAGTTATGCCAAGTAAAGATTTTCAATCGCTGAAAGTGGTTAGAGCTCCGAAGTTCTTTTTGGAGGCTGTGAGTAGTTCTTCTATAGAACAATTTTAGTGTGATGTCTTTGCTGTTATTTTACCATACCTTGGAAAAGGGGCGTTTTATACCATGCGTAAACGAACTGCACCGACCTCCAGCATTGTTATTGACCGTCTTGATCACCTTGTTCTTACTGTTAATAATCTGCAAAGTACGATAGAGTTCTACGGGAAAGTGCTTGGTATGGAGGTCGTCCAGTTCGGCGGAGGACGATACGCTTTGCAGTTTGGCCGGCAGAAGATCAATCTGCACGAGCGCGGACGCGAATTCGAGCCGAAGGCAAATACGCCGTGCCCGGGCTCGGCAGATTTGTGTTTTATTACGAATATGCCGCTAGATGACGTGATTCGGCATTTGGAGAATTGCGATGTTTCCATTGAAGAAGGCCCGGTAGATCGTACAGGCGCAATGGGTAAAATTCGCTCCGTCTATGTGCGCGATCCGGATCTGAACCTGATCGAAATTTCAAATTATGTGTCCTGAGCTGAATCCCATAGGAAGATGAGGGCATCGCGAACGGAGGAGGCTTCCCGAGGTTGGGGAAGAATGGAGGCGCTCAAATACTTGAGGATCTTTGCTAATGATTATGCCAAGACGTTCATGTCGTATATGTTGCGTAATAAATGTAAAGTTCGGAGTGATGACTTCGATTTCTTTTTTACGGAAAACTTGCCCGCCCATGACAATCCCTATTATTTTAAGGAAACTTCTTCTTCTCTCACGTTTTCCTCTATTGAATAAAGACATAAAGGACAATCACGGTCGGAAGAATTTCACTCATTTATGCAAAGAACTGGAACAATTGGATTGGTGGTCGACGATTCTTTATCAGCTTATCCATTCTTATCCGGATCATACCGAAAAAGGACACTAACCTAGGTGTTCGCCGAACTAGGATGTGTCCCTTATTGTCATAGTTTACCCTATCCATGGATACGGTGAATCGATCATAAATGACATCGAAGTTTGGATAAGGTATCATTCCCAACCCTATTGTATATACTGGTATATACATATATGTTGGGGTGTGATAAAATGATTGAAAGGAATCGGAAAGAGTCCAGCGGTAAGATGTCAAGTCCCTGATTCTTGAGAATTGGAAATTTTCTTGGCCGTAAAGCAAGGGAGTCAGGGAAAATGACAGCACCAAACTAAACCCAGCCCGAAAATCAAGTCATTTACCA
>NZ_CAKKLI010000086.1:0-7931 GCF_918697855.1 Paenibacillus sp. CECT 9249 | reverse complement strand
AACGCGTCATTCAGGGAGAATTATCATAATTCCCCCTCTCGTATATCCGGATGCGGTCAGATTAACCGTCAATAGCAGGATAACTTACACCATCAATCTCCGGACATTATGCGTTAGCAATAACACTTAACCATCAATATGCAGATAGTGTGGCTATACAAAATTCGTGAATAAACTAATAATTCACCTATACTATTTTCGACTCAAAAAGCTGCTTTTGGGCAAAAAATAAACCGCCGATCAGATTACTGGCGGTTTATTTCATGGGATTGATTAATATTATTCCCATTAATTTACATTGGTTCATAAGCCTTGCCGATCATTTCAATGGAAAATCGCGTCATTCTGGACTCTTCTTTTCATTTAAGTCCATATTGATAAATCCTTTGAGATCATTTCGGTAAAATTCATACTTTACAAAATTAGCGGCTAATTCTGGAGGAGTATTATCCACAACAATAATTTGAACATCGTCTTGAAGTTCTATAAGGAAACTATAAATTGCCCTATAACTCTGTGGATCTAATCTTTCATCATCTGTTACATTAGAATTTATACCTAAATACTTACTTAATGTATCCAACATCAATAGGCCAGGATGATTTAATTGAGGTTGCTCAATTTTCAGTTTTAATATCGCACCAAGATAAGCTATTTGTATACACATAACCAAACCACCACTCTCATGTTCGAAAACACTTGCATTGTGGTAGTAAGGCATATAAGACTCGTTATCTATATAATCAGCTAACGGATTCGTAGAGAAATTAAACTTTTTTAATAATTTTCTATACTCATTATTTATAAATATTAAGATATCTTCCTCAACTTTACCTTCAACTCGTAAGCCCTGCTCCTGACTTCTTAATCTATCCAGCATTTTTTGAGTAGAACTAATTTCAATATTCTTTTCTTCAATTTTTTTGTGAACACGAATAAACTCTTTAATGAGGTTTTCATTGTTTTGAAAGGAAGAAATAAAACTATTAAGAACCTCTATCTCGGCAAGGAAAGGTGTCTCGATATTCTCTGAAAACTTTTTAAAAGCAGTATCATAAATTTCTTTCCTGCCCTTTATTTGGTCAATATAAGAGTTAGCTTCGTTTAATGCGGATTCATTTTGCTGAATCGACGCTATTAGAGTAGATATTTTTTTATTTAATTGATTGATAGCATGTTCTATTGATTCTTTGCTTTCTAAAGGTTGATTCATTTTTATTATTGAATCACACAAAGGACAGTGATGTTCATGATGGTCAAATTTATAGTGAAAGAATGCTTCCTTCGTTGCAACCATTTCTTCCAATTCTTTATTATAATCATCAAGAAGATTCTTTTTACTACTTAACGAAAACTGAATACTTCTACGAAGTTCCTCCATGTTTGAAAGTTCCCTAGCTTGATTAATAACTTCAAGTCTAACTTCGTTATACAATTTATTATTTTCGCTCTTCTTATCATTTATCTTTTGAAGAAGTCTTTGTTTTTCCTCTCTTTTTTCATTAATCTTTTGGGATAACTTAATTAATTCTCCCTGCAAAAGCAACTGGTCTTCTGCATCTCGTTCCTTGAGATATTGATTTAATCCTTCAATTTCCCGTTCAAGTTGTTTAATCTTATTTTCATTATCAACAATTTGTTGAATTAAAGCATCTAAATCCGGATTTATCAACTTATGGAGTAATTGAAACGTCGGTTTATTTTTGGGCCTGACAAAAGGATTCTCATAGTTCAAAAAGTTCTTAGTTCCTAATTCGTGCTGATTGATATATACAAAGCGCAGTATATCCCTGAAAGAAATTGATTCTGTCGTTTTTGTCGTATCGTGGGCTTTGTTTTTGATTCTCTTAAACTCAGGTATTTCCAACAAATCAAGAATGAACCTCGATAAATCCTGATAATCAATCGTTTTAGGAATAAATGAAGGGATTTCTTGCGCTCCAGCATAATATATATGAATTTTAGATGTGTTTTGTTTTAGTTCTCTTTTAAGAGTGAAAGTTTTGCCCATTATTTCAAGCTCTAGAAAAACATAATCACAAAATTGCCCTAATTCCTTTTGAACGTTTAAGTTTATCTTTTCTTTATCTCCAAGGCAGTAGTCTATTAATTTTAAAACAAGTGATTTACCGCTATAACTGTCACCCGAAATAATATTAAGCCCTCGGTCAAAAGGAAACGTTCTTTTATAAAAGTCACCTTCAACAATCAGCTTGTTAATTCTGACGGATTGAATCATTTTTTTACTCCCATAATAAATTTTTCAGCCTCAACAGAGTACTTAATTTGTTCTTTTATTAAATTAATTTTCTCTTGCATCTTTTTAAAATAGGAACTTTCTAATTGCGCTACGATTTCCTTCCCTTCAGTTGTTATTGAACACATGTAATTATCGTTCTTTTCTTGTGAAATGCTAATATAGTTCTGAGAGTATAAATTTATTAATATATTTTTAATTTGTCTTTGAATGTCAAAATAAATATTCTCGTTATCTAGAGAATCGTATTTATTTTCGTTTTTCTCAAGGGATGGTAATTCAATATCAGACACAGCTACACTATAATAAAACAATATATGTCTAATATTTAATCCTGAACGTTTGCTGAATGCATTAATGACTAATAGCACATTCATCATTTCCAAAAAAGGATTATTGAAAAGCAACCTGAGAGAAGCTGGCAAGTTACTGTTCTGCATAATATTCATCCTTACTTATCCTATTTTCTCCCCACCAAATATCTTTTTCCCAGTCATCTGCTAATACATGAATCAGCCCTTTATTTTCAAAATCATATGGAAGGCACTCTTGAATTACCTTAGTCAGCCTTCCATAATCAAGGCAACCAAATTGTTTATGAACTTCATCAATAAATAATTGACTATCAAAATGAACATTATAACTAGACCTTTTAATATCCGCATATTTCATAGCACATACTGTCAAAATTGTTCCAATTACTCTTTCATCAAAACGTTTCTTCCTTAATTTTCTGATATATTTATCAGCAAAAAAGAAAAAATCTTTACTTAGTTCATAGGTTTCATTATCAATTCTCTCTAGTTTAATCTTTTTGCAAAACAAATTGCTGTTTAAATCTTTCTTCGTTTCAGGGTCAGGTGGCTCAACAAAAAGCTCATCGTCATCCATAGATGAAGGAGGGAGAGATTCCGTCGCAGTTATCTCATACAAAATTCTACGAATTTCTTTGGCATGACCTGAATTTGTTGAGTCGTAAGGAATAACCTCCAACCTGTACTTTTCTTTTAGCTCTCTTGTTATTTCTGTACTTGGCCGATCTAACAAGATGAAATGTCGCGCTTGAAAAGTATCGTTGTAATCTTGTATAAGCTGCCTTATATACTCATCATCAAAAGAAAAGCCCATAAATAATAACACACAGCTTCCCGATAATAACGAAAATAGTCTTTTATACTTTTCTTGCGAGTAAACCTGTTTATACTTTGTTCTAGTAAGAACTAGTGAACCAGTATCCGATATATTTCCATGCAAATGCCATATTCGTTTTGGTGATGGATCTAAAACCAACTCATGAGAACTAACAGAAGATTGGCTTAATATCTGAGGATATAACCGATCTCCTTGTAAATATTCAAATAGCCATTGATCATAGTTAGTAGTCAAAATACGTTGAAAATCTAATTTCCCTATGTCAGAGTAATTATGTTCATCATCACTTGGACATCTAACCTGCTTCTCTTGAATTAACCGAACAATTTCTTCTTGAATTTGTCTTTCGTCATACCCACCATACTTTATTAAGCATTCCACAGCATCCCAATAATTTTTGTGATCCAGTTCAAATTGCACAACTGGTCGAAATTGTGATGGCATATTTGAAGCTAATTCGGTTATTAAATCTACCCAACTCGGAATTTTAAAAGGAACTGATAAACCAGCACCTATAAAAGGAACTAATCGTCCTATAGAATACATTTTCCTCAGATGGGCAATGTTTTGACTAGTCATTCATATCCTCCCAAATGCCTATGTAAACTTAGAAAAGTTAAAATTATCTATTATCTATTTGGTAGATTATTCGACAGCATACATCATTATCCTTCATGAAATTGGAAGATATATCTGAAATCTGACAGTTCTATACCTAAACTCTTCTACAGAACAAGGTTCATGTTTTTCCCAAATTACTTAATCAATTCATTTCCGTTAATATCCAGCAATTCATATGCCCTGCCGATCATCTCTTTATCTTTTCCATACAGATGAACCGCTTTGTCACGTATTCCGCTAATTGTCGTTACGTGGTTCATTTGATGAACCATAAATTCTGAATTGCACAGCACCACCGCCTGTTTACCCCATGAGATTACTTTTTGCTGGAATTGAACCGCTCGCTCCGCTACCTCAGGTGAATATACAACGGGTTCACCATCCGATGCTTTCATCTCGCGGTGATCTACGAAAATATTCAATTCACCTTGTGAAAAGGCGGACGTAATGCCTAACAAAGTACGAGACATATAATCCACATTTTCTCCCGTTAATAATCCGTTCACCTGAAAGGCCAGAATTTTCCTGTCAGTGTCTAAATGGAATTTGAAACGCTCCAAAAAGGGAACCTTAAAGTCCTTTTGCTGATAAGCCAGATTCGCTGAAAACCGCTCACTCGAAAACAGATATTCAATAGATACATTTAGCGCGGCGGCAATTTTTTCGATATTCACCAAGCTTATATTCCGCTCTCCACGCTCGACGCCGCTAATATAAGTTCTATCCAATCCTGAACGATCTGCTAACAGTTCTTGTGACATACCGCTTCGCGCCCGAAGCTCCCTTACCCTTAGGCCGAATTCTGACCGTATATCCACAATCAACACCCACGCTATCCAACAATATTCCTAATTGATATATCGGTTAATTATGACTTTGGTTGTATATTTTTGTCTGAATTTAAACGAATGTGACTTAAAGTCCGTTGAAATAAAAAAACTCATCTCAATATAATTTTGTTGGATGACATAAAAACAACCGCCAGCTAATGCTTGACGGTTTCAATCATCTTGCCATTCATCGATTTCAAATGGGCTTACGTCCAATATTCTACATATGCGTAAAGCTATCTTAATAGTTGGAATGGATTTTCCGCTCTCTAACCGCTGGTAGTACCTTAACGATACGTCGATCATGTGAGCCAAATCCTCTTGAACGATATTTTTATTGTTTCTGGCTTCACTTAATTTCAAGGGAAATGCTCCTAACTGCTTTTTCCCCTATGTTATCCAATGTACTTTGACTTTATAACGATATATGTTTCGTGTAATATATATCGTAATGAAGCGTTTTACTATACAATAACTGGAGGGAAACCAATGAGAAGAACTTTTATTTCATTAAGCCTTTCGTTGTCATTAATCACTATGCCAGTAACAGTGATAGCAAATGAACATCAATCAACCTATTCGAAATCAGCCTTTCACGATGTATCAGAGACGCATTGGGGGTTTTCTGCCATTCAGTGGGGATTGGAAAACCAAATCGTAAGTGGCTATCCTGACGGCTCGTTCAAGCCCGATCAGAACGTCACACAATCCGAATTTCTTTCTATGTTGCTCAAAGCCTACAAAGTCGATATACCGAAACCAACGGAAGAGGATACGTGGGATGCTCCATTATTAAAGTACGCTAGTGAAAGCAATTGGACGCTTGTTGATGATACAAATAAGCCAATAAACCGCGGCCAAGTTGCCAAACTACTAACCAATGCATCAGGGAAAAATTTTAATGTGAGAGATTCTATACATTACTTACTAGATACCGGGTTATCCAATGGGAAAACGGAGAGAAGTATCTCCGGTTATAAAGAGAATGATCTATTGACCCGTGCCGAAGCGATTGCATTCACAAGGAACGTTAAAACAAAACTTGATGTGCTTAAAGCAGCGCCAACAACCGAAGATAAGTACAATAACCCGAATAGTGAGATTAAAGATGTTCAGGAAGTTACTTGGTCGCCGACTGATAGACAGAAAGAATATGCCACAGAAGTGTTTAAGCTAATTCGATATGATATCGCTAACCAAAACTTGAAGGTTAAAGTTCCGTCTGTTGATGGCAAAGAGGTTATTTCTGGAATTGCAATCAACGATGCCAAATACCAGAAAATAACGCTTAATAAGTTGTACGAATACAATGATGTTAACAGTGTGAAGATGAATATCCAAATTGTTGAAGAAAAAGACGGTGGAATTTTCATTGTCGATAAGTACGACTTATATTCTAAAGATAAATTGCCTCATTATCTTGAAGGCAAACCTGGTACAAACACGGAAGATATTATTGTAGTTGATCAGTACAAGAATATTGTGCCGCTAAGTGTAGTACTTGAGGCTTTGGGTTTTGACTCAGACAACCAAAATGTGCAGTCAGATACTTCCCAAGAATCCTTGAAAATACCGGCTAATGTAGTGGAAGAGGATACAGCGGTTTGGAATCCTACTGAAGAACAAAAGGTTTACGGTAATCAGATATTTAAGCCCCTCACTTGGGATAATGAAACACGTACATTAAGTTTTAGTATCCCTAAAATGCCTAGTAAGAATCCGCTTGTAGGTATTCAATATGGTACTAAAAAAGAGAAAATAGTTTTGGGTAAAGTTTACACATTTAAAAACCTGCCTGACGAATTTAAACTGGATATTACCATTTTTACTGATGAAACTTATACAGAGACAGATGACGAGTACACAATTTTTTCATACTCATTGGCAAAAAAACATGGTTGGGCAGATGGAGTACCATCTACAGACCTTGTAGTTAAGGATCAATACAAAAATAATGTGTCTCTAAATGCTGTATACAAAGCTCTGGGTATCAACAGTAATTGAGAGTATCAGCACTACAGTTTAAGGAGGACGCACAACTAATGAAAAACCGATTTTTATCAATCATGTTTGCATCGGCAGTTGCCGTTTCATCATTACCTTTAACCGTTAATGCCGCTGGGAACCAAGCTGTTATCATCAAAGTAAACGGAAACACAGTTAATTCGTATGAAGCACCAGCTTACATTGATACAAATTCGCAGTTAACCTATGTCCCGCTTCGCTTCATCTCCGAAGCCCTTGGCGCAAAGGTTGAATGGGTATCTAATGACCAACCTATTACTGCAACAATTGATGAACCTGAACATAATGAAGTTAAAGTCTTGCTTAATAGCAAGAAGGTCGAGAAAAATGGTAAAGTCTCAACTATTGAAGGCGCTCCGGTTCTCCAGAACGGACGTACAATGGTTCCTCTCCGCGTAATCTCTGAGGGACTTGGCGCTGATGTTAAATGGGTATCCGGAAGTAATGGACAAAATAACGTAGTTGAAATTAACACTCCTTGGGAAACTCCGGTTCCTGAAAGTTCTGTTACGTGGACGCCTGTAGGAAATCAAAAGGAAGTTGCGCAGAAGATATTTAAGGGTATCGACTTCGACTCTTCCAATAAAACCCTAAAAATTAATGTACCTTCAATAGAGGGTAAGCGTGTTGTTGCCAGCGTAATTGAAGGTGAGAACCAAAGAAAAGGAAAATCCACAGTATTAAAAACAGATACTATTTACAACTTCAGTAACCTTGGGGAATTTAGTATTAATATCGTTATATATGAGGACAACGATTTATATGGTGAAACTTCTGTATTCGACTCTTACTTTATATATACTCAAAAGATTGCAGAATCTAAACTTAAAAAGTCTTTTAATACTGATTTGACTGTAATTGATCAATACCAAAATATTGTTCCAATGTCTGCTGTATATAAAGCACTCGGAATTAGTAACTAAGTCCAGCGGTAAGATGTCAAGTCCCTGATTCTTGAGAATTGGAAATTTTCTTGGCCGTAAAGCAAGGGAGTCAGGGAAAATGACAGCACCAAACTAAACCCAGCCCGAAAATCAAGTCATTTA
>NZ_CAKKLI010000085.1:0-8112 GCF_918697855.1 Paenibacillus sp. CECT 9249 | reverse complement strand
ATTCCGGAAAGTCCAGTCCCAAATTTATTTTTCAAAGATCAACTGGAAATTTTGAAGGCGGCCGCCAGTCCCCTAGGGGACTGGAAGTAAACTCAAAACTGCCTTCAAGAAATACTATATGAGGAGTGTGCTGTTATGAGGAAACTTCCTCAAGATCGACAGGAATTCGTAGGCGCTCCCCAACCGATTCGGGAGGACGGAGCGGGCGCGACCGATCCCGGTCCGCGCGACGTGCTGCGGGATATGCAAAATCCGGATTTATTGGTTCCGCCGCCGACGGATGCGGGCACGGTCCCCAACTTGAAATTTTCCTTCTCCGATACGCATATGCGGTTAGAGCACGGCGGCTGGTCGCGCGAGGTGACGGAGAGAGAATTGCCGATCGCCACTACGTTATCCGGCGTGAACATGCGCCTGACGCCCGGCGGCGTGCGGGAATTGCACTGGCACAAGCAGGCGGAATGGTCGTTTATGATTTACGGACGGGCCCGGATTACGGCGGTCGATCAAGACGGGCGAAACTTTATTGCCGATGTGGGCGTAGGCGATCTATGGTACTTTCCTCCCGGCGTGCCGCATTCGATTCAAGGGCTGGAGGAAGGATGCGAGTTTCTGCTCGTATTCGACGACGGCAAATTTTCCGAGAACGACACGTTTACAATTTCCGACTGGTTTGCGCATACGCCGAAAGATGTGCTGGCGGCCAATTTCGGCGTGCGGGAAAGCGCCTTTGCGCATATTCCTTCCAAGCAGGTGTACATGTATCAGGCCAAGGTGCCGGGGGCGATCGCAACCCAGCAAATCATGAGCCCTTACGGCACGGTGCCGAAGAGCTTTATGCATCGTTTGCTTGCTCAGCAGCCGAGCCGCACTCCCGGCGGTTCGGTCCGTATTGTCGACTCCTCCAACTTTCCCATCTCTACGGCCATCGCTGCGGCGCTGGTCGAGATTAAGCCTGGGGGGATGCGGGAGATGCATTGGCATCCGAATAACGACGAGTGGCAATATTATCTTTCGGGCCAAGGGCGGATGACCGCCTTTGCGGCGGACGGCACGGCCCGTACGTTCGATTACAGGGCAGGCGACGTCGGGTATGTTCCGTTCGCTTTCGGTCACTATATTCAAAATACCGGAGAACAAACATTGTGGTTTCTGGAAATGTTCAAAAGCGACCGTTTCGCGGATATATCGCTGAATCAATGGATGGCGCTTACCCCGCGCGAACTGGTTCAAGATACGCTGCGCGTCGGACCGGAACTAATGAATGCGCTCCGCAAAGAGAAATGGCCTGTCGTCAAGTATTCGTCCCAATGAGAAAGCCATTTGCCGTCCGCGACATAAAAAAGCTTTACATCCGGCAAGGAAATAGGATATTATTAAATTAGAATTATTCTAAATAACTTGTTTCAAACGCTGGAAACCAGGGAGGTACGTTTCAACCATGACGATAGCGGAACGGCTTGATAAAATAAATCGGCAATTGTCGGGCGAAGGTTATAAATTGACGCCGCAGCGCGCTTCGACGCTGCAAGTGCTGCTGGAGAACGAAGAAGATCATTTAAGCGCAGAAGAAGTGTTCATGCTTGTTAGAGACAAATCCCCCGATATCGGGCTGGCTACGGTATATCGAACGCTTGAATTGCTCAGCGAACTGCGAATCGTAGAGAAGATGAATTTCGGCGACGGAGCGGCGCGCTTCGACTTGCGCAGCGACGACCATGAACATATGCATCATCATTTAATTTGTACCGAATGCGGTGCGGTGGAAGAAATTAAAGACGATTGGCTGGTTGCGATGGAGAAACGCATCGAACGGGAATTCGGATTTACGGTATCCGATCATCGGCTCGATTTTTTCGGCCATTTCCATCAATGCCAAAACGGCGGATGCGAGAAAAACTCCAACCGGGGCCATTCGGCCGTAAGCAATCGCGTTTAGCAGAAATTTTTGCATCATCATGGAAAAACCTTTCAACCTTTTCGAAAGGTTTTTTTATTTTACAAATTGACTTTCATTCAATCTGTCAGATATACTATTCCAATAGATCAGAAAGAGGGAGAGACCATGAAGAGTAGATCTGATAATCGCAATTCCCCATTGTTTTTATTGATGGTGAATATGTTCATTGCCATGCTTGGCATCGGATTAATTATTCCGGTACTGCCGGAGTTTTTGAAAGAATTCAACGCAGGCGGCCAAACGGCCGGATATTTGGTGGCGGCCTTCGGGTTAACGCAGTTTATTTTCTCGCCGATCGGCGGGGAATGGTCGGATAAATACGGGCGGAAAAAGTTGATCATTGCCGGACTGGCTTTATTCTCGATCTCCAATTTATTATTTGCGATCGCTTCGCATGTATGGCTCCTTTACTTTGCCAGGTTGCTCGGCGGAATCGGGGCGGCGGCGATGATCCCTTCGATGATGGCTTATGTGGCCGACACGACGACGGAGGAAAAGCGGGGAAAAGGCATGGGACTGCTAGGAGCGGCCATGTCGCTCGGATTCGTCATCGGTCCGGGCATCGGCGGATTTCTAGCCGAACTGGGATTGCGCGCTCCTTTTTACGTGTCCGCCTGCGTGGGCGCACTCGCGATGTTGTCGTCGCTGGCGTTTTTGCCGGAATCGTTGCCGAAGGAGAAGCAACTGGAAAATCGCAATATTCAGGTTGCGAAGGAAAGTCTGTTCCGTCAATTCGCGCGTTCCTTTAAAGCGCCTTATTTCGTACTGCTCATCCTAGTGTTTACACTTACATTCGGGCTCGCTAATTTTGAAGCGATCTTCCCGCTGTTCGTCGATCACAAGTACGGATTCAGCGCAAGGGAAATTTCAATCCTGATCACATGCGGAGCGTTAGCCGGCGTCGTTATTCAAGCGTTGTTGATCGATAAATTAATTAAACGCTTCGGCGAGAAAACATTAATTAACCTGACCTTTATTTTATCCGCCATTGCGCTCGTCGGCATGCTGCTGTCGGGACAATTCTGGTACGTCATGCTCGTGACGCTCTTTTTCTTCACGTTCACCTCGATTATGCGGCCTGCCATCAATACGCTGTTGTCGAAGATGGCGGGGGAGGAACAGGGCTTTGTCGCAGGCATGAACAATGCGTATATGAGCTTGGGCAATATTTTCGGACCTGCGCTGGCGGGCATTTTGTTCGACACGCATGTCAATTTCCCGTATATGTTCGGCGCGCTCATTCTTGTGGGCAGTTTGGCGCTTTCCCTAACTTGGAACAGACGGAACCGTTCCGCCGTTGCCGCGACCGTTTCCGGAGCGCCGGCGAACGTGCCGAACTCGACGAATTCATAATGCCTATGAACGTTCGTTAGGAGTGAATCGTTGTGCCGAGAAATGTCGAGAGAGACCGCGAATGCAGAAAAGAGCGATGCGATCAAATATTGGAAGCGGCTGTCCAATTGTTCTCCGAAAAGGGGATAGCCGCCACCAAAATTTCGGACATCGCCAATAAGGCCGGCATGAGCCACGGCCTCATCTATAACTATTTTCAATCCAAGGAAGAAATTTATATATCGATCGTCGACAACAGCCTTAGCGGGTTGAAGCGAAATATCGAGCAAGTGCAGCCCCTTCGCATGGACCCGCAGCAAAAATTAATGCGTCTGCTTGATACGATGGATTGCCGTCCGTTTCAGGAGGCGATGTTTCAGCATATTTTTATCGACCAATTGCTCGTATCCGAGACCGTGTCCCCTGCGTTGAAACATTCCGTGAAATCGAAAATGCTTGCAAACGTGCATGCCGTTTCGACGATCATCCGGGAAGGGCAAGCCTCGGGCCAGTTTGTCGACGGCGATCCGCGCGAACTCGCCTATTATTTGTTGACGCTAATCCAATCGTTCGTATTTGCCGAAGCGAGAGGAGCGCAATTTATTCGGCAATCGATGAGCGGGCATCTCATTCGGTTTTTTCTGAAATGAGGCCGTTCGCAACGAGAAATTCCCGCGCGACGACGTCGGCTTTATGGCCGATATCGACTTTGACGTTCATTTCCCGCATTTTTTCTTCGGTTATGGCGCCTTTCAAAGGCGCGAGGGCGTCCGCAATCTCCGGATATCGATTCAATAAGTCTTCCCGTACGACCGGACCGGCGTCATAGGGAGGGAAAAAATGTTTATCGTCTTGAAGCAGCGTCAAGTGATGAATGTCGACCTGCCCGTCGGTCGAATAGGCGCTGACGACATCGGTATCGCCCTGGCCGATCAATCGGTACATAATGCCTTGATCCATCCCTTTCACCCGTTTAAACTTCATTTGGTACATTGCCTGCAATCCCGGGTAGCCGTCCGGACGGTCGAGAAAATCGAAAGGAACGGCAAAGTCGAGCTCGGCCGCCACTTTCGCCAAATCGCTGTATGTCTTCAATTGATATTGTTCCGCCGTTTCGGGGCGTACCGCAAGAATATATGTGTTGTTGAAGCCGAACGGTTCGAGAAATTGCAATCGATCCCGCTTCAGCAATTCCCTCGTTCGCGCCAGCGTTTCTTCCGACGAACCGGTTTTCTCCTGATAATAGTTGGTCACGATCGTTCCGGTATACTCCGGGTAGATTTGAATATCGCCGGTTTTGAGCGCCGTCCAGGCAACATTCGATCCCCCTAAATTCATTTTGCGGTTCACGGTCAGCCCGGTTCGGTTTTCAATGAGATCGGCCATCATATGCGCCAAAATAATGTTTTCGGTAAAATTTTTCGAGCCGACCGTAATATTCGCGTTTCGGACGCTGCCTGTTTTATTTTCCGTATTCCCGCAAGCCGGCAGCGAGACGGCCAATAACGCCGCCAGCAGCGCAGCACACCATCGCTGCATTGCACCTGTTCGATTCATGTCGTTCCTCCGTCCAAAGCGCCGGGTTAGATTTTTAAACCGCGCGGCGTCGTTGCGCGTTCCACCATGCCGAGCAAATAATCGATCAGCAAAGCGAGCAACGCCGCCGGCAGCGCTCCAAGAAAAATAAGCGCATCGATATTTCTGGTAATGCCCAAGAAGATAAATTCCCCGAGACCTCCGGCGCCGATGAACGCCGCGAGCGTCGCCGTTCCGATATTGATAACCGTTGCCGTGCGGATTCCGGCCATAATGACGGATAGAGCGAGCGGCAATTCGATGCGGAATAAGATTTGGCTTTGCGTCATCCCCATCCCGCGGGCCGCCTCGATGACGGAAGGATTGACGTCTTTAATTCCGGTAAACGTGTTGCGGATAATCGGCAGCAGGGAATAGAGAAATAATGCGGCGACCGCCGTTCGCGTGCCGATGCCGAAGAGCGGAATCATGAATCCGAGCAGCGCCAGGCTCGGGATCGTCTGCAATATGCTGGCCACGCCGAGCACCCAGCCTTTCAAAGATGGAACGCGGGAGATGAGAATGCCGGCGGGAATGCCGATCACGATCGCGATCAGCATCGAGAGAAGGACGAGAATAATATGCTGTCCTATCGCCGCAATCAATTCGTTCCAGCGAAGCGTAAATTGAGTGGCTAATTGCTGCCATAACGTTCCGTTCATTCTTGATGTTCACCTCCGGCCCAATGGCTTGCAAACGTCGTGAGCAGCGTACCGCGCGTCACGATGCCGACGATTTTGCGATTTGCGTCGACGACGGGAATAATGCCATGCTTGGCCGACGAAATCGCCATCAGCGCGTCTTTGGCGGATGCCGTATCGAGCAAGGAAGGCTCGGCGGGACGGACAAGCTCCTCGATCGTCTTCGCTTTATTGATATTTTGCAACACGTCATATGCCGAAACGATGCCGAGCAGCGTTCCGTCTTCTTCGACGGCAAGCAGCGTATACGTTCTGCGCTGTCTCATATAAGCAATCGCTTTTTCCAGCGACCGGTCTTTCCGGACAAGCGCCGGATCGGTTCGAATAATATCGATAACAGGGATATATTCCGGATTTTGATAAATCCGCTTCTGCCCGATAAACTGTTCCACAAACCCGTGCGCTGGTTCCCGTAGCAGCGTTTCCGGACTTTCCATCTGCACGAGCGACCCGTCTTTCATGACCGCGATGCGATCGCCGAGCTTAAGCGCTTCGTCCATATCATGCGTAACGAATATGATCGTTTTTTTCATTTCTTGCTGCAGCTTCAGCAATTCATCCTGCAGTTGTTCTCTTGTGATCGGATCGAGCGCGCCGAACGGTTCGTCCATTAGCACGATTTCGGGATCCGCGGCCAAAGCGCGAGCTACGCCGACACGCTGCTGCTGACCGCCCGACAGTTCCTTTGGATACCTCTTGGCGAATACGGCCGGGTCCAATCCTACCAAGTCCAGCATTTCTTTGACTCTCTGTTTCTTTTTGGCGGCGTCCCAGCCTTTCAAATCGGGCAGCAGTCCGATATTTTGCTCGATCGTGTAATGAGGGAACAGGCCGGTTTGCTGGATGACATAGCCGATACTTCGCCGCAACTTTACCGGGTCTTCCTTCGTAATGTCTTTGCCGTTAATCGTAATGACGCCTTCCGTGTGAGGAATCAGGCGATTGATCATTTTCATCGTCGTCGTTTTGCCGCAGCCGCTTGGCCCGATGAAAATGATAAATTCCCCGCGGTTGATTTCAAAATTCAAATCGGAAACGGCTTGAAATCCGTCGGGATACGTTTTGCCGACATGCTCGAACCGCAGCATCGTTATACCCTCCCTATGCCTAAGCGTTATTTGGTACGCAAGGAATATGCCGCTATTTTCCCCTGAGGGGAGAGGTCTTATTCAGGAGCAGGCAGGCATCCGCTTGGATTTGGCCGGAGCGCAAAAAAACGCTAAGCTGAAGTGCAGCCTAGCGTTCGGATCGTTCGCATGTATTCTATTAAAGCCTTGCGCCGTCACATGCCGCTTCGAGCCGATTTTAGCAGTTCCCAGCGGTAGACGTATTCGAACAAAAATTCGAAAGATTCCAGATGCCGTTTCGCTTCAAAGGCGTTGGCGCCCCAAGCGCAAATGCCGTGCTTGCGGATCATAATGCCCGGAATGCGCGGATCGAGTTTCGGGCCGATGCAAGGCACGATCTTCGAAATGTCGGCATAATTGGGGACGATCGGAATATCGATATGCGCTTCTTCTTCCCATATGTTGAAGCCTTTAATCAGCTCCACGCCGTCCACGGGAATCGAGCCGCGTTCCCAGAACCATTCGGATACGATATTGTTGAATACCGTATGTACGTGGAAGATCGCGCCGCATCCGGTTAGCCGGTAAATTTCGCTATGGATCGCCGTTTCCGCGCTTGGCTTCAATTGCGTCGTTTCGCATGCTTTGCCCTGCGCGTCGACGAACAGGAAATCTTCCGGCGTATTCGCCGATTTGTCTTTGCCGCTGGCCGTAATGGCGAAATGAAACCGGTCCGGTTCATAGTCGCCGACGCGAACCGATAAATTGCCGCTCGTGCCGGCGAACCAATTGCGAGCCGCGAACGTCGTCTTGATGTCGCGCAATTCGGCCAGCGCGCGTTGCTTCGCTTCTAGAGGTATATTCGCAAAGGTCATTCTATTTCCCTTTCTTCTGATTGTTTACTTTACTAGTTGAATAGGAGAGCTTTCATATAGATGTATTTTTAGTTTAGAATATTACAGCCTATAAAGAAACAAATATGCTCTATGGTAAATTAATCGCATAAAAACTTACGAGTTGTATAATTATAAAGATAACAAATAATATAATAAGTATGGTATAAATTACATTGCTTTTTTTTTGTCTAGTATAAATTAAATTAATCTTAGATTCTATTGTTGAAAGGCGATCATTAACATTTTGATTCTTTGTATCTTCTGACAAAATAATATTCCTCCTAATAATAAATTTTAATACTATTATACTCCGTTTTGACTCCAATATACCAAAAATTTAATAAATAACCCTCCTAGTAGAAGGGTTATTTATTAATAATATATCCAAACTTAATCAACATATAGAAGGGGATTAATATGTGAATTATCGAATCTATCTGAAATAATAAGAATTATTATCCTAAATTTCGAAAGCCCGTAATATCAAACACTGAATATAGTGGATCTGCCTCGCGGACTGTAAAAAAGTGGAGGTTTCCCAGTTCGTTCGGTTCAAGTCAACATTATGTGGATACACTTTC
>NZ_CAKKLI010000084.1:0-8238 GCF_918697855.1 Paenibacillus sp. CECT 9249 | reverse complement strand
GTAGACTTCACCTAAAAGGTGCTCCTCTCTTTGGGTGTAGTGTTCTCGACAAACACCATTCTACCAAAGATTTGGGCACTTTTTTATGTTTTCAATGAACGGTACTTTCGAAATTTAGGTTTATTTGTTTTTTCTCTTTATTAAAATTATTACGTAATTTTTTCAAAATCTTTTTCATAGTATAACTCCATAATAAAATATTCTTATTCCCAACCTATTTATCCATTTGGAATAATTACTTGTAAAGATGTTACACGCACCCAAAGTTAAAATATTTGAAAGTTTTGGATATCAAAAAACAGCATTCACTCCTCCACCCTCACCCCCAACACCTTCCCTGCCACATCCACATGCTCATGATCAAGCTCCACCTTCACCCGTCCCACGCGTCTCTTCTCCCGCCACTCTCTAAGCTGCTCTTCCGTGTCCAGTTTCAGTTCGGCAATCTCGATGGCGCGATCGAACATGTATTTCGTGGTAAAAAGGCAGGTTCGCACTCCGAGTCCGCCGGATAGAATCGGGGTTGGTCTTGTCTCCCATTGTTCAACCGTAAATTTGACATAGAGCTTGTTTTCGGTACCCTTACGGACAGGACGTTCCTTGATCTGCCCACGTGGTATGACCTCCCAACCAGAAATTTTCCCATACAAGAAAACACCCTGTTGTCCCGAAGCAAACAGATTTTTCGATTGATAAATTGCAATATACTCTAGCTGCGTCAAGATGGAATGATCCGTTATATTCGCTAGCGGCATGTGATAGAATTTATGTTCAATGACTACCTCTAATTGCGAGTGATGCTTCAACGAACCTACCAATACATTTTTTCCGCCGAGTTTATTTTCGTAATATTGTTTCGTGCCGCGCGGCTGCGTTGAACGCTCGTATGCTTTTTCCGGACTATCTTGGATGAGCTCGTCTAAGAATTTTTCCATGAGGCTCGTCGCATTCGGCAAGAACGGAAATGCGCCAATGTTTATCAACTCGATACTTTTATAAAACCGATGCTGTTGGAATTGTTCCTCATTCGCATACGGGAAAAGCACATATGCCCCGAACATGCTGCGTTCGTACTGGTTCGTACCCGCCTCTTGGTAGACAATGGCATCTCGGTAACGATGCATCGTGTTTATGTCTTCTTCCTCCGGCCCAGGTAATCCGTAAGTTCTATGATAGGGCGTACCTTCGTAAGCAGGGTTGAGGCGGTATTTTGCATCGAACACATATTTATATATCTGCTGCTTTTGATCGACATCATGCTTATGTAAAGTCAACACATTATCCGGTCTCTGCGATAAGGTCGGCCACTGGCGGTCCTCGGCTGGCAAGGAATTATAATACAATGTGAAACGCTCGCCGTTGCGCGGGTTTTCGTACTGCACCGCCGCCGATTGCTTCCGATCCAAAGTAACGAATAACCCGTTTCGATTGACCCGGATGACATCTTGTTTGATTAACTTATACTTTTTGCTTAATAGATCATGAATTTTGAGAAAACACCAATACTCGTACAACTGAGCTAAATCCTTCATCGACAAATGAAACAGATCGCTTTGAATCGAAAGCCCTTTCATTAACATCAAGTAGATCCGATAAACATCGCGATATCCCGGTGCCATTTGCAGTACTAGCGAAACGGAAATCTGTCTTAATGGCCCCGTATCCCGGAGAAAATCAAATTGCAACAAGCGTTGAATTTGCGTTTGCATGCGCTGGATTTTTTCGATGAGAAGCGGATCGGGTTTTCGATCTTTCAGAGCGATCCGCGAACGGAGCTGCTTCAGTTTGCTATCGATTCGTTCCAGCACCCATCGAAGAAAACGATTTTCCCCTGTATCGAAATCGAGCTTCCGCTTCGTTTCCAATAATTTCGTCGGTCGATAGCGTTGCCCGCCTACCTCCACAACGCCATGCTTTGCATCCTTTTCAAGAAAATGCGGATGACGTGCTAGGAAGGCGATGTTTTCCTTGCCTGCTCGCTTTACTTTTGCAGCATCCATAAGTTTCTGTTCCTGATAAAGCCGATGATGCGGAGCATCCTTAATTCGTTCAATCGCACCGACAAGTTGTTGAAATACATGCTGTGAGATCGTGAAGAACTCTGTTAAACTCGGGTTTTGCGTTTCTTTCAGCCCCGTGAAATGATAAGTTTTCCGCAAAAAATCAAACGACAGATTATATATTTGCCGGTTCACATCTTCCAGGATCGCTTGGTAATCCCGTTTGTAATCTAATTTCGAGGGGAAAATTTCAAGCCGAAGCTGAAGTCCCGCTCCGCCATTGACCTTCACTTCCAGATCGGTGTAGCCAACCTCATTTTTGAAATTTAGAATGCCAGATAGAATCTCGTTCCCTTTCTGCCCGATCGCTTGGCGCAGATGAATGTTCTCATGATGAAAATAAAGCTGATCTTCCGTTTTCTTATGAATGACAAGTTCATAATTTTGCGTTTCGTAAAAGCAAGGATACACCGTTTCCTGCAAAGCATCGACCAACGCTCCGTATTTCGGCGAATACACCTGGACGGAGTGAAATTGCAACAACGAGGAATGGGTAGCGACCTCTAACGAAGCTTCCACCCACTCCTCATCATGACGATGCAATTGCAACGTTTCTACCGTGGGGTGAAACGGCTTTCCCTCCATATACAGGTCAAAGAGATTCGTCTCAATTCGTAACAGTTCCACCGGTTGATTAAGAGAGCCAGAATGAGGTGAATCCATCTTCCTCTAACCTCCGTAGCATGTAAGCCAATTTTCGCGCACTTTGCGGATAGAGCGCTTTCGTTTCTTCCCCAGAACGCCGCCAAGGATCATATAGTTGAGAGGCGTCATTTAGCAACTCTTCCATTTTCCCTTTCTGATTCGTGCAAAATAGCATGAGTTCAATGATCAAACGTTTGACCGATTGACTGCTTCCTTGGATTCTCGGCAACACTTTCTGCAATAGTTGCAGATCGAATGCCTGCTCTTCTGTCATCAGTTCAAACCGCTGATTATAAATCATATAAAAGCAAATCGCATCCCGGACCCGAAAACCGACATGAGCATGAATTTCTTCTAACATCTGGTTGATTCGAACCAGTTTTTCGGTTGTCTTCTTAATAAGCTCGGAATGTTCCGCATACGCATCCATTAATTGCAAATAATCGCTCCGTAAGAAGGGTGAAGATGCTGTGCCGTGTTCTATAGTTCCCTCATCGGTCTCAATCTCAGGGAAATCCTGCAGATTAATGTAGTTAAATTCGATCGTGTTGGCACGGTCCAGCACTTTTTTACTAAATGGATGGGTGGTCTCGTCCATATTGACGGTTCCGACGATAAATACATTGTCCGGTATGAATAAATCGGCCGTACGCTCTTCGTTTCCGCTTGTATGTAGCATCTCTTTCGGTACAATCGTGTCGGTTACGATCCGGCCATCTTTCCACTGCTGCGTTTCCAATAAACTCAATACATCGCTAAAATAATGCTCCACCCTCGCCAAATTCATTTCATCTAAACAGATGAAGTAAGGCTTGTGCCGATTCTCTCGTTTCGATGCTTCAACTAGAACTTTCGTCAGCTCTCCCGGACGAAACACACCCGAAAGATCCTGGTATCCAATCAAATCCGTCGGATCGCTCCAATCCGGTCTCACGGGAATTAGCGTAAACTGCTTATTCGCCTCCGTCGCTCCGATCGCTTCCGCAAACAGTTTCACCAACTTCGTTTTCCCCGTACCTGATATGCCGGCAAGGATGACGAAGGGCTTGGATTTGAGGGAGAGGTAGAAGTTCGCGATAAGATTTTTAGGATAAGCGAAGCCTTGTTGTTGAATATATGATTTAATATCGTTAATAATTATCTTTACATCCGAGTCATCTAGAATTGTTTCCTCAATTCCAATTTCTTTTATTTCATTTAGGTTTTCATTATGTAATCGAGTCCAAATCGGACGAAAAAGCTCAAAATATTTATATATCCTTTCTTCAAGGTTAAATCCTTTGCCAAGCAACTCCTCCTTACTAAAAAATCGCGTTATACCGCTTTTCGCTCCCGTTTTTTCTTGAAGTTTTTTCAAAAAATCGTCAATATTAGTCGACCCGTGTGGTGTTTTATTCAACCATTCGGTAGTCAAAACGAAGCCTTCTCTTTCTATTAAAAGTTCGACGATGTTACGAAAATTTTCATCTGAAAGAATTTCAAAGAATTTTCGCTCTAATACTCGCATCCTATTTTCTTTTTCTAGTTTTTTTTCCTGATCGATATTTCCTGAAGAAGATCCCCCGGAACCAAAACAAAATGTCACTTCAAGAAGCTCTTTTTGAAAAACCCAGGAGTATTGAAAAGAATACGATTTATCCTTTTCAATCGAAATTCCCGACCATAGATAACCTTTGGGTTGGTTTCCATAAGGAGTAGGACTCCCGACTCTGGCTTCAATTACATAATCGCTTAATTGATATTTCTCCAAAAAGGACTTAGAGAAATCGACCGCTAATTTATTGTAATGCCTTAAACTTTTTTCATGCTCTTGCCGTAATTGTTTCATCAGGTGTCTTTTATCTTCAAGAGACTTATGACTTTTTTGGATTACATTAATTTCGTTTGTTATTTGTCCGTACATTAGAAATAGTTTTTCTTCCAGTAGATGATTAATACTCAATGTTTTTACCTCTCTTATAAACTAAACTAATAAATATAAACAATTAATAAAAAAAGCCTTAATCGGCTCTTCTTAATTATTACAATAACTTCGTTAGACAACCTATCTAATAATATCTCTGGGTAATTGCGTATCCCAGTGAGTTTGCCCCGTAAAGCCGCTATCGTCGAAAGCAATTGTGATATTCTTACTAAAAATCTTGCAATATCTTTTACCTAACTGTTCTCTATCCGACCTGACACCTACAATCACAATCTCTCTCAATATGTTTTTTTGACTTATAGCGTTTTTAATTAAATTAACAATTGGATAATCGGATAGGGCCAATGAATAACCGATAAAAACAATTCGATGAGCTTGGGCTAAGGCTTCCGATGCCGCTAACCAAACATTATTCAGCCTTTGAATATTATAAGATTTTAAAAGAGTTGGAGTAATCATCACCGGCTCGGAATATGAATTGCTACATGTCCCGCAAATATCATATTCTTCATAAAGCCGATGCGCTATCGGCTTATTGTACACACGTATATTTTGGCAAAAAGGACATAACGACCAGTTTAACGACCCGTGAATTTTAAATAAATTAAACCTCGGATTGGAAGTTATTACGGAATTGAAACCGTAGTTAATTACTCGACCTTTTGGATTCTTATAACAACCGGTTATTGCTTCGTCTAATAAAGTATCGTAGTTTAAAGAAACGAGATAGATGGGCCCCTTTTTCTTTTTCAATTCCCTAATGAATTTTTTATGAATATCGTTACTAACTATACTTTGGGTTATAGTTGAAGAGATCAAGTTCACTAGCCCTTTTTTAACTTCCATAAGTTTGGACAACGTATGATACGAACTCAAGTTAATATTGTTAGAAATAGCATAGTCAACGATCGTAACAATCTCGTCAATTGTAGGGTAATTTTCGCCCGCTTCCTTGCTATTTTTCGGATCTTTTCCGAAATAATCGCAAAGGAATTTCCATATGCTAACTATTTTTTCGGATGAATCTTTACCCAGTTTTTCGTAAGCTTTTTCAATAAAATCTGAAATTAGCGGAGCTCCTTCCGGTCGAGAAGCTCCCGCACCAAAAACATATACTGTTGTCATCGTTCGCCTCTAAAAAATATTATATCGTTCAATTTTTCGACAAGAGTATGACCGATTTTGCGGAGCGAATCGTCGTCAAATATTGCAAATAAAATATACAATACTTGTTTTGACGAGTTCTGCCCGTTATTTCTAACATAATCCAAATATCTTTGACAAAAAGTATGATTCGAATCAAGGGTCATTTCTCTATCATGATGATTAATATCGCAAAACTGATTGAACCTGCCGTTTTTTTCAAAAATAACAGTCCATTTCGCTTTTTTAACGTCTAAATCCATTTTTTCAATATGATTTCTTCCGTTTCTGATAACTTTGATCGTTGCTTGATTCGTACCGTTCGATAGGGGATTCGTTTGAGCATAAATTTCCCCCCCATTACCTTCAGGACTTTCATTTACTGCGTTTTGTTTACTTTTATCACCTTGTTGCTTGACTTTCGAATCGATGTAATTTTCCGGTTTATTAGAGTTATCAAGTGGTTGTTCTTGCTCCTTATCATAAGGACCCATCCCTTTATCCTCTATAACCTTTTTATTGCTCGAATCGCTTTTTTTCGCTTTTGGGTCCATTCTTTAGTTTTTTCATCTATCCACTTTCTAATGCCCTTTTCCTTCAACCAATCTTTAAACTGCTCTTCAAACATTAGGTATTCATAAGAATCGCTTATAATCTCGGTTTTGGTTATATTCGATTTAAAACCCTTTAAGTAAATTTCCCCAACTAATAACCTCATTTCAGGGTGTCGATCTAGACCGATCCATCGATTATAGTCTAGTAATCTTCCGTTTAAATAAAGATGGTACCCGTTATTCGTTTCCGCTGTGGTTGATTTAAATAGCGATTTTGAAACTCCAACCCAACCCTCTACTTCGCAATCTTCTCCGTATTTATTGGGAACGACAAATTTAAAATCTCGCTTACAATATACATCGAACTTATAGGGCTCCACTGGTTCGCCATTAATTATTAAGGAGAACTCCCCTCTTTCTAAAAATTTCGAGAAAGTTTTTGAAAAATGGGCTTTTACATTCTCTAAGTCATTTTTATGGCGAGGACGTCTAAGATTCGAATTTGTAATTAGAGTCCCATGAGGAAACGTTTTCGGCACCTCAATTACATCTATCTCCCAATTGCCGTTAAATTTATATTGAGAAATGTCAGTTTGGCTATTGAACGGGTTTTCTATCCTTAAGTATAAAGCAACCTTCATGTCGGATGTTGTCGTTAAAATTTCAAGACAATCTCCTAAAAATGCGGAAGCTGTTTTCAATCCGAATCCATACCCGCCTACGGAATCGATTCTTTCTCGACTTTCTGCGGGAATTAACGCCTCTTTTAATTCATTAAGGTCCATACCGCTAGAGGTGTCTTTTATCTGTATACTCTCTTCCTGAATCTCGACATAGACAGTTGTCGATCCCAGTCTGGCATCGTAAGAATTGTCTACAAATTCGGCGATCGCTCTTCCCATATTAAGATTTTGATTACCCATTGTCCAAAAAAGCTTTTCAGATATCGGGAGTTTTATCCTATGCTTTTGCATTTTGCGTCACTTCCAATTCCTTTATTTTCAGAATTTCTCGGCGTACTTGTAAGGCAACCGCTTTCGCTAACAACGGAGGAACGGCGTTTCCGACTAACCTAAATCCGTGCCATTTCGTATGGTGAAAATACATCCAATCGGGAAAACTCATTAATCTTGCCGCTTCGCGAACAGTTATAACTCTAGGTTGTTCATAATGAATTGGTCTCAATGCTGTGTATGATCCCTTATCGCTTTTTGTACCGGCTCGAATAGTAGGAGATAATCCCTTTGCACTTAGTTTTCTTCTTCGACTATGATGAGCTTCGCCTTCCTTAAGAACTTGAAATTCCTTTTTAATTCGATCATCGTGTTTAGTCCTTTTAAAATTTGTAATTATCCGACTATCCCAATTTGGTGGAATTGTTGAATAATCGTCCAAGACAACTGTCTGCCCTCTCATTATCTTCGCAAATTCTGATATGTATTTAACATTATTTGTATATGGAATACTGTCTTGCTCAATAAGTTCTTTAAATAATTCAGGATTGGGCAGATCGCCAATAGCATCTGCAACGGTCGGACAATATCTCATTCCCCCTACTTCATCTCTGCTTGAATGATTTTTATTTACCGGATCATATTTATAAGTTGCGCTTTTAGGAGAAATATGAGTTGGTTGAGGATATTCTAATTTACAATCAATATCCTTTCGCGATCCTAGAACAAATAGTCTTTCTCTATTTTGCGGTACCCCAAAATCCGCCGCATTCAGTACCTTTAACGGCTTCACAATATTATAAGACTCGCATAATAAATTTATAAATTGATCTAATCCTAAATTTCGAAAGCCCGTAATATCAAACACTGAATATAGTGGATCTGCCTCGCGGACTGTAAAAAAGTGGAGGTTTCCCAGTTCGTTCGGTTCAAGTCAACATTATGTGGATACACTTTCC
>NZ_CAKKLI010000083.1:0-8496 GCF_918697855.1 Paenibacillus sp. CECT 9249 | reverse complement strand
GTGTATCCACATAATGTTGACTTGAACCGAACGAACTGGGAAACCTCCACTTTTTTACAGTCCGCGAGGCAGATCCACTATATTCAGTGTTTGATATTACGGGCTTTCGAAATTTAGGATAAATACTACCTTGAGGCCGTTGATGAAGTGTATATTTCTGCTACAGGAAGTTTCCCTACCACTCAAATTGTAGCAGATGGAAGTGCTGTGCTAACATATGTAAAGAGAAAAGGTGAGACAGGTAGTATAGGTGGTACTGCTGATTTTATCAAAGGTGGTTTTGAAGTTACTTATGAGTGGTCCGATCAAGTAGATTGGTATGCAAGAAAGCCAATTCATGTAACTGTTAACTATAAAACGATGTAAGCATATGAAACTAAAAGCGGGCGAAGGCCCGTTTTTGGTTTTCCATCTTTAACTCAAATGATTTATTTCATCCTACCAATTTTTAAGTAGAATATCTAATTTTGAACATCCATATCCCAGTAGTTGGTAATTAATTTTCTGTATAGCCTCTCTTTCTAAATTCGAATTTTTCAAAATCCATCCGCGAACCATCCTCCATGCGAAAAAATAAAAAAACGCCCTTGCACAGAAACAGTGTAAGGACGTTCTTCGTCTGACCCGATTATAGCATTTGGAATTGCATCACACAACCAATGGGTCGTCATGGGTGTTGACTATGGAGAAGTCGAGAATCTATTAATCTCCCGAACCGTTATGTCGAGATGTGGTGTCATTCAAGAATTTATTAAATCTATTATGCCGCCGGTTTGAAACTGTTGATCATCGTGTTGTATTCTTGCTCATAATCGTTCCATTTGCTTTTCAACGTCCATGCGAGAAGCTGCACATAATCCGTAGGCGTCTCGACGATCGTCACCAAATAAACGACTTGAATGCCGTCGATCGATCCTTCCAACTTGTATTGCAGCGCCGGATTTCCGCCAATCGTTACTTCCTTAACCTCTCCTTGCACCGGATCGCTTACGCTTGCCAAGAAAGGCTCCGATACGACCTCATAGTACTGCTGCAACGTGAAGTCGGTGAAATCTTCTTTCGACTCAATCAAACCGAGCAAATATTTTTCTTTGCGCGGGTTGAAAATTTGCAAGTCTCCGCTGTCGTTCAATTGCGTTCCCGCGTCTTGCCACTCGGCAGTGGCTTCCACTTGATATTTGTCGTCTGTGCTTTTAAACACCTTCGGGGAACTCGAACCCCCGCCGCATGCCGCAAGCAGCGCAACCATCGATACCATTAATACGATTGCAAAAATCTTTTTCATTTACTCCACCCTTATCGTCTTTTTTGTGCCGACAATATCCATTGTCAAAAAATGGCGTTCCTGACACGATCCGATACCGTAGTTTAGCACCCAACTTATTATCGGCATTTTGGAAATGCAAGCCAATAGGAAAAAAGATCATTTTTCGCCTTGGTCACGAGTTTTTCCTGGGTATAAAGTCCTGTTTTTGTCGATTTATGACTCGAGCCGGTCGAAATATACCTTTTGGCCGGTGCGGGCGGAGAGATATAAAGCTTCGAGCATCTGGGCGAGATCGATGCCTTCGTTAACGCCGAATAACGGTACGGCTTCTCCTTGCATCGCCTTGAGCCATTGGCGAATCGAGGGCGTGCCGGCTTCCTTGGGCAGCGGAGATGCGCCGGAGCCTTCGTCGGTCAGTAAGCGAAACGTGCCGTCGCCCGGCTTCAACAGCTTGCGATGTTCGCCGGTGGCGCCGCCGGCGAGATAGCTTCCCCTTGTGCCGTAGAGTTCGACGGAGAAGGGGGAGCGGCACGCCACATGGCTCGCATCGCATAATGCAATCGCGCCGTTTGCGTATTCCAGGATGCAGGCGGCGTTATCTTCCGCGATGCCTCCGCCCGAGTAGCGGGAGACGATCGCGGTGACAGCCGCCGGTCTCCCAAGAAGCCAGCGCGCCAAATAGAGGCAATGAGCGCCGAGATCCGCGAATACCCCGTGCGCGCTCTCCCGGAAACGGTACGGCCATCCGTCGCCAAGCGCGCCGTCATGGGCATTGCGAATCCGCACGCTCGTAATGCCCCCGATCGTTCCGGCCTCCACCAACTGTTTGGCGGCCAGATTAATCGGCCAACGCTTGAGCGACATATCGATGGCGAACGCAATGCCCGCACGCTCGATCGTCTCCGCAACGGTCAGCGCGTCTTTCGTTGTGAGCGCCAGCACTTGGTCGGCCAACACATGTTTACCCGCCTCGGCGGCGGAAGAGATCAAGCCGGCCGCGTGTTCCGGCGCGCAATCGAGGATGACGCCGTCAATATCCGGGCGCGCAAGCAGCGCCTCCAGGTCCGGCTCGAATTCCGTTGCAAATTCGCGGGCAAAGGCGGCTCCGCGCGGCGCTTCCTCGTCCCATAACGCCACGATCTCCGCCTCCGGCAGCTCCGCCAAATCCCGGGCAAAGCTTCTCGCATGGTAATGATTCCAACAACTGAGCATGGCTAATCTAGGCATGGCAAGCCTCCTCCAAGGTTATATTTTTATAGATTAATAGCTACGATCGCGCATAATCCCGTCGCAATGCCGGCGATTCCCCCCGAAGTCAGCTTCTCCTTAAACAGAATGGCGGAAAGAAGCGTCAGCATAACGACCATGCTTCCGTTAACGAGAGGGAACAGGTAAATTCCCGGCATTCGTCCCGACAAATACGTGACGGCGGCGTTGCCTAAACCGGTCGAAACGGCCAGGCTAACGGCGAATACGGCGGATTGGCGCATGACGGCAATCCCGGTTTCCTTGTGCTTGAGCGATCGGAATACGGCCATGCCGATCAGGGAGCATAAACAAGCGGCGGCAAAGCCTGCAAACATGAATTGCGGCACTTCCCGCCCTTGAAGAGCCGTTTGATGAACTTTGGCGGCAACGGGCAGGAGGCCGTTCAACAGGAACGCCAACAGGCAGAAGACGATCCATTGGACGCCGCCCTTGCGGTTTGTTCCCGCACCGTACACATTAACAAAGTAGAAAGACAGCAGGAATAGAAAGATCCCGGCCCATTTCGCGGGCGTAGCCGTTTCCCCCCAGAAGAGCATGCTGGCTATAACAGGAATCATTAAGCTGGCGGAAAAATAGAACGCGGAATAAGACAACGGGCCTGTATTCATCGCGCCCGCATAACTAAACATCGCCAAGGTGAAAACGAACCCGTAGACCGACCCGAGCGCGAGCGTGAGCGGGGCAAACGGCGGAGCGCCGGCAAAGAGCCACCAAAGCGCGAACGCCGCCGCGATCAGGCCGGTGTAAAACGTGTTTAACGTGCAAAGAGCTGCGTATCGGCGGCCTTCCGGCAGCCGGCATTGCTTCAGGCTGAGCGTTTGCACGATAAACATGACGATGGCAAATACGGCTAATAACAGATACACATTCGTGCCTCCCAAGCGTATCGTACGAAAATAAGTCGGCACCGCTTCCTTGGAGGCAGTGCCGACGCGCGGTTCGAAGACCGCGGATCCCGGCGTTTATCCCAACATCGGAAATAAAGCCCTGATCTCTTCGTCATCCGGTCTTCTGCTATATGGGGCGATTTCGAAAGGTTCGGCATATTTGACCGCCGCCGCTCGTTCCTTGCCGTACCATTTCTCCAAGCCCGGCATCATCTCGCCGGACGCGTACATAAACTCTCCCCAGTACCGCAGCAAAAACCGTTTTTTATCTTCCCAACTGCTTGGCACTTCGTCGAGAAACCCCGCTTGCCACGGCGTAAATTCGTAAAATTGCGAAGCGTGGGCGTCGCAGGCGAGAAGCTTCTTCTCCACGACGCGTTCCACATCGATCACAAGATCAGGTTTATAACGATGTTTCATCGAGTAGTCCGGCATGAGTAAAAATAAGGGCGATTTCTTCAAGCATGGGACATCCGGCACGGCGTTCGGCGTCAGCGCGACAAAGGACGCGGCGTCGCTGACGACTTTCCCCGCATACCGGTTATCCGCATGATTCCCGCCGTCCGGATGGAAGGCGACGACAATGTCCGCTTGCCATTCCCGGATGCGGCGAATTACTTGATGCCGGACCCGAATATCGGGCAGCAATTGCCCGTCGGGCGTATCCAGCACCTCGTATTCCTCGATTCCCAAACGATGCGCCGCTTCTTGCGCTTCCGCCATTCTGCGCCGGACCAGTTCCGGACCGTGCTGGCTGTAGTGTCCGCAGCAGCCGTCGGTTAACGACAGAAATTTCACTTTATGTCCCATTTCGGCGAAGAATGCCGCGGTTCCGCCCGCGTAAATATCGGGCTCGTCCGGATGCGCTCCGATGACGATAACGCGAATTTCCCGTTTCATAGCGTTCTCCTTTTCATCGATATTGCGATACATCAACTATCTACTCGCGAAGTCCCAGGCGATCGAGCACGGAGAAGAGATGATCGCGGGAAGCGTTCAGCCGTTCGTCCCGCTGTTCCCAGTAATCGATCGCTTCATAAGCTTCCGGCTCCATCAGTTGCCCTGCCGCGATGCGCTTCTGGCATAGATACGCATAGCGCACGATCGCGGAAACTTCAGCCAACTGCAGATCGGGGTGGCGATCGACCCATTCCTTCACATAAATGTCGATCGGCATATACCCTTTATGGTCTTCCACTTGCAGTTGAAGCTTCGGATTATATTTTGCGATCTCGCGAAAGATCTCCTCGAAATCGACAACCCCTTGCCCGCACGGCTTGACCTGTCTGGTCAGCCCATTGTCCGTGAAGAAGACGATGAAGTCTTTGGCATGCATTTGATGAATGTACGGCGCGGTACGTTTGACGACGGCCATCGGGTCCTCGCCGATCGAAAGCACATTGCAAGTATCGAAGGCGACGCCCAGCACGTCGTCTCCGACCGCCTCGATCAAGCGCAAAATTTCGAACGACGTAATCTCATCATGCGTCTCCAGATTGATTCGCGTGCCCGTTTCGCGGAGAACGGGCGCGAGCAGCTTCAGAAATTTCTCGGTGGCCAGCAATTGGTCCTCCCACGTGACGTCCGTGCGGAAACGGTCGTACAAAAAGTAGCCGTCATGCTTCGGTTTGAAATTGGCGGTTACCCCTATCAATTCTTTGGCTCCCATCGAAGCCGCCGCGCGGATCTGCTTCTCCATGGCGAGCTTGTAGTCTCCGCCTCCCAGCAGCCAAATTTCCGGCGTTTCGTTGGTAATTGTACGGATTAACCCGGCCGATGCCGAAATCGATGTACAAATCCAATTCTTGCGCGATATTCGCAGCCTCTTGCAACTCCCCGGGATCGAGAGTGGGGGAGATGTACACCGGCGATTTGTAATAAGCGCCCTGATATCCTTCCGCTTTCACCTGCCGCAGCGCTTGTTCAACGGGGATGGATTCGTCGCGCAAAAATCCGTGATGCATGTCGATGCCTATTTTCATTCCGCGATACCTCCTATCTCATTCGCTAACCGTGCTGTTGTATAGTTCCAGCAGTTTGCTGACGCCTTTCGCGTTAATATCCTGGACGTACCGATCCCATTCCGTATCCAGCGAAAGTTTGCCGTAGACGAATTGCTCATGCACTTTCAGGAATAAATCGTTGATAGACGTAAGCAGCATTTTCTCTTCCTCGCGTTGTTCGGACGTCAGCTTCGGCATTTTGGCGATCGCCGGGAACCAATCGTTCGCGTTCGCTTCTTCCGTCAATGTTTCCACCACCGGATCGTTAAAGGTTTTCATAAACCATTCGTACGGGAACACCATCAAATAATTGTTGTTGGAAGCTCCGATATCCCAGAGCGCGCGTTGAATGCCGGTCTTCTTCATTTCCTCGGGGAAATCCTTGCGCCCGTCCTTCTCGATATAGGTTTGGTCTTTGACGCCCCAAGTCATCATATCGATCGCTTCGTCGCTGTACAGCCAGTTGACGTATTCCAGCAGCTTGTCGAAATAAGGCTTCTTCACTTCGCCGGCCGGAATGCCGATCCCGTGATAAATTCGGTTGGCGGCCGTCGTTTTTGCGCCTCCCGGACCGGCGATCGGCGGCAGCGGAACCAGCTCGAAGTCGGGACTTACGTTTTTCTTGCCATCGGCGTTAAGTTGTCCAACCTCGCTGAGCCAGGTATAAGAGAACACGCTTTTGCCGGTGGCCATCTTTTGTTTCCATTGGTCCAGGCTGGATGTGAACAGTTCCGGATCTGCGATCCCTTCCGTAACCAGCTTGTTCAAGTATTTGACATATTGCTTGTAATTTTCGCCCGTATAGACATACTCGTATCGGTTGGTCTCGGGATTCAGCATAAATCCGTTATAGCTCGGCCCGATTCCCCAGGACGGCCCGGCATTGGCAAGCAATTGATCGGCGCCGAACAGATTGGTCATCGGAAAGCTCTTCGGATCGGCTTCCTTCAACTTCTTCAATACGGTATACAGTTCCTCGGACGTTGTCGGAATCTGCAGTTGGTGTCGATCCAGCAAATCTTTGCGGATCACCGGTCCGCGGTTATAGATGGCCGATTCGTTCATAAACGGCAGAACGTACAGCTTGCCGTCTTTCAGTTTCCATTCGTTTAATTCTTCCTCGATCCGATATTGTTCGATTTTTTGCTGCAAATTCGGCAGTTTGTCCATATAATCGCTGATCGGCAGCAGCACTCCCGTCTGCGCGAACTCGAGCACTGCGTTCTGATCCATCAGCGCGATCAAATCGGGCGCGGAGCCGGAATTGAGGACAAGCTTCAGTTTGCCGGCGTACTCCGTATCCGGTACGGTCTGCATTTCCAGCTTTACATTCGTTTTCTCCGTCATCTGCTGCAGGACGGGCCAGTTTTTGTTGTAGGGATAGGCCGAATTATCGCTGTATAACATGCTGAAAGTAAGCGTATCGCCTGTCCCTTGCCCCACTGAAGATGTCGAACCTTTGCCGGAACATGCCGCCAGAAGCAGAGAGATCGCTAGAAGAAGAATCCCCGCTTTGGCAATCGTCCGTACCGATTTTGTTGCCTTGTTGTTTGTCATTGGTACCATAACCTCCCCATCATTTGTACAATCTTGGCCGGCAGGCGTATCGCCGCCTATCGGCTATCTATTGTTTCGCCTCGGCGAGGCGCGAACAACCTTCGCTGCATGCGTGCGCACCGCACCGCTTACCCTTTGACCGACCCTAGCATGACGCCGGCCACAAAATGCTTCTGCGCAAAAGGGAATACCGCGATGATCGGCAAAGCCGTAATGATGATCGCCGTAGACTTTAGCGCCGCCGCCGAAGTGCTCCTGAGCGAATCTTCGATGACGGTCCCGCCTTGAGACGCGATGTCGGAACCGACGATAATGTTTCGCACGATCAGCATAATCGGATACTTGTCCGTGCTGTTCAAATAGATCATGGAGTTAAACCAGTTGTTCCAATAATACACGATGAGGAACAGGCTGATTGCGGCCATAACCGGTTTGGCAAGCGGCAAGATAATCCGGTACAAAATTTGAATCGGATTGAGCCCGTCGATCATCGCGGATTCTTCCACATCGGCCGGAATGCCTTGGAAATAGGTCATCATCAAAATCAAATAATAGGGCGTAATGCAAAACGGGATCACGATCGCCCAGATAGAATCGATTAAGCCTAAGCTTCGCACCAGCATATAGGTTGGAATGAGCCCGCCGCTGAAGAACATCGTGAACATGATGAATAAAATCAACGTTTTGCGTCCCTTTAACGCCCTCTTCGAGAGCGGGTAGGCGCAGACCGTGAGCATAAACAGCCCGATCAACGTACCTAGCGCCGTTTGGATCACGGAATTTCGAAATCCCGAGAGGATATCGGGAAAGGCGAATAGTTTGATATATGAATTGACATTGAAGCCTTGCGGAAACAGCCCGACGCGGCCGCCGACAATCGCCGCCGAATCGCTGAAAGAAACGGACAGGATATGAAGGAACGGCAAGACGATTGCGCCGACGACAATCAGCATAAAGGCTCCGTTGAAGAGCATGAACAGTTTGTAACTCCAGGTTTTGCGGTATAGCATTGGTGCGCCTCCCAACGTATGATATCCATTTAATATAAGGAGTGGCCGGATATTTTTCTTGATATATAGTTTCCTGCTGAAACGAGAATGAGCCCGATCAACCCTCCGAACATGCCGACGGCGGTAGCGTAGCTGTAATTGCTGTTTTCCAGACCCATTCGAAATACGAACGTATCGATAATATCGCTCGTGATCGAGTTGCTGGGCGTGAACAGCAGGAGCACCTTCTCAAATCCAAGCGTCAACATCGATCCGAGCGACAAGATGAGGACGACGGAGATGGTCGGCAGCAAATGCGGTATCGTAACGTTAAATATCTGCTTCAATCTTCCCGCCCCGTCGATTTCGGCCGCTTCATATAATTGAGGGTCGACGGTAGATAAGTCCAGCGGTAAGATGTCAAGTCCCTGATTCTTGAGAATTGGAAATTTTCTTGGCCGTAAAGCAAGGGAGTCAGGGAAAATGACAGCACCAAACTAAACCCAGCCCGAAAATCAAGTCAT
>NZ_CAKKLI010000082.1:0-10633 GCF_918697855.1 Paenibacillus sp. CECT 9249 | reverse complement strand
GTGGTAGACTTCACCTAAAAGGTGCTCCTCTCTTTGGGTGTAGTGTTCTCGACAAACACCATTCTACCAAAGATTTGGGCACTTTTTTATGTTTTCAATGAACGGTACTTTCGAAATTTAGGTTTATTTGAATTAACTATAGCCAATTTGTTGCTTAATACTTTGTTAATTTGAACGAAGGAACCACTTCTATATCCCTCCATTTTAACTGTCAATCTAGTTGTTACATTTTTATAGTCGGTTCTTTCATTGTAAGCTTGAAGGATTAAATTTTCTGCAAGGGTGTTGTCTGATGAAAGGCTATTAGGAGCAGGAGTAACACTTTCTATTATCTCTCCAAATGTTTCTATTAATTCCCCTGTTTCTTTATTAAAAAGTTGAACCTTTGCAGAGTTATCGTCCTCACTTCTTACAACTCTTATGTTTTCTGAAATAGGTACTTCAATATAGTTCACCTTTAACTTTATTGTTTTTACATTGGTTGCTTCTGCCGATACAATAGGAACAGTTAATAAAAGTGAAAAACAAAGTAAAACGGCTAATACTGGTGATAGTTTCCTCACGGATAATCCCTCCAATGGATAATATTGTATTTAATACATTTATTATTTTATGTTATAATGACATAGATGTCAAATATTTCTTTGGAAAGGGATGGTAATAATGGATACTAACGATTTTACTAGTTTTTCAAATGATATTACAAATAGAATTGGAAATGTAGCTGATACTTTATACAATTCTTTACTTCGAGTAGAAGCGGAAATTGGTAGTTTGAAACACACTTTAAAAACGACAAACACCATACTTATGTTGTTTTTAGTGTTAAGTACAATTTACGTTGCATTCAATATATATTGGAAAATTAGAAGTAGTAGTAATAAAAATAAAATTAATGATTAATTCCTGACATTCCTTGGAATAAAATAATCTAACTAGAGAAAAAACAACCCATCGTTGGATTTTGCAATTCCAAATGCTATAATCGGGTCAGACGAAGAACGTCCTTACACTGTTTCAGTGCAAGGGCGTTTTTTTATTTTTTCGCAAGGAGGATGATTCGCGAATGGATTTTGAACAAGCGCACAAGGAGTTTTTGGAACGGCATGTATCCTTGAGGCAAGGGGAGCGAAAAGGTCGGTTGCTTCGGGGACATCAGTATGCCGAGAAATTGTTTCTGCAAAACGTATGGTGGCCGTTGTTCGGAAACTTTGATCGTTTGCATCCGGAGTATGAAATTTACGATTGGAACCGCAAATCGCAGTTTCTCGACTTTGCTTTTATCGCTCCTTTCGGCCGCTTCGGGCTGGAATGCGACGGGTTTCAAAGCCATGTGAAGGATATGGACCGGGAAAGATTCAGCTATGCCCTGAATCGGGATACGTTTCTGACCGGCATGGGATGGAAGATGCTTCACTTCTCCTTTGACAATGTGCAGAGCCGGCCCGAAATTTGCCGCACGCTGCTGCAATTGGCGGTCGCCCCTTACCTCATTCGAAACAAAGCCGTAAGCCCGCCGGTCCTCATCGAAAAAGAAGTGCTCCGGTTGGCGTGGGGCCTGGGAAGATGGATCCGTCCCAAGGACGTATGCGATCATTTGGAGGTCGACTTCCGCACGGCGCGCAAATGGCTGCGTTCATTGGTGGAAAAGGGCTGGCTGCAGCCCATCGCAAGAGGCCGCGATATTCGCTACTACGAGCTAAATGCGACTGCGTTGAAGCAGTTATGGTAGCGGGTTTAGGGGGGGGCATGGGATGCCGGTGGGTGCTGATGAGATCTGGTGAGGGGCTTATGGTGTGAAGATCGGATGCCGATGGGATGCTGATAGAGCGTTGACGGAGGGCCTGTAACGGGCAGGTGCTGGGGGGATTGAGCCACTCTGTTGGATTTTGTCCAATGGAAAATGCCCTCTACCCAGATAAAACGTCCTTCCATTGGATTTTGTACAGCAGAATCCTGAATAGTGTGGGGAAAAGGAGGAAAATGGTGCTAAGCTGTTGGATGTTTTCCAATGGCAATCCGTCCCAACCCCGAAAATCGCAAATTTGCTTGTACATTTTCCAATAGGGAGATCAGGGGGCTAAAATGACGTTCCTTTGCAGGTATAAAACGGCTGACAACAACTGGAGCTGCATTGGGCGCCCCTAAAAACGCCGTTGATCTACTATTGGATTTTGTCCAATGAAAAATGCCCTCTACCCAGATAAAACGTCCTTCCATTGGATTTTGTACAGCAGAATCCTCAATTTTATCGTGAAAAGGAGGTAGATGGGACGAAACTGTTGGATGTTTTCCAATGGAAGCCATCTCAGCACCGAAAATCGTCAATTTGGTTGTACATTTTCCAATAGGGAGGTCATGGGGCGCGAAAAAGATGTTCCAATGGGGAGATCAGGGACAGCGAAAAAAGTCGTCTTGTATAGGTGCAAACCGGCTGAACATCGATCGGCCGTACCTGCTATCGGCTGTACCTTCCAGTCATGCGCCCCTTGTCCTGCGCCCCTTGTCCTCCGAGACTTGCAGACTCGTCGGGAAAGGTGATTTCCCGCGCTTCTATGCTCTAGCGCTTCCGTTTCAACAGCGCTTACGCGTCGCTTAATAAGCAGAAGCGATTTAGACCACAATACAATTGTCAAGGTTTGGCGGCCTCCCGTTGCCGAATTGCCCGGATCGTCCTTTTTCTCATATAATATGAAGTATTAGATCGCAGCAAGTAAGGAGGGCTGTCCGATGAAGAGCGCGCAACCGCATCTGCGAACCGTCCCGCTTCAGGAAACCCATGCGGAAGCCATCTGCAATTGGGTATACGAGCCGCCCTATGACTTGTACGGTTGGCTCCCGTGGCCGCAAATGCAAGCGCTTGGCGTCGAATTCGGCGATCCGGACGTGCGGCGGCAGCAATATGCAGCTGTCGTCGACTCCGCGGGAGAATTGATCGGCTTTGCGCAATTTTTCCCGCTTGTAGGCGTCACGCGTCTTGGAATCGGCATGCGGCCCGATTTATGCGGGCAAGGATTGGGAACACTCTTTATGATGCCGATTATTGCGGAAGCGAAGCGGCGCGCGCCGGAGAATGCCATCGATTTGGAAGTTCACGTCTGGAACGAACGGGCGATTCGCGTCTACGAACGGGTCGGATTTCGCATAACCGATACCTACGAGAAGCGAACGCCGGACGGATACCGCCCTTTTCATTGCATGGTTTTTCAAGGATAGAAGTCACTTATTTTCGTCATTTTCCCAAATGACACAAAATTGTCATTTACCGTTGAAAGACTTAGTGTTACGATGGACTGTAGCTGTGGTAAATTTAAGAAAGCAGAATCTTGCAAAGGAGGCGAACAAGATGTACAAATGGCTGATGGGCGGTTTATTTTTCGCGGCTTGTGCATTAGCTGTCGTGTTGATGTTTACTTTGGAAACCGGCCCAAAAGGCGAGCAGAAACAAGAAGCCGCTATGCCTGAGGTTACGTTGGACGCAGCAGCTGCGGAAACCATTGCCCAAGCGAACTGTATTAGCTGCCATGGGGATTCTTTACAAGGCGGGATCGGGCCCAATTTGCAGAACATCGGTGCCCAACTGGACGAAGAAGCTCTATATAAAATCATTACTAAAGGTAAAGGCAGCATGATGCCTGCCTTTAAGGACAAATTAAAGCAAGAAGAAATCGCTAACTTGGCCAAATGGCTCGCAGAGAAAAAATAAAAAGCGAGCCCGCCGAGCCGATTAGGACGCGAATAAGACCATAAATAGGACGATTCCGAGATTTGCCCCGCCGTTTCCGCGCGGATTACATACGGAAGAATCCTGTCTATGGTCTTATTTCTTGGCGCCGTTTACGTCAGCGGAACGATCGCGGCAATCTGCTCCTTCATTCTTACGACAATCCGATGAAATTTCGAATCGTATGCCACCGCGGCGCTGCCGACTCTGATTAAAGGATCCTCGCCGAGTCCGAAGAAGACGTCGTCCGCGAGCGCCTCCATCACTTCCCGCCGTTCCTCCGGCGCAAGCTGCCCCCATTCCTCCGTCGTCATATCGATAAACAAATGGCCGTCCGGAATTTGCAATACCGCCTCGGTCAAGTCCGCCAAAATGTCCGCATATTCTCTTGCATGTCTTACACCCACCAAGCTCACCCCATCCAAATCGAAGATTAAGTATACATCGATAATGTTGACTATAAACATTATACCTAAAATTTTTGCCTAAAGTTGACGATAAATACTATATTGCAGTTGTTTTTCGGTTTTGGGGACGACTCTTGTCGAACCCCCGCGACGAACCGTTGCAACATTATGGGATGGAAACCATTTTTATTTCTCACGGATGAGGTGTGCATTGTGGAAAAATCAACAATTATCGGTATTGTTTTAGGACTCGCGGCAGTCATTCTAGGAATGATGCTCAAACATGCTCCAGTCGGATCGCTCGTCAATCCCGCCGCTTTTATGATCATTTTCGTGGGGACTGCCGCATCTTTATTTATGGCGTTTCCTTTATCTGAGCTTAAGAAATTTCCTAAATTGCTGAAACTGCTTTTCAGCCAACAGCAATTGATCGACCGCATTCAATTGATTCGCATGTTCATGGATTGGGCTTCGATTACGCGCCGCGAAGGCTTGCTGGCTTTGGAAGCGAGAGTGGAAGAAATCGACGACGAATTTTTGCGCAACGGCATGCGGATGATCATTGACGGGAACGACCAGGATTTCGTGCGCGACGTGCTAATGGAGAATATCTCCGCTACCGAAGAGCGCCATCGCGCGGGTGCGCTTATTTTCTCCCAAGCGGGGATGTACGCCCCTACGCTCGGGGTTCTCGGCGCGGTCATCGGGCTCATCGCCGCCTTGTCGGATATGAGCGATATGACGTCTTTGACCCAAGCGATTGCCGCCGCCTTTGTCGCGACATTGCTCGGTATTTTCACAGGATATGTCTTATGGCACCCGATGGCCAACAAATTAAAGCGTCTCTCCCAGCGTGAGATCGAAATCCGCCTTATGATGGTCGAAGGCCTATTATCCATTCAGTCCGGGGTATCGACGATCGCTATCAATCAAAAGCTCGCCGTCTTCTTGACGCCGCAGGAACGCCAGCGGATGACGGAAAAGGAGGAGGCTTCGATCGGTGAAAAAGAATAAAAAACAGCATCATGAAGAACATGCCGATGAAACTTGGCTCATCCCTTATGCGGATATATTAACGCTGCTGCTCGCCTTGTTTATTGTCATGTATGCGATCAGCGCCGTCGATATCAAGAAGTTCAACGAGCTCAGCCAAGCGTTCAGCGTCGCCTTTAACAGCGGCAGCGGCGTTCTGGATAATAACGCGCTCGTTACGACGGGAACCAGAACGACCAACAAGACGAAAGACAACACGAACAAAACGGATAAAGAAAAAGAACGTCTCTCTCTCATGATGAAAGAGCAAGAAAATTTGGAAAAAGTCAAGAAGAAGCTTGATGAATATATTAAGCAAAACGGCTTATCCTCACAGTTGGAAACGAATCTGAACCAGTCGCAGCTCATGATCACGATCAGCGACACCGCCTTGTTCGATTCCGGGCGCGCGGCGGTGAAGAAGGAAGCGCGGAATTTGGCGGTTGTCATTGCGGACATGCTGCAGCAATTCCCGGATTACGAGATCATCGTTTCCGGCCATACCGATAATCGGCCGATATCAACCCGGGAGTTCGAATCGAATTGGGAACTAAGCTCTTCGCGAGCGCTGCAATTTATGAAAATATTATTGCAAAATACGGATTTGAATCCGAAAATGTTCAGCGCGATCGGATACGGCGAATATCATCCTGTCGCCACGAACGATACGGAAGCGGGCCGAGCCCAGAACCGGCGCGTCGAAGTATCCATTATTCGCAAATATGTCGATGCCGAAAACCAGCAAAGCATTTCGGCCAATCCGGCTAATGGACAACAATAAGATGAAAAAGGGACTTGCTCCGCAGCGAATCGGCCCTTCGGCCGACTCTAGCGGATTAAGTCCCATTCTTACTTCAATCGATAATTCAGCGTTCGCCCCAGCTGTTCTCGTTCTTCCGGCGTAAGATCGCGCCATGCTCCCGAAGCGAGCGGGCCCAGATGGATATTCATGATGCGGATGCGTTTCAGCTTTCGCACTTCATAGCCGAAGGCGCCGCACATCCGGCGAATTTGCCGGTTCTTCCCTTCCGTCAAAATGATGCGAAATTGCCGCTCCGACATCCGGGTCACCTGGCAAGGCTGCGTCATCGCGCCCAATATTTTCACACCGCTCGACATGCCTTGCACGAATTGCGGCGTAATCGGCTTATCCACCGTCACGATATATTCTTTCTCATGCTTGCCTTCTGCGCGTAAAATCAAGTTCACGATATCTCCGTCATTCGTCATCAAGATTAATCCTTCCGAATCTTTATCCAGACGTCCGATCGGGAAGATCCGTTCCGGATGGCCCACGAAGTCAACGATATTGCCGCGGATATGGCGTTCCGTCGTGCTTGTAATGCCTACCGGCTTATGCAAGGCGATATAGACATGCTGCGCTTTATCCGTTAACGCGCGTCCGTCAATCCGGACGTCGTCCCCTTCCTCCGCTTGGCTGCCCAGTTCGGCCGCCTTCCCGTTGATCGTCACTCTCCCCGCTTCGATCAGTTTATCCGCTTCGCGCCGGGAACAATATCCCGTTTCGCTAATAAATTTGTTAATTCGCACGTATTGAGTTCACCCCGATGTCAGACGGTCAAACGACCGCTCCCTGCTTTCTCTTTCAGATTGTCTTCCTTCGCCTCTTCCCGCGCCAACGGCAACGTAATGGTCACGGTCGTGCCTTCGTTCACCACGCTTGTAATTTCCATTGTACCCTTGTGGCTTTGAATGATACGTTGGCTGACCATTAAACCGAGGCCGGTGCCGGTCTCCTTGTCCGTATAGAAAGGTTGGCCCAGCAGCGATATTTTATCTTCCGGAATGCCGTGGCCCTGGTCGATAATCCGAATGCATACTTGGTCCTGATCCACGATCATAAGCTGCAATACGATCGTACCGCCCCCGGGCATCGCTTCGAACGCGTTTTTAAGAATGTTGATAAACACTTGCTTTAAATGATTCTCCTCGCATTCGATGACCGAAGGCGCGAACGTAAAGCGGGTCACGAATTCGATATTGAAGAGATGCGCCTGCGAATCCAAGAGCGATATGACATCTCCCAAAATATAACGCACATCTTTCTTCTGAAATTGCGTCGCTTGCGGTTTGGCCAAGATGAGAAACTCGCTCACGATCAAGTTGATCCGGTCCAATTCGGACAGCATCAAATCGGTATGTTGCAAATTCAACGTTCGGGTCTGCTGTTGAAACTGCAGAAACCCGCGCAATGTGGTAAGCGGATTGCGAATTTCATGCGCAACGCCCGCCGCCAATTGCCCGACTGTCGTCAACTTTTCGGAACGTCGGAGCAGTTCCTCCATTTTTTTGTTGCCTGTAATGTCGCGCGTGATGCTGGCATAAGCCGTGCAATTCCCGTTCTCATCGTATATGGGCGACGTACTGACGCTCACGTCCAGCAGTTGTCCGCTTTTCGTGATTCGTATCGTTTCGTGCGCTACCAAAGGTTTCCCCGATGCGATCCATTTGGCCGCCTGTTCCTCTTCCTCCCGATGGCTGTCCGGAACGATCGCCGGAACGGTTCCGAGCACCTCTTCGGCGCTCCAGCCGAATAACTGTTCGAACGCTTTGTTCGCCCGGATGACCCTGCCTTCCAAATCAACGACATGAATCGCATCCGAGGTTTGATTGATAAACGATTCCAGCTGATCTTTCATCGCCCGGTTCTCCTCGTACGATTGCTGCAGTTGGTTCGTATACCGGCTTAAATTATGCGTCATCGTATTGATGCGCTTGGCCAACAGTCCAAGCTCGTCCTTGCTTTTAATTTTCAACCGGGAGCCGAAATGGCCGTCCGCCACTTCATTCACTTTGTCTAAAATGGCGTGGAGCGGCCGAATAATCATGCCGGACAAAAAATAACTGCCGATAATCGTAATCTCCAGCAAAACGATCGAGATGGCGATATTGTTGATCAATTGCTCGCCCAGCACGGAAGATATCATCTTATAATCCATAACAATGCTGACCAGATAGGACGGATCTTGCGGCACGGGGATGAAGCTCTTAATCACTTGCAAGCCGCCCAGTTTCGTTTGATAGAACACCGCTTCCCCTTGCCTGGCCTTCTCGACGTTGCGGATATCGTATTCGCGGTCGGCATAGGTATATGTCCCGAAAGCGATGGAGCCATTCGCTTTGCCTTCGAAGCTGCGGCCTTCCTCCTGCGCCGAACGCGCTTCTTCGATGAACTGCTCCGGACGAATCCCCGCAATTTCCAAAATATGCGGATTGGCTTCGATCGTTTGTTTGACCGTCTCGTCCATATCCGTTAATTTGGAGAAATCTTCAATCTCTCTGCCTTTAATATATGGATCGATTACATAGTTTCGTTGGCCGTCATAATAAAACCCCCACTTATCCACACTGTTCGAATTGGATTCCGATATTTTGATCGGACCCGACCAGAAATGATCCTGCTCCTGCTCTTCCCCCGCCTCTCCTTGTTTCGTAGCAAACCATGGTTCCAATTCCATCGGGAAATTCCCTTGCGGAGCCGATGCGGCTAAATCGTCCGGGTTTGAAGATCGCCGGACGACGATTCCCCCCGGCCTTGTCTCGAATAACGCGATATGGGAAATTCCTAACGTTTCGCTCAATCGAACCAATTGCTCGTTCGCAATCTTGTTGATATCCGGATCCAATTCTTTTGCCGCGTAGACTGCGGCGAGGCGGAGCTTCTCCTCCAAAATACGCTCGATGTAATCCGCGCCAAAATGCGCTTGCTCGATCGCAATCGCTATTTGTTTGGCGGCCAGCATCATTTTCTCTTCGCTGTCCAGACGCAAATTTTCTTTTGTGGAAAAATAATTCAGCATCATGTTGAAAAACATAATAACTAGCAGTGTACCCGAAATAATAAAAGACAATTTGGCTTTAATAGACAACTAAGATTTCACCTCGTATGAGCAAATACGTTGGGCCGATCTGGTTGACTAACTATTCTAATCATAACCTTTTCGGTCATTTTTGGCAAAGTCCGACAACCTGCGCGGCGTGCCGCCGAATATTTTATTGCCATTCGCCGTGTAATTTTCTACAATAGATTCAGATTATCAACAAGTTGTTAACAGATTTGTGGATTGTTCTGATAACTTGTGCATAAAACTGTGTACAACTAACGTGTTATCCACAGATTTATGCACAGAACGTTAACAAGGAATACGTGTTCGAGGGACAAGGCGAATGTTTATCCACAGATCGAACAACGATTTATTCCTTTTATGCGCTCATTAGGAGGTATTACATATTGTGCAGGACCATGAGCTTGTGAATAACCGCGACAACGACGCGTGGCGGGAACATGAATATTGGATGGAAGCGGCCATTGCCGAAGCGAAGAAAGCCGAGGCGATCGCCGAAGTGCCGATTGGCGCCGTCATCGTGCATGATGGGAAAATCGTCGGCCGCGGGTACAATTTGCGGGAAACGGCTAAGGACGGCACCGCTCATGCCGAGATGATCGCGATCCGCCAAGCCAGCGAGACGCTGCAAGCATGGCGGCTGCTCGATTGCCGCTTGTATGTCACCTTGGAGCCTTGCCCGATGTGCGCGGGAGCGATCGTACAGTCGCGCATCCCTTTGGTCGTCTACGGAACGGCAGACCCGAAAGCGGGCTGCGCGGGAACGTTAATGAATTTGCTGCAAGATTCGCGGTTCAACCATCAAACGGAAGTGATTAGCGGCGTATTGCAGCAAACATGCTCCGCGCTGCTGACCGATTTCTTCCGTCAGCTTCGCCAGAAGAAAAACGAGTAACGGAGGGCTTAACGCATGATGAAAATGTACGATTCGGAACGCAACATATACGTTCGCTCGCTTCGCCCGGACGATGCCCCGGCGCTGACCGAGCTCCGATTGAAAAATCGCGAACATTTGCAACCGTTCGAACCGTTGCGGGACCCGGATTTCTTTACGTTGGAAACGCAAACCCGGCTGTTGGAAAAAGGGGCGAACGACGAGATCAACGACCTCGCTTATACATTCGGCGTCTTTACGGCGGACGATCAACGGCTGGTAGGCAGGTTGGCACTGACGAATGTGGTTCGCGGGCCGGGCCAATACGCCGATTTGGGTTATTTCATCGACCCCGATTTTGGGGGGAAGGGGTACACGACCGCAGCCGTCCGGATGATTGCGAAATATGCGTTTACCGAGCTGCGTCTGCACCGCATTCAAGCCGGAGCCATGCCGCGCAACATCGCTTCCCAGCGCGTCCTTGAAAAAGCGGGGTTCATTGCGGAAGGCATATCGCGCAAGCTCGTGCAAATCAACGGCAAGTGGGAAGATCACCGGATGTACGCCCTATTGGCGGAGGATCTTGATCTTGATTCGCAACGCGCTAGAGTGAAAGGCTGGGCGGGGCCCAGCCCCTCCTCATCAAACCGTACGTGAGGTTTTCCCTCATACGGCTTTCCGATGTTCGTCATCATGAGCATGCAGATTACAAGAGCGTTTTAAGTCCATA
>NZ_CAKKLI010000081.1:0-11353 GCF_918697855.1 Paenibacillus sp. CECT 9249 | reverse complement strand
CCCTTTGAGGGGCAAGCCCGAGACCGCTCGCGGTTGGCAGACTTTCAGTGCGCCTTCTTAGGCGCTTGCTAGTACCATGCCCTTATAGGGCTGATGGAAGCCACCGGCTAAGCCGGTGGTTATGACTCAGAAAATAAGCGGCAAAGCGATTTCTATTGTCTATCGACTTTTTGAAATGCAAGAGTAACTATTTTTCTGGCTGCATGTGTAGGGGGAACCTGGATTCATGGAAAAATTAATGATTTGCGGCGGCAAGCCGCTGCGCGGAACCGTTCAAATCAGCGGTGCCAAGAATAGTGCGGTCGCTTTAATTCCGGCGGCTATCTTAGCAGAGTCCGAAGTCGTCTTGGATAATTTGCCGAAATTGAGCGATGTAGCGACATTTAAAGAGATTCTAGAATTACTGGGTGCAACCGTAACATGGGATGGGAATCAAATGCGGATCAATCCGAGCCAATTGAAATCCATTCCGATGCCGAACGGACATGTGAAGAAGCTGCGCGCATCCTATTATTTAATGGGAGCGTTGTTAGGGCGCTTTGGGGAAGCGACGATCGGCATGCCGGGAGGATGCAATTTCGAACCTCGGCCGATCGACCAGCATATTAAAGGATTTGAGGCGCTTGGCGCGCAAGTATCCAACGAGCACGGTTCGATTCATATTTCCGCCAAGGAATTGCGCGGAGCCAAAATCTATCTGGACGTCGCCAGTGTGGGGGCAACGATTAACATTATGTTAGCGGCCGCCAAGGCGAAAGGTTCGACAATTATTGAAAATGCGGCGAAAGAGCCTGAAATTATAGATGTAGCGACATTATTAAATGCCATGGGTGCCAAAATCAAAGGAGCGGGCACGGAGACGATCCGCATCGAAGGCGTTGACGGATTGCAAGGCTGCAGGCATTCGATCATTCCGGACCGCATTCAAGCGGGGACGTATATGATCGCGGCGGCGGCGACGCGCGGGGATGTCCTGATCGACAATGTCATCCCGAAACATATGGAGGCGTTAACGGCCAAGCTGCAGGAAATGGGCGTACATATCTATGAAATGGACGAATCCATCCGGGTAGTCGGTCAGCAAGAGTACGAGAGTATCGATGTCAAGGCGTTGGTATATCCCGGTTTTGCCACCGATTTGCAATCTCCGATGACCAGTTTGCTGTCTCAGGCGAAGGGCGTTAGCATTTTATCCGATTTCGTATACAGCAACCGCTTTAAGCATGTGCCCGAACTGATTCGCATGGGCGCCAAAATTCGCGTAGAAGGGCGTTCCGCCATTATCGAAGGTTCGCCGCTGATTGCCGCGAAAGTAAGAGCCGCCGATTTGCGCGCGGGCGCATCGCTCGTCATTGCGGGCCTTACGGTCCCGGAAGGAATCACGGAAGTAGCGGGCGTAGAGTATATTGATCGCGGATACGATCAATTGGTTACGAATTTGCGGAATCTCGGCGCGGACGTATGGCGTCAAACCGATTCTGAAACATGACCCGCGAATAATAGACTGGAAAAAAGGGAATCATGACAATTATATTTCATCGTGCAATACTAGCAAACTTATAAATTGAATAGGTGGTTCGATAATGGATTTACAAATTTCCGATCTGGAAGAAATGAAATTAACCGAGTTATACAAACTCGCCAAGCAGCACCAAATTCCGTATTACGGACAGTTGAAGAAAAAAGAGCTGATTTTCGCCATTTTGCGCGCGCAAGCCGAGAAAAGCGGCCTCATGTTTATGCAGGGAGTATTGGAAATTTTACCGGAAGGCTACGGTTTCCTAAGGCCGATTAACTACTTGCCCAGCGCCGAAGACATCTACATTTCGGCATCGCAAATTCGCAAATTCGATTTGCGGACCGGGGATTTGGTTTCCGGAAAATGCAGGGCGCCCAAGGAGAATGAGCGGTATTTCGGATTGCTGCAAGTCAATGCAGTGAACGGCGAAAATCCGGATCATGCCGCAGAACGATTGCACTTTCCGGCATTAACCCCTCTATACCCGCAACAAAAGCTAGTTCTCGAAACATCCCCAACGCAACTTTCTACTAGAATTATGGATCTTCTGGCTCCTGTAGGTCTCGGTCAACGCGGATTGATCGTCGCGCCGCCCAAAGCGGGGAAAACGCTTCTGCTCAAAGAGATTGCGAACAGCATTTCCACCAACAACCCTGAAATCGAATTATTCGTGTTGTTGATCGACGAGCGTCCGGAGGAAGTGACCGATATGCAGCGTTCCGTCAAAGGCGAAGTGATCGCTTCCACTTTCGACGAGCTGCCGGAAAACCATATTAAAGTGGCTGAGCTTGTGCTGCAGCGGGCGCTTCGTCTCGTCGAGCACAAGAAGGATGTCGTCATCTTAATGGATAGTATTACACGATTGGCCCGCGCTTATAACCTCGTCGTGCCGCCGTCCGGCCGGACGCTCAGCGGAGGGATCGATCCCGCCTCGTTCCATCGTCCGAAACGCTTCTTCGGTTCGGCGCGGAATGTGGAGGAGGGCGGAAGCTTGACGATTCTGGCAACGGCGCTCGTCGAGACGGGCTCGCGCATGGACGATATTATTTATGAAGAGTTCAAAGGAACCGGCAATATGGAGCTTCATTTGGACCGGAAGCTGGCGGAGCGCCGCATTTTCCCGGCGATCGATATGCGCCGTTCCGGTACGCGCCGCGAAGAAGTGATGCTGACGAAGGAAGAGTTGGATAAAGTATGGGCCATTCGCAAAAATATGAATGATACCCCGGATTTCGTCGATAATTTCTTGAAAAAATTGGCGCAAACGAAAACGAATCAGGAATTTCTGGCCTCGCTCGATACGCCGCAGAACGGCAATGGCGCTCTGCGCAGAACGACAAGATCCTCTGCGTCGACGATGTCGTAACGCGTAAACCGGACGGCCGTTCAGAGGACGGAAGATAGGAGTAAACCCGATGAACTTGGTCTATGCAGACGAACAAGGAAATGTCTTCGATCATCCGACGCTCGTGGGATTAGCCCGCACCGCCGATATGATCGTCGAAATATACGAAGACGAGTTGATACCGCTCCCGGATGGAGCGACATTGGTCAGCTTGCCGTACACGCGGCCGATCGGCTTCGATCCGGACACGGGCGAGATGGTTCCTCTCCAAGGCGGCTATCAAGCGGTTGGAGCTCTGCTGCCGCAAGGATATACCCGGCTTTGTCTTCCCAGCTATGTCAAGACGGATAAATCGCAGAAGCTCCCTCTGTTCGGTTACGCCGCCGTCGTGTGGAAGGATGACGCCTTCTACGTAACGGCTCGCGTAAGCGACGATCCGGAGAAATGGAACCCGCTCCATTGCGATCCGGAAGAATTGAAAATACAAGTAGACCGCATCTTGAGCCAATATCCGGACAACCGGCTGTACCGGCATTTGTCCAACTGTGCGCTCGGATACGAATGCCTCACGGCTTCCAATACGTTCTTGAACCGCTGGGAAGGGGCTGTACCGGTATCGTACTCCTGCAACGCGGGATGTTACGGCTGCATCTCCGAGCAACCGGACGACAGCGGATTTCCGGCGCCGCAGACGCGCATGAATTTCAAGCCGGAAGTCGACGAAGTCGTGCAAATTATGCTGGAGCATTTGAAGACGCCCGAGTCGATCATCAGCTTCGGCCAAGGCTGCGAAGGGGAGCCTTCGACGCAAGCGAAGATCATCATCGACGCGATACGGCAAGTTCGCGAACGTACCCAGATGGGGTATATCAACATCAATACGAACGCCGGATTGACCGATCATATTCGCGCCATTGTGGATGCCGGCCTCGATTTGATGCGGGTAAGCACGATCAGCGCCTTGGACGATCATTACAACGCGTATTACAAGCCGCGCGGCTATACGCTGGCGAATGTGGAGAAATCGCTTCGCTATGCCGCCGATCGCGGAGTTTATACTTCGATCAACTATTTAATCTTCCCCGGCGTAACCGACCGCGAGGAAGAGGTGGAAGCGATGATCGAGTTTGCGCGCCGTACCGATTTGAAGCTCATTCAACTGCGCAACTTGAATATCGATCCGGAAAGTTATTTGGAGCTCATTCCGAAGGCGCAAGGAGAAGTGCTCGGCATGAAGCAGGCGATCGATATTTTCCGGGCGGAGCTCCCGGATGTAGTCATCGGATCGTATACGCATGTGCCTCCCGACGATTTCAGGAAGGTGCGGAACGTGCGATAGCGATTGATATACGGCGGCTTCCGGCGAGGGTGCGCCCAATAAGTCTTCCAATATAATACGGTTGCAACATTTTTAGTTTTCGTGTTATAATCCACTCATGTGTCTATATATCTCTGGGTCCGCATGCGACTCAGGGCGGAAAGAGGTGACTTCGATGAAAGAAGCGATTCAACCGACGTATCATCTGACCACAGTTACTTGTGCTTGCGGCAACACGTTCGAAACAGGCTCCGTAAAGCCTAATCTTCGTGTAGAGATTTGCTCCAATTGCCATCCGTTCTTCACAGGTAAACAGAAATTTGTGGATGCAGGTGGTCGTGTCGATAAATTCAAGAAAAAATACGGCATGTAATTTGTACGGAACGAAAGAAGCTGTCCTGACGATCAGGACGGCTTTTTTTTGTGTATTCCGGAGCGGCCCCGATGCAATTCAATCCGGAGCGACTACATTTAACGATAAATTGTGAAGTTATTTTGTTCTGAAGTAGTAACTTTTGAGAATTAGAGGTATTTTATGGAGTTGATTTCCATGAATTTGACGAATAGGTTGATTTTCAACAAATTAACGGTAGTTTTTACTGTAAGTAGAGTGTCCAGCCGGTAGGACTGATGAATTAGCGCCAGATTTTGGAGCTAATCATGAAGAAGCGCGATCGTATGCGTTTCACTAATTATCATGCCGCCTTTTTGCCCAGCGCATTAGTTCTTACAATTTCTTCATAAGGTTGCTCTTTGTTCTCGAATCGTGTTATACTTATGCTTACCGTGCTAGATGGGGAGGTAGCGGTGCCCTGTAACTCGCAATCCGCTGTAGCGAGATTGAATTCCTGTTAGAGGTCTTGTCGATGTGAGGCTTGGTATTTACATGCGATGTTGACGGTTGGGTCCTTCGCAATGCGTGTCTATGAACCCGGTCAGGTCCGGAAGGAAGCAGCCGTAAGTAGAATTTCGCATGTGCCGGGGGATAGCCTAGCCTGAGTCGAGGTGTAAAGGTGCCGCTCGGATCGCAACGATCAATAACAGGTGCACGGCTTAACTTATCGCTGAAATGAATGAAGACTGTTCTGTAAGTCTAGTAGGACTTTAAGAATGGTCTTTTTTGCGTTTTCCGGATGCAATATTGGTGTTCGAAACGGCCGTTTTTGCGTACATCCGTTCTTTTTTCTTTTGGAAGGGAAGGAAAATACAACCACAAAATCGAATGTATAGAACAAACAGATTTCCGTTATCGAGGTGAATCGATTGACATTCGAACCTTATAAGCATCGTGCGAGCATATCGGAAAACATGTTTCAATTCTATGCGGATAAATTCCCTTGCGCTATGATGCTGTCTGTTGATCGTCACGGGAAGGTGGCATACTGCAACCGGTTATTTTGCGAAACGACAGGGTATCGTCGCGAAGAAGTCGTTCGGCTTGCAGTAAGCAAGTTCATACCGGATTCCATGGAAGAATTGGAACGCAGCTATTTTACGGCCGCCTTGCGGGATGAGACCCTGACCGTGTCGCTGATCGCCAAATCGGGCGAGACGCTGTCGCTGCAATTGACCTATATAAACGCCGAAATGGAAGGGGAAAGCTATCGCCTCCTTATTTTCCACGATAAGCGGCATATTGGGGAATTGAACTTGCTGCAGCAGTTTTCCGGCGCATTTATTCGAGATGTGAATCTCGGCGTTATTTTATTGGACATGAATTTCAGGTTGATGGATATTAGCGAAATGGCATGCAGGGTGCTGGGGCTCGTGCGCGAAGACGTTCTGAACCGCCCGATTCATGAATTGTTCGCGGGAATGCCGATGGAGCATCAGCTGGTGCAGCGCGCTTTGCTGGATGGGGTTATCGTTCGAAATCACGCCGTCACTTGGATGAATAACCAAGAACGGTACGAACTGTTGATGGATTCCAATCTGCTGCGCGACGATAAAGGAAATACGGTCGGGGCGTATGTCATATTTAAGGATGTAACCAACCTTCGCTCGCTCGAAGAACAGATGCAGCGCAGCGACCGGCTGGCGATGATCGGCCAGATCGCCGCGGGTACGGCCCACGAAATTCGCAACCCGCTTACCTCGATTCGAGGGTTTTTGCAAATGTTCAAAAAGACGCTGCGGGAAAAAGGAATGAGCAGAGAGTACTCTTACACCGAAGTGATGCTTTCGGAAATCGATCGAATTAACGAGCTTGTCAGCGAGTTTTTGTTGTTAAGCAAGCCGAAAGACATTACGTTCGATCATGTCGATGTCGTTACCGTAATCAATGAAATGTTGCCGATTATTACCAATGAAGCCCTCCTGCACGACGTCAGCGTTCACTTTCACCCGGCGGGACGCTTGCCGCGGATTGTAGCGGATCGGGAGCTGCTTAAACAAGTGTTTTTGAATATTTGCAAAAATGGAATTGAAGCGATGACGGAAGGAGGGACATTGACGATTACGGTGCGGGCGGATACGGACTCGGATTCCAAAGTTTTGATTGAGGTGCATGATACGGGTCCGGGTATTCCGGCTTTTTTGATCGACAAGATTTTCGATCCCTTTTTTACGACGAAGGAGAACGGCACCGGGCTCGGGTTATCGGTCTGCCAACGCATCGTGCACGACCATGGCGGCTCTCTTCGCGTTTCGTCCAAAGGCTTCGGAACGACGTTCACCATCAGCATTCCATACGATAAGGAGTTCGCAAAATAGCGGGCGAAAGAACGCGCGCGACCTTTTTCGGGGCGAGGCGGTTTTTTTGCAACTTGCGATGTAGTATAATGATAAACAAACGTTCACGTAACAAGGATGTTGAAATGAGGGTTCCGCGATGAGTCATATAGCGTTGTACCGTGCTTGGCGGCCGCAGTCGTTCCAAGACATGGTGGGACAAAAACATATTATACAAACATTGCAAAACTCGCTGCGGGAACAACGATTTACGCATGCATATTTGTTCAGCGGCCCGAGGGGAACCGGGAAAACGAGCACTGCCAAAATTTTGGCCAAAGCGGTCAACTGCGAGCGCGGACCGGCGGAGGAGCCGTGCAATGAATGCGGCGCTTGCGTAAGAATTACGGCAGGCTCCGTGATGGACGTCATTGAGATTGACGCCGCTTCCAACCGCGGGGTGGACGAAATTCGCGATTTGCGCGAAAAAGTGAAATACGCCCCAACGGAAGTGCGCCAGAAGGTGTATATTATCGATGAAGTCCATATGTTGACGACTGAAGCCTTTAACGCGCTGCTCAAGACGTTGGAAGAGCCCCCCGCCCATGTTATCTTTATTCTGGCGACGACAGAGCCGCATCGGCTGCCGGCAACGATCATTTCCCGCTGTCAACGGTTCGATTTCCGCCGCGTCTCGCTGGAAGAACAGGTGGAGCATTTGCGCCGGATTTGCGAGCGCGAAGGGGTTCGCGGAGACGACGACGCTTTGCAGTATATCGCTCGTCTGTCCGACGGGGGGATGCGCGATGCGATCAGTTTGCTGGACCAGATCGTTTCCTTTACGGGGGAACATATTACGTATCGGCATGTGCTGGATATTACCGGCGGGATGGCCGCCGAACAGTTTGCCGGATTGGCTGCGGCGATTCGGAGCGGCGATGTCGGCGCCGTTCTGCAGACGATCGAGCAATTGATGCAGGACGGGAAAAGCCCGGACAAATGCATGGAAAATTTGATTTACTATTTCCGCGACCTGTTAATGATCAAGATGGTGCCGAATGCGGAAGCGTTAACCGACCGCCTCGTGGATCCGTCGCGGTTCCGGGAGACGGCGGATGCGTTTGAGCAGGATCGGCTGTTTCAAATGATCGACATTTTAAATCGTTATCAGACGGAAATGAAATATGCGGCTGCGCCGCAAACGCTATTCGAGGTCGCCCTGTTGAAAATTTGCACTTTGCAAAACGTCCCTTCCGCTCCGGCCGCGGCTGCGGCGGCTTCCTCCGCTCCGGCGGAGTCCGCCGTGGTCAAACAGCTTGAGCAGAAAGTCGCGTCGTTGGAGGCGAAAATCGAGCAATTGTTGAAGACGGGCGTCCAGGCCGGGCAGGCCGCCTCGAGCGGCTCCGCCGGGTCGTCCAGAGGGGCGGCAAAGCCTTCCGCCTCAGCCGGACGGGCTTCGATCGCCGCGAAGTTCCCGCCGCAATTCGAAATGTATCTGTCCCGGAAGGACGATGCCGATTTTACGCATATTCGTACGCAATGGAGCAGAGTGCTGCAGCGGGTCAAAGAGGAGAAGGTAACGGTGCATGCCTGGTTCGTCGACGGCGAACCGGTATCGGCCGTTGACGATGCGGTGCTCGTCGCGTTCAAAAACACGATACACCGCGACACGACGGAACGCGCCGCCAATAAACAACTGATCGAGCAAGTGCTTGCGGAAGTGTTCGGCAAACCGCTTAAGCTCGTTACGATGCTGTTGAAAGATTGGGCCGCCTCCTTGTCCGACCGGGAAGAGGCCGGCGGCGAACTGCAATGGGAAGCCGGAGAAGCTTCGGCGGACGGCGATGGCGGAGCGGCCCGGGAATCCGGGCGGCAGCCGTGGATTGACGAGGCGATCCAAATGTTTGGCGAAGACCTCGTCGTGGTCAAAAAGGATGAATGAACAATGAGATTACGTAAAGGAGACGAAAAACGATGAACAATATGAATCAAATGATGAAACAAGTGAAAAAAATGCAGGAGCAAATGCTGAAAGCTCAAGAAGCATTGGCCGAAAAAACGGTGGAAGGAAGCGCCGGCGGCGGTGTCGTTACCGTGCAAGTGAACGGCCACAAGAAAGTGTTGAGCGTTGCGATCAAGCCGGAGGCGGTAGATCCGGACGATGTGGAAATGCTGCAAGATCTCGTCCTGGCGGCGGTTAACGACGCGCTCTCCAAAGCGGAAGAATTGGCCAACGAAGATATGGGCAAATTTACAGGCGGCATGAAAATTCCAGGCTTGTTCTAAGTAACGTTTGGCGATTTATGCAATTGATTTGACAATAGAAGGAGAACCTCGCATTGTATTATCCCGAACCGATCTCGAAATTGATCGACGCCTTTACGCATTTGCCCGGCATCGGTCCGAAGACGGCGGCGCGGCTTGCGTTTCATGTGCTGCGTATGCAAGAGGACGATGTGATCGATTTTGCCAAGGCGCTCGTTAATGTAAAGCGCAACCTTCATTATTGCTCGGTATGCTGCAATATTACCGATGTGGACCCGTGCCGGATCTGTCAGGATAAAACCCGCGACGCTTCGACGATTTGCGTGGTGCAAGAGTCCAAAGACCTTGTCGCCATGGAGCGCACGAAGGAATACCAAGGGTATTACCATGTGCTGCAAGGCGCGATATCGCCGATGGAAGGAATCGGTCCGGACGAAATCCGAATGGCGGAATTGTTGAAACGTCTAAGCGACGAGCGCGTGCAGGAACTGATTTTGGCGACCAATCCGAATATTGAAGGCGAGGCCACGGCGATGTATTTATCCCGGTTGGTGAAGCCTTTCGGCATTCGCGTGACGCGGATCGCGCACGGCTTGCCGGTCGGCGGCGATTTGGAGTATGCGGATGAAGTCACACTCTCCAAAGCGTTGGAGGGGCGACGAGAATTAAGTTAGTATGCGAGAGAGAGTCTCGGACGTTTGTCGGTGGCTCTTTCTTTTTATGCGGATGTATCGCGGATTCATCCATAAGGAATGAAAGTACCCTAATAGCGAATTTAAATTCGTTAATAGGGTATTTTTGTTCCAAGTCAATGGAGAATTGCCGGAAATCCGCCTGTAATAAGGCATTTCGGGTCTTTATTAAGGCATTTCGGCACTAGCGTTGCATTAAATCTTCTAGCTGGGATGCGGTACCATGGAAATATAACGGATTTCCGAGGTCTTATTTTTTGAATTCCAGTCGAATATTTGGAATTAACGGATTTTCGAACCGTTAACATGTCGCGATCGGCTGAGAATCCTTGGTTTTGTGGAGTTTCGACAAAAATAGAGCCCTCAAAATCCGCTAACACCGCCAAAACAGCGTTATTGGATTAAATAAGGCCTCCAAAATCCGTTAACCTTGTTCATCCCTATCGCAATCATCGGCTTGAAACGCAGTAAAACAATCGGTGCAACGCTAGTGGCATTTCGGTTCCTTTTTGAAGCGATTGCGGTGAGAATCGTGTCTGGAGGCCGTTTCGGAAAGTTTGTCTCGAGAATTTCGGGTTCTAAGTTTGTCCTCTCGTCGAATATGAATTAGGTAACGGCATCTTTGCGAGAAGGTTGCAGTTTAGGGGAGGGGCAGCTTATGTGGTTAAAAACTTTTGCTTCGAAATTCGGCAAAAAGAAGGCGGAGAAGCGGCGTCGGCGCCCGAAGCGCCGGAGAATGGGAACGCCTGAGTATGAGGCGAAACTACAATTATATGAAGATATTCGAAATGCGCACAGACAGTGGGAACAGGCGTACTTCGTTTTTCACGAAGCGCTGGGAGACGATCAGGTGGATTACGCGATTTATATGTTGGAGGCCGCGGAGAAAAAGTACGAGATTTTATTGAAAAAAGCGAAGGTAGAAAAGTTGAGCGTGCTAAGCATTTGATAAGGGGGGGATAATTATGAAGTTGTTTCTATCGGGGGTACTGGTTGTTTCTCTATTGCTGCTTTTGTATACCGTGGTGAAACAACGGCTGTCGCTGCGGTGGCTTAAGGCGCTCGCTATTAATGTCATCTTGGCGGCGCTGATGATCTATGTCGTTAATTTTTCGGGTTTGTTCTCCGATCTGTACATTCCGTTGAATCCCGCGACGATGGGGACGGCGGCGTTGTTGGGAGTGCCTGGAGTATTGCTGATGATTTGTATTAAATTGACTTTGTTTTAGTCATTGACTTTCAGATCGGGTATATGATATTCTAATCATCGTGTCGTCGAGAGCATTTCGGTGTTCCGATTGAAAGAATTGCAATTGGAAAAAATAAGTGCTTGCAAATATCTTAGACGATATGATATATTATAAAGGTCGCCGCTGAAACGGCGACGAAGTAAGAGAGCAACAACGCAATACACTAGATTTGTTCTTTGAAAACTGAACAACGAGCGAATTAAGCAACAATAAATTGAGAACGACAAGTTCTCGTCAGCAACGAAATTTGAGCTATTCGGCTCTTTCATATTCGGTTTTGTCGGCTTTGCCGAT
>NZ_CAKKLI010000080.1:0-11726 GCF_918697855.1 Paenibacillus sp. CECT 9249 | reverse complement strand
TGGTAGACTTCACCTAAAAGGTGCTCCTCTCTTTGGGTGTAGTGTTCTCGACAAACACCATTCTACCAAAGATTTGGGCACTTTTTTATGTTTTCAATGAACGGTACTTTCGAAATTTAGGATTATACAAACGTTGAGAGGTTGTAGTATGCCAAAGACGATTTTGATTGTGGAAGACGAACATATTTTGCGCGAAGTGATGAAAGATTATTTGCTTGAAGAAGGATACGAGGTGCTGGAAGCGGGCGACGGCAAACAAGCGCTGGCCTTGTTCCGGGCGCATGACGTGCACTTGATCATTCTCGACATTATGCTGCCCGAATTGGACGGGTGGTCGGTATGCCAGCGCATTCGCAAGATTTCAAACGTGCCGATTATTATGTTGACGGCTCGCTCGGACGAGGACGATACGCTGCTTGGATTCGAGCTTGGCGCGGACGATTACGTCACGAAACCGTACAGTCCGCCGATCTTGCTGGCACGGGCGAAACGGCTTCTGGAAAACCGGCATATCCGGGAACAGGGAAGCGGCGGCGATACGTTATCCGGCAGCGGCATTACGATCCATTTCCCATCCCGCACCGTTTCGATCGACGGGACGAGCTGCAATTTGACGCATACGGAATTTGAAATTTTATCTTACTTGATGAAGAACAAAGGGATGATTATAACAAGGGATCAATTAATCACGAAAATATGGGGCTACGATTTCGTCGGCGACGATCGAACGGTCAATAGCCATATCCGCAATTTGCGTTCCAAGCTGGGGGACCAATCGAAATGCATCGTCACCGTCGTGCGTTCGGGATATAAATTCGAGGATCAATCATGAAAAAGGGCATTGTACTCAAGCTGTTTCTATTAACGACCGCACTATGCATGTTCGTTCTCGCGATCATTTTTATCGGACAAACCCTTTTTTTCAAGCAATTTTATGTCCACCAAAGGATGGAAAACGTGCAGGCGGCCATCGAATCGTATAAACAGGACTACTTGAACCATGCCGGTGACGCACAGGCGGCGGCCAACCTTGAACAAAACTTTTATCAAGAGCATGGCACTTGGATTACGACATTGGACGCTATGGGCAATTTGAAATATACCGGCGATTTTACGATGGAGATCCGGTTGGAGCGCTCCGATGACACTGTCGATCTGCCCGGCCAAACGCTTACCGTCCCGTTGTACACGGTCATGAATGTGGAGGACATGTATACCGACAATCCGTTTCTCGCTCCATGGATTCAAGAGGGCGATCCGATCGCTGTCGAAGGCATCATCGTAAACAATCAGCCGGTTGTGCAGCGGATGGGAAGGAGTGGAGCCAGGCTGAGAGAGGAAGGCCGTCTGGAAAATAGCCAGATGGTAAACAAGGAGTATGAAGTTGTACCCAGGTTCGAAAGTGGGTTTCAATACCATGAAAAGTACCCCACTTTTCTGGTCAAAGGGACGATTACGAAGGTTCGGATACCGGAAGGCGCAGCAATTGGGCGCTATACGAATCATTTATTTCTGGATCGGATCAAAGCGTTGCAGGCGGATCTTTTGTACGGAGATTATGATGGCGGCGTGAATGCCGGTCAAGTCATCGATTTTGAACAAAATCAAGTGAATTACAAAATGTTTGTGAACCGGATCGAAGATCCGGACGGGAAACCGGCATACATCGTCGCGATGACGTCGCTGCAGCCTGTAGCCGAAGCCGCCGGGGTGATGCAAAATTACTACGTCTATATTGTCGTCGCCACACTGCTGCTTGTGCTGCTGGTCTCGTTCTATTTTTCCCGCCGGATTGCCCGGCCGCTGCTGCGAATTAACCGTACGGCGCAGAAAATGGCCGGCTTGGACTTTTCCGAGAAAATTCCGGTCACGACCAAGGATGAGATCGGCGACCTGTCCCGCAACATTAACGAGCTTTCCGAGCGGCTCCATTCCCATATCGCCCGGTTGGAGGAGGATATCGAGAAAGAAAAGCAGCTGGAGAATACGCGAAAGGAATTTATTGCCGGGGTATCGCATGAATTGAAAACACCGCTAAGCGTCATTCAAAGCTGCCTGTCCATTCTTAAGGATGGGGTGGCGAGCCATAAGCGGGATTATTATTTTGCGGCGATGGAAGATGAAGTGAGACGGATGGATCTGCTGATCGCGGATATGCTGGAGCTGGCCAAGTATGAGTCCGGCACATATAAGATGGAGTTGGAATCGTTCGATATCGCCGCCGTTCTGGAGCGAATGTGCGCGAAATTCGCTTCCGAGATCGCGAGCAAGGAGTTGCAACTGCACACTCATCTTCAGCCGATCGAAATCGTGGCCAATGGGCGCCGGATCGAGCAAGTGATCGTCAATTTCCTCACGAACGCGATTCGCTACACACCGGAGCATGGGACTATTATCGTGTCGACCGTCGAAGAGCGGGATTCCGTCAAAGTATGCATCGAAAATAAAGGAGCTCACATTCCGGACGAGCAGTTGGAGAAAATATGGGACCGTTTCTATCGCGGCGAACCTTCCCGGCAGCGCGCGACCGGAGGGACCGGGCTCGGTCTGGCGATCTCGAGGAAGATCTTGGAGATGCACGGCGTGCCGTATGGCGTAACTAATACGGCGGAAGGCGTGATGTTCTATTTCTATCTGAATAAAAAAGGATAGAGGAGTTACTTATCTTTCAATTAAATACCGCGATTTACTCGGCTCGCGTCCCTATTGGAAAACATCCAATAGATATAGCGAATTTGCCGATCCAAACGGGAATCCATTGGAAAATATCCAATGGATTTCTCGTTTATTGCACGATTTAGCCCTTTTTTGAATCATCTACTGGATAAATTCCAATGAAAGGTCGGATTACAGGGATTTTACGGTTAAAACGTTGTATAAAATCCAGCGGAGCGGGAGCGGACCTCCTTTCAAGAACCTGATGCAGCGGTGTCAGGCTTTTTTTCATTCTTTAGAATAATTTAATTTCATCTGCATTTTATCTTTATCTCTCTCTATTATTCTATCTTGTGAGAGAGGGGATGGATGGACATGACAGCACGAACGCACCTTGATCGAAGCCGCAACGAACGCAGGGTGAGAATGAAGAAACGAAGACGGCTCATCCTTCTGTTGGCAGCCGTTATCTTGCTCGTTGTCTCCCTTGTGAAGTTGGCTGCAGCGCCTGAAACGGCGATTGCGCAGCGGCATGCCAAGCAGCCGGCGGACCCGACGACGAGTAGCGAGAGCAAGCCGCAGGGAGAAGAGATGGTCAAGCCTCGGGGAGAAGACGCCAGGCCGCAAGGGAAAATCGTCTATTTGACGTTCGACGACGGCCCGAGCCAATGGACCGGGAAATTTCTCGATGTTTTGCAGGAGCAGGGCGTCAAGGCAACATTCTTTATGCAAGGCAGCAATTTGAAGCGCAAAAGCCTGCAAAGCGATGTGAAGCGTGCGGTACGCGAAGGGCATTATGTCGGCGGGCACAGCATGACTCATCAATATAAAAAGCTGTACGAACAAGGGGAGTTCGTATCCGAGATGCAAGAAACGTTATCGCTGATTCATGATATAACAGGCGAGAATCCGCATTTGGTGCGTCCGCCTTACGGGTCGGCGCCGGGACTGAACGACGAACCAATTCGCGATCGGATCGCCGATGCGGGAATCAAAATTTGGGATTGGACGATCGATTCGAATGATTGGAACTTGAAGGATCATCCGGAACAGATTATCGAGAACGTCAAGAAAGCGACGAAGGTTGATCTGGAAGTCGTACTTATGCATGAAAAACCGCAAACGCTCCAAGTTCTCCCGGACATTATCGCCTTCTATCGGGAAGCGGGATACGAGTTTGGCGTATATGACGATGCCGAACATTTCCACCTGAATTTCCAGAAGGATCATCGCTTGTAAGGACATAGAGAGGGAGAGAGAGATGAAGAAGAGCATACCATGGATCGTTTTGATCGCAGCCGTCGTTTTGATTTTTGCCGTGTACAACGTCTTTTCCGGCAATAGCGGCGCAAGCGACAGCCGTCCGGGCGGAAGCGGCGTCAACGATACGACGCACGACCCGATCTATAAGGTCGTCCTCGATCCGGGACACGGCGGCAAGGATCGCGGCGCGACCGGCGCCAGCGGACAGGATGAAAAGGACTTTACGTTGCAACTGTCGCACAAGGTGAGAGAACGGTTGGAGCAAGAGCCGCAAATCGAGGTCTATATGACCAGAACCGACGACAGTTTTATTTCCTCGATCGATCGGGAGAGACCCGAGTTTGCCAATCAGTTGAACGCGGACGTATTCCTATCCATTCACGGCAATACCTTTACCGACGCCGGCGTTTCCGGCACGGAAACGTATTATTACCGCGAGGAATCGCTTCAATTGGCCGAAATCATGCATAAGCATACGGTGGAAGCGACCGGATTCCGGGACCGCGGGGTGAAGAAAGAAAATTTCTTCGTGGTGAAAGATACGACGATGCCGGCGGTGCTGCTGGAAGTAGGTTATTTGACGAATCCGCAAGACGAGGCGCAATTGTTGAAGGACGAAGTTCAGAATCGGATTGCCGGATCGATCGTAGCCGGGATCAAGGAATATTTGAACATACAATAAACGGGAGAGAGGAATTGGAAAATGAGAAAGAACTTCATTGCATTTTTACTTATTGGAATCATCGCATTATCGCTCGCTGCGTGCGGAAATCAGGGAAAGGGACCGAAGCAGTCCGCGACGGATCAGGAACAAGAGGCGGTACCCGCAACTGCGGAGTATAAAAACGTATTTCAAACGAGCGTATTTCTGGGGGATTCGATTACGGAGGGATTGTCTTTTCACGATGTGTTAGATGAAGCGAATGTGCTTGCCGGCGCGGGGAAAACGGCCGAGTTCGCGCTGGAAGATATCGAGGAGTTGGCGAAGCGAAATCCGAAACATATCTTTATCCTATTGGGTTCGGATGACATTCTATGGCCGACGGACGATCCCAAACAATACTCGCTGACGCAATACGCCAAGTTGATTGATACGATCAAGGATAAACTGCCGGGCGCAGCGATCACGATCTTGCCTGTTACGCCGGTGACGGCCGAAGCGGAGCAAGAAGAACCCCGATACCGCAATATCGAAGACTACAATCAGGGATTGAAGGAACTGGCCGCCAAGGAACAAGTCGGATTCGTCGACTTATCATCGATCTTTGCCGGCAACCCGGACGTGCACGATGCGGACGGCATCCATTTTAAAGCCGAGTTTTATCCGCTCATGCTCGATCTGTTGAAAGATCAAGTGAAATAACATGCGAACGGGTGCATCATTGGAGGTGACGGGAATTGGTATTTAGCAGTCTGCTATTCCTGTTCCTATTTTTGCCGGCAACGATTCTTGTTTATTATCTATCGCCTAGAGGGCTGCGAAATACCGTTCTGCTCGTTGCGAGCCTCGTATTTTATGCATGGGGAGAGCCGTTATATATATTGATCATGATCTTCTCTACCGTCTTTGATTATGCGAACGGATTGCTGATCGATAAGTACAGGCATCGCAAGGCGATTGCCAGAACGGTCTTTATCGTGTCCATCGCCGGCAGTTTAGGCATTCTCTGTTTCTTCAAATATGCCGGGTTTGTCGTGGACAATATCAATCAACTGTTCCATCTCCATCTTCAGGCGGCCGATCTTCCGCTGCCGGTGGGCATCTCCTTCTATACGTTCCAAACGATGTCCTATGTCGTGGACGTGTACCGTGACAAAGTGCCCGTGCAGAGGAATATCGTCTCCTTCGGCGCCTATGTGACGATGTTCCCGCAGCTCGTTGCGGGTCCGATCGTCAAATACGGCGACATCGCGGGGCAACTGGCTTCCCGCAAAGTGACGCTGGACCGGTTCGGCGAAGGGGCGGAATTGTTGATGAGAGGGCTGGCCAAGAAGGTGCTGCTTGCCAACAATATCGGATTGCTGTGGACGAGCGTGAAGGCGACGCCCATGGAGGATTTGAGCGTGCTGTCCGCATGGCTCGGCATCATTGCGTTTACCTTCCAAATCTATTTCGATTTCAGCGGGTATTCGGATATGGCGCGCGGACTCGGCAAAATGTTCGGCTTCGATTTTATGAAAAATTTCAACTACCCTTATCTATCGAAAAGCGTGACGGAATTTTGGCGCAGATGGCATATTTCCTTAGGATCCTGGTTTCGGGAGTATGTCTATATTCCGCTCGGCGGCAATCGGTCGGGCTTGCCGAAGCAACTGCGCAATCTGTTCGTGGTGTGGCTGGCTACCGGCTTATGGCATGGGGCGAGCTGGAATTTTATCGTATGGGGCTTGTATTTCGGTTTCTTCGTCACGGTCGAGAAGCTGTTTCTATTGAAATGGCTGCAGCAGCGGTCCGGCATCGTAGGACATATCTATACGCTGCTCATCGTCATCGTCGGATGGGTATTGTTCGAATTTGAAAATATGGGCGCCGCTTTGCAATTTATCGGAACGATGTTCGGTTTCGGCGCACACGGATTTGCGGACAATATGGCGCTCTATTCCTTGTCAACGAATCTCGTATTGTTGGCGGTGTTGGCGCTGTGCGCGACGCCGCTTCCCCGGAAGGTTCTATCGCATCTCAGGGAAAGAAGCAAGATGGCAGGCGCGATGGCCGTCCCGGCTATTTATTTTGTATTAATGATGCTGTCGACGGCTTATTTGGTCAATGAAACATACAATCCTTTCTTATACTTTCGATTTTGAAGGAGGCGGCGGCCTTGAATCGGCATGACAACATATATAAACATATCATGGCCATCCTGTTATTGCTGTTTATAAGCGTCATCGTTTTCCTTAATCTTATAGCTCCTACCAAAGTATTCTCGGAATCGGAGAATCGCAATTTAGAGCAGATGCCGGAGTTTTCGCTGGACAGTTTGCTGTCGGGAAAGTTTACTTCCAATTACGAGAAGTACGTGTCCGATCAGTTTGCTTTCCGAGACGTTTGGATCGGCGTAAAATCCGATACGGATCGGGCGATGGGGAAAAAGGAGAGTAACGGCGTTTACTTGGGCAAGGACGGATACCTTATTCAGCAATTTACTCCGCCTGCAAAGGGGGAAATGGAAGCAAGGATCGAGGCTATCCATGCGTTTGACGACGCCACGCCTGCCCTGCATAAATATGTGATGCTTGCGCCCACGGCTGTGACGGTGCTTAAGGAGAAACTCCCGGCCTATGCCCCTGACGGGGACGAACTTGCGTATTTGGATGAGGTCCGGCAAGCTCTCCCCGGCGATATCGGTTTTGTAGATGTGTATCCCGCGCTGTATGACGGGCGGGAGCAAGCGCTGTATTATCGAACCGATCATCATTGGACGACCGCAGGCGCCTATTATGCATATCGGGAGTTATGCAAGCAAATGGGAATTGCCCCGAAAGGGGAGGAAGATTTCAACGTTCGGCAAGTCACGGATGAGTTCTATGGGTCGCTCTATTCGAAGAGCGGCTTCCGACATATACAGCCCGACCGCATCGAGCTTTATTTGCCCAAGGATGAAGGGAAGATTGCGGTAGAGTACGCCGACGAAGGGCGAACCTCGGATTCCTTGTATGAGATGGCGAATCTTCATAAGAAGGATAAGTATACGGTGTTCCTTAACGGCAATCATGGGCTTGTGAAGATAAAGACGAACCGTTCGGATGGGAAAAAGCTGCTCGTGGTCAAAGATTCGTATGCCAATAGCATGATTCCTTTCTTAACGAAACATTTCGGCGAAATTTATGTGGTGGACCTGCGGTATTACGAGGAAAACTTGGCGGCGCTTGTGCAAGAACATGAAATCCGCGACATGCTGCTGCTTTACAATATCAATACGTTCTTTGAAGATCCATCTATTATGAACTTATCGGAGTTGATCGAATGAAACAATATAATAGGAAGCTTGCAGCCGCTCTCGTTGCGTTTGCCTTGGCGATCGGCCTTTTGACCGGATGTTCCGGCAAGGGGGACGGGGATGCGGATAAACTATCGGCCGCCGTTGTAGGGGAACGGATCGGGCAGGCGGTGAGCTTGAACGATATGAAACAAGGGGATGCGAAGAAGCTGCAAAAGCTGTATCATATCGATGCCGAGGACGTGGAGGACTTTGTCCTTTATACGGCGACATCGAATGTGAAAGCGGACGAATTGGCGGTAATCAAAGTAAAAGACAAGAATCAAGTCGAAAGCGTCAAAGCGAAACTATTGCAAAGAATCGATGCGCAAACGGTCAAATTTAAAGATTATCGCCCGGAAGAGTATTTTCTCATCGAGAAGCATGTGTTAAAGACGAAAGGCCCGTTTATTCTGTTCGCCGTCTCCCAAGAAGCCGATCGGATGGAACGCGCGTTTGACGAGGCATTTTCATTATAGTTGTTTGATATCCTCTGTCCGAAACGACAGAGGTTTTTTGCGCAGTTTAGTAACGTTTTCTCCGCATAGGGTTGTATAGGTTTTGTATAGGTTGGATTGCTACACTATATCGTAGGGGAGTGTTGAATTTTGGCAGATGATGTCGTTCCGAACAATATTTTGGAGAGGAGGGATTTGACTTCTCATTATGAGTATGCAGAAGAGACGCAATGTAAGGTGAAGTGCGGCATCATTGCCGGAAGACGGTCGGAATGACAACGTTTACGCCAGAAGAGACCCCATTATGTTTTCATATCGAATCCTCCTGCAAATGTATGAAACAGGCAGGTGGATCTCTCTGAGGGAAACCTGTTCCATCTGCTCTCCAACTGGTTCTGCAAATGCCGGGAGGTACGAAAGAACAGGAGGATGAGAGAGCGTGTTTACACGAAGCAGTAAGTTGTATTGGAAGAAGCAGCTTATGGTCTTGCTCGCGTTCGTTGTCGTAGCGGGCGGGTTCCCTGCTGTATTCGCGCCGCAGGTAGCGGAAGCGGCTGAGACGGACCCTATCAAGTGGTTGACGTACAAGTTCGATATTAATGATTTTTCGGAAAAATCTCAGCAGGAACTATTTCAGTTAAATGGGCAAGCGGCATTTTCGGATGGAAGGTTGATTGTGAACCCGGGAGCTCCATTAAACAAGCATATTCCTGGAAGCGCATTTAACAAACAATCTTTTCAACCGCATGAAGAATTTTCGTTTAGTACCGGATTTTCCTTTGTATTTAACGGTAATCCGGGGAAGTCTGCCGATGGAATGACCTTTGCGATTGTGACTGATCTAGAAGGTTTGGGTGACACTGGTGGAGGTATGGGAATACAAGGGGTAGCACCAAGTTTTTCCCTAAAATTTGATACCTATAAAAATGGAGATCCTTATTTTGATCCGTCGTACAACTATATAGGAATTGCAATTGATGGAGACATAACAAATACGAATCCGTTATGGTATAAAGACCTCAACGCTGCTGATATGAGAGATGATTCCGGCAACCCTAAGATTGTTCTGGCAAACGGTAAGACATATTATGCCTGGATCGATTACGACGGTGCATCCAGCAATGTAAAGGTGTACTTGAATGATTTAGCGAGCAAACCAGACGAACCTTTAATCAATGCTGAAAATATCAACCTGAAGGATATTTTTAATGATGCGAATGCCATTTATACGGGTTTCACTGGCGTAGGCTACAATGAATCGCATGAAATTTTAAGCTGGTATTTTGTTAACGACTTTGCGCCGATTGGCGATCTGGACGACACCAGCGGGTACCAACAAGCCCCTTCAACTCTGGAATTGGAAGTTGGAACTGCAAGCCAAGGTGCTTATCCAATTGTGATTACCGCAAAAAACGCTGACGGAAATCCTGCCGCAGATGTGCCAATCACAATAACAGGTTCGCAAAATGGCACTTGGAAAGATGCGGATGGTAATCCGATCACAGACTGGTCTGCGGTGACAACAGACAGTAATGGACAAGTTATAGTTTATTACATTCCTGGCAACGTTTTTGATCCAAGTGATTTAAGAGCAACGGCGGTTGGCGGTGCGATTGCGACCGGAACGATCTCTGCTTTTCCGTCAGCACCAGGTGGGGTAATAGACAAACAACCGGTATTGTGGTTGAAGGCGGATGACGGTGCGACAGAGGATTCTGGAAAATTAAAAGCTTGGAATGACCAATCGGAAAATCCTGTGGAGTTTACTCTTGATGTGCCGGTTGGACAAGAAGCGAGAACACCCAAGTATAATGCGAACGGGGTAAACTTCAACCCAAGTGTGACTTTTAGCAATCCTACTAGCGCTAATCATTATGGAACCTCAGCTAAATTAGTTGGAGATAAGCAGATTACTTTCCAGTCTGGATACGCTGTTTATAAGCCGAATGGTGGAGCACTCGTTGGTTCAACTGAAATACAGGATTACGGTGCTATCATTTTAGGCAGCTATGGCGCTAATTTCGCCGTAGGGACTGGAAAAACGGGTAATTACCGTTATATCCCAGGAGCAAGCAATGCGCGATACCAACTTGTACAGTATGAGATTGAGGATACAATTACTCATACAGGTAAAATTGATGGTAAGCCAGTAACATTAACGAGAAATGATCAGAGTTTTGGACCAATAAAAATTACACCTGTTGTTGGAGCCACTGCTGGTACCAAAGATCTTAACTGGGGAGGTTTAAACGGCGAAGTAGCAGAAATCATTTTATTTGATGGGATGACCACTTCAGACGCAGCAAAAATCGAAACATATTTAGCTGTAAAATATGGCATTACCCTGAATGATGGCAATAGTGATTATGTTGCTACCAGCGACGTAACAGTATGGGATGCTACTAAAAACTCAGGATACAAAAATAATATTGCTGGCATTGGTCTTGACACGATCGAAGGTCTCCATCAAAAGCAGAGCCGCAGTATAAACACTGGCACGCAGATTGTCATCAGCTCAGGTCAATTAACGGAAACTAATGAACCTGACGGTTCAGAGTTGGCTGACGGACAGTACCTAATATGGGGCGATAATGGAGACCCTCTTGTTTTTGACAAGCAAATCGGTATAACGAATGAATACCGTGCGCAACGTGTATGGAAGGTACAGAATACTGGCGGAGTCGGTCTGGTACAAGTCGCAATCCCGGTAAGTGCTATTCCGGCTGGGAAAAAGTTGATTGTGAGTGACAGCGATACCGATTTTACTACTGCTATAGGTTACGAACTAGAAGTTAAAGATCTTAACGGTGTTCCGCACTACGTTGCGACGGTACAGGAAGGTTTGGCAGATGAACAGTTCTTCACTTATGGGGTGCAGGCGCCAACGCCTCAAACCGTGACTCTTGAAGAAGTTGCGAATGACGGAGGAAATGAGATCATTCTAACTTTCGATCAAGAAATTGCGGATGGCGTAACAACAGAAGGTTTTGCGGTTACAGTTGGCGATGCGCTAGAACCTGTTGAAATTAGCGAGATTGTCGTGGAAGGCAATAAGGTGAAGTTGAAACTGTCGAAAGAGCTTCGTCCAGATGATACTTTGAGGCTGAAGTATGAAAAACCGACGGATGGCAACTTAAAAGGGACGAATGGCGCTTTTGTTCTTGATTTTGACAGGAAAGTTGACAACAATCTTATCGCGTTTCCATCTTTAGAGATTACCGAACCAAGCGGCGATACCGTCTATATCAAGAACCCAGAGATCAAAGGAACGGCAGACAAAGAAGCCAAGGTTGAGGTAACCATTAAGAAAGAAGATGGCACTGTCATTGGCCCGGTAGAGGTTGAGGTAGCCGAAGACGGCACCTGGAGCTTC
>NZ_CAKKLI010000079.1:0-12086 GCF_918697855.1 Paenibacillus sp. CECT 9249 | reverse complement strand
CTTTCGTCGATACGCTTCTACGTACAGATTTCGCCATACGTAGGTATCCTAGCTACGCGGGGGCTTGGCCCTTCCCGCGACCGGACTTTCACCGGCTAGAAGATGCGTGCTTAGCTGGGCACGCCATGAAAAAAAGGGCGGCAATGCCGCCCCTACCATGGATTCCCTATTACATGCCAAAAGAGTTAAATTGCTGTTCCAGTTCTTCCATCGTAATGACATCGGTTGGAATGCCGATTTTGAATTCGACTTTCTCGTTAATTTTCGAATATTGGGAAGACGCCTGCAAACCTAGCTTCACCGTCGTTCCTTCATTCGTAATATCGAGGTTGGCATTGACGTCTTGATAAACCGGATAGTCGTCTTTGCTTACCGCTGTCGTTATCGAGAACTGATTGATTTTGACCGCTTTCTTCAATTCCTCCAAAGCCTTCTTAAGCTCGGCTTCGTCGCTGATCTCTTTTTTCAACTTATCGATTTCCTCTTGCTGCAATTGGAACATATCTTTATATTTGTCACTCGACATAAGGTCGAGAATTTGCGGAAGCACGTCTTTGACGAAAACTGTGACCGCTTGTTCCAGATTGCTGTCGGTAATATCGAACTTAACGACTTGCTTCGCATCCACGCCTTCCGGCAGCCCTGCTTCTTTCACATTCACATCGGAGAAGAACGTTTTGCCGTCAAATCCGCCGAGGACCACTTTCGTCAATTCTTGGCTCAACTCTTGCGATTTGGTCAAATCGAGCGCTCCGACATTCAAATCGGCGCCTTGTTCTTCAGCAAGCTTCTTCATATCGATTTCGATAAATTTGTCCACCATCGACTCCGGCAGCCCAAGCATCGGGATGTTCGGAATTTTCATCCACATTTTGTCTTCTGTAATGACCATCGGAACCGAAAGCGTGATTGCCATATCCCCCTGCAGCTTCACTTCCAATGTCATTTCCATTTGCATCGGGTCTTTCTGGAATACGCCCGAGACGTTAACCTCGGCGTTTTTCAATAAATTCAAGACCATCCCTGCAGCCGGGTCCTGCTCCAATGCGGGATCGTTGACAGACAACTCGTTGATTTTGAGAGATCCTGTCAATTCGTAAGAATTCATTTTCAAAGCATTTTCCATTGCGGCCTGTACGGATTCTTTAGGGTCTTTCTTGGACGCACATCCTGATAGTACGACCATAACGACCAACATACAAGCCAACATCGACAACCATATTTTTCTCTTCAATGTGTTTCTCCTCTCACTCCATGAAAATATTTTGCACCTAAAACATCATAACCCAGCCGGCCGGAAATGAAAATAGCTGAAAGGTACTAAAACGATAACCAATAATTCCCCTTAAAATGCGTGTTCAAAAAGGTAACTTTTCAGCACCGGGAAGGTCTAGATATACTTCGTGATCAAAAGAGCACTTTTTGAACAACCTCTTAAAACCGCTAATGAATGTCTTTCTTTTTAAACCGTCCGCCCTTGACATCGTGAATATTGCCGACAGCCAGAAATGCGGCAGGATCGAGCTCTGTTACAATCGATTTCAATTTCGCTTCCTCCAGACGGGTGATAACGCAGAAGATCACCTTCTTGTCATCGCCTGAAAATCCGCCCTCGCCGTTCAAGTAAGTCACTCCCCGTCCCAAGCGGTCCACGAGCGCATCGCCGATATCTTTGTACTGATCGCTAATAATCCATACCGACTTCGATTCGTTAAGGCCTTCGACGACGATATCGATCACTTTAAATGCGATGTAATACGCCATAAGCGAATACATGGCGCGGTCCCAGTCGAATACCAGACCGGCGCTGCTTAAAATGAACAGGTTGAAAAACATAATGACTTCGCCAACGGAAAACGGGATTTTCTTGTTAATCAGAATGGCGACAATTTCGGTTCCGTCCAAAGAGCCTCCGAAACGGATGACGAGACCGACTCCGACCCCGAGGATGATCCCTCCGAAAACGGTGGCAAGCAGCGCATTGTCCGTCGCCGGATGGGCGTGATGGAACGCTGCCGTCATCGCGGACATAATCGCAATCCCGAATAACGTCGATAATGCGAACGTCTTTCCGATTTGTTTATAGCCGATAAACAGAAACGGCAAGTTTAACGCAAATAACAACAGACCCAGCGGGAGCCCCGTTAAATGCGAGAAAATAATCGATATCCCAGTAACTCCACCGTCAATAATGGAATTAGGGACGAGAAAAAACTCGAGCGCAACGGCCATCAGGGTGGCGCCAATCGCAATAAAGACGCCTCTTGTCAATATATCTGCCCATGATGCTTTCAAATGCGCTTTTTTCGGTTGAGGTACAGACGGTATGTTCGTTTGCTGCATAACATTCTCCTTTCAATCTCTTGCGCGCGGCCTCTTCGCGCTAATCTTTCTCACAGGCTGCAAGTCTGTTTTTTCATTATACTAAAAAATAGACACAATAAAAAACCTCAATTCACAGGATGCTGTAAATCGAGGTTTCATCATGGCATTTGGGCTAACCTTCCGTGTTATGATGACTCACATGATTGCGCTGTTTCACTTTTTTGGAACCGGATAACGGTTCCCGGTTTGCGCGATTTCGTTCTCCCTCATGATGCCGTTCTTCTTCCATGGCTTCCGGCACGGGGATGCTCTTCGGCTTGCTCATAATGTTCCCGCCTCCCTTATTCCGTCATATTGGGCTGCATCCGGCCGCTTCCGCCCCAATAGGCTACGAATGCGGATGCTGCAAATCGGTCGGTTCGTCGTGATTGAGCGCGTCCTGATGGCGCCGATCGTTCGCATCCTGTTGGAATTGCTGCGCCTGATGGCTCGTAACGGGAGTCTCGTTCAACTCCTCCACGACATTGCGTAAATTTTTATCGGCATGTTTGTTCGCTTTCGGCAAGGATGCCATCTCCTTTCAAACTGGGTTGATAAGTCAAGGATGCGTAACGTCATGCAGCGCTTGCGCGCATTCATGGATATGACGCACATAATTTTGCGCCATTTCCTGGATCGATTCGGTCCGTTCATCGACCGTCGTCCCGTCCCGTTCGACATCCACGAGATCGACCTTCACTTCCCGCGAATCGACATAAGTGCATTGGAAATCGAAAGAGTACATTTGGCGGCCCGCCGCATCGATATGAATTCGAAGCATATGCGGATCCGCTCCGTCCGCCGTCACGATGGCATGCTCGCCGTCGCGCAGCGTCGTCGGCAACGTATTGCTCCATGCCTGCACCAGCTTCCGCTGATCTAACACCAACTCTTCGTTGCTCAGAATGAACACCTCCAACTAGCATGATTCGGATAGACGCCTATCCAATAACATGCGATAAGGAAGGTCCTTTTATGCACTCGCTAACGGATTTTCCTCCGAATGTAAAAAAGCCATACAGTCGCTTCAAACGACAGCATGGCTTATGTTATTCGCTTATAATGGCGGAGAGGGTGGGACTCGAACCCACGTGGGCTTGCACCCTAACGGTTTTCAAGACCGCCCCGTTATGACCGCTTCGGTACCTCTCCGGGTAGAAATCGTCTGCTCGCCGCCTCGTCGCCGGAATGCAAATCGCATACCGGTAAGCAGGCGTCATGACAAATTCGATTGTACCATAGTATTCAAATGCATTTCAAGGGCTATTTTCTGGCAATGACCTTGATGTTGCCCATGTACGGCTGCAGAACTTCCGGTATCGAGACGCTGCCGTCCTCTTGTTGGTAATTTTCCAAGATGGCCGCCACCGTCCGGCCGATCGCGAGCCCCGAGCCGTTCAACGTATGCACGAACTCCGGCTTGCCCTTCGCTTCCCGGCGGAAGCGGATATTCGCGCGGCGCGCCTGGAAGTCTTCAAAATTGGTGCAGGACGAAATTTCGCGGTATGTCTTGCTCTCAGGCAGCCATACTTCCAAATCGTACGTCTTCGCCGACGCAAAGCCCATATCGCCCGTACAAAGCGTCATGACGCGATACGGGAGCTTAAGCAATTGCAGCACTCGTTCGGCATTGGCCGTCAGCTTCTCCAGCTCATCGTACGAGTCTTCCGGTTTAACCAGCTTGACCAATTCGACTTTGTTAAATTGATGCTGGCGAATTAATCCGCGGGTATCGCGGCCGGCCGCCCCCGCTTCGGAACGGAAGCAAGCGCTGAACGCAACGAAATACTTCGGCAAATCCTGCGCGTCCAATATTTCCTCGCGATGCAAGTTCGTCACAGGCACTTCGGCGGTCGGTATTAAATAATATTCCGTATCGCGCAGCTTGAACAAATCTTCTTCGAATTTCGGCAATTGGCTTGTTCCAATTAAGCTGTCGCGGTTGACAATATACGGAGGAAGAATTTCTTCGTAACCGTGTTCGCCGCTGTGCAAATCCATCATAAAATTCATAAGCGCACGCTCAAGGCGCGCACCTAGTCCTTTGTAGAACACGAACCGGGAACCGGTCACTTTAGCGGCCGATTCGAAATCGAGAATGCCCAAGTCCTGCGCAATGTCCCAATGCGCTTTCGGCTCAAAGGAAAATGCCGTCGGTTCGGCCCATTTGCGGATCTCGACATTATCTTCTTCCGACGCGCCTACCGGTACGCTCTCGTTCGGAATATTGGGAATCGCCAGCGCCAATTCCTCAATTTGCGATTCCAAGCCGCGCAGCTCTTCATCCATCTCTTTTATCCGGTCGGATACTTCTCGCATTTCCGCAATAAGCGCGTCCGCATTATCGCCGGCTTTCTTCAGCTTGGCTACTTCTTGCGAAACGACATTGCGGCGGTTTTTCATTTGCTCGCTTTCCTGGATGATTTCACGGCGCCGTGCGTCCAATTGCGGGAAATCTTTAATTAAATCGAGCGATTTGCCGCGATGTTGCAAGGCTTGCTCGACACGTTCGTATTCGTTTCTTAAGATTCTGACATCCAACATCAGCAATCGCTCCTTCTATTCAGCAGAGCCGGCCTTCACCATGTCCGCAAAATATTGATGCAAACGCGGATCTTCCGTTAATTCCGGATGGTATGACGAGGCCAATAAATGCCCTTGTCTTGCAGTTACAATCTCACCGTTGTATGTCGACAATACGTCAACGTTAGGGCCCACTTCCTTAATGAGGGGGGCACGAATAAATACGGCGCGAATCGGCTCGTCGATCCCTTTGACGGGAAGATCGGTTTCGAAGCTTTCCCGTTGACGGCCGAACGCGTTGCGGGCCACCGTCATATTCATGAGACCCAAGTGCGCTTCTTCCCCTTCGATCCGTTCCGCGAGCACGATCAAACCGGCGCAAGTGCCGAAAATAGGCTTGCCCTGTTCGGAAAATTGCCGGATCGCGTCGACAAAACCGTATTTGCGCATTAGTTTGCCGATCGTCGTGCTTTCCCCGCCGGGAATGATAAGTCCCTGTACTTCCTGCAACTGCTCGGTGCGTTTTACGGCAACGGCCTCGGCGCCGGCTTTCCCGATACTGCGGATATGTTCCGCCACCGCGCCTTGCAGCGCCAACACTCCAATTTTCATCCTGGATCCCTTCTTCTTACCAGCCGCGGTCTTGCATCCGCTCCGATGCGTTCAACTTGGAGATTTCGATTCCTTTCATCGGCGTGCCCAAGTTTTTGGATACTTCCGCGATCAATTTATAGTCTTCGTAATGTGTCGTCGCTTCAACAATCGCGCGCGCGAATTTCTCCGGATTGTCCGATTTGAAAATGCCGGATCCGACGAATACGCCGTCCGCTCCCAAATGCATCATTAAGGCCGCGTCCGAAGGCGTTGCGATCCCGCCGGCGGCAAAGTTTACGACAGGCAATTTGCCGGTTTCATGCACTTGCAGCAGCAAGTCGTACGAAACGCCCAAATTTTTCGCTTCCCCGAACAATTCATCTTTCGATAAATTTTGCACTTTGCGGATTTGGCTGTTGATGAGACGCATATGTCTTACGGCCTCTACAATATTGCCTGTTCCCGGCTCGCCTTTCGTGCGCATCATCGAAGCTCCCTCTCCGATCCGGCGCAACGCTTCGCCTAAATCTTTGGCGCCGCATACGAAAGGAACGGTGAACTCGTGCTTGTTAATATGGAATACTTCATCCGCAGGCGTCAATACTTCGCTTTCGTCGATATAATCGGCGCCCATCGCTTCCAGCACTTTCGCTTCCACGTAATGGCCGATTCTCGCTTTGGCCATGACCGGAATGGAAACGACCTTCATCACTTCCTCCAGAATCGTCGGATCGGCCATACGGGCCACGCCGCCTGCAGCGCGAATATCGGAAGGAACGCGCTCCAACGCCATAACCGCCACGGCACCCGCCGCTTCCGCGATTTTCGCTTGTTCCGCGTTCATGACGTCCATAATGACGCCGCCTTTTTGCATTTCAGCCATACCTCTTTTTACACGAGATGTACCCGTCTCCATCACAGTCAGCCCCCCACAATTTATATACATCGTTTGCTTGTCAAACCGTATGATTGATTGTTGATCTAACAAATTATTTTACAATATGCACCTGAAATATACAACCCGGCAACTCGGAATTAACCCATTTTAGAACAGATTTTTAATTCCGTTGAACATATCGACGAAAAAGTCTTTTATCGCGCGGAAGAACAATCTCCACCAGCTGCCCTTGTCCACGTCCTCGGTAGCGATTAAGTTGACGGTTTTTTCCTGCACGGCTCCGCCGTCATTATAAGTATACGTCACCGTGCCGACCACCTGCTCCTTTTGAATCGGCGCAACTAGCTCGTCCTCGCTCTTAATATCCACTTTCGATTCGATATTGCCGATATTCCCGTTCTTCGGCACGACAAAATTGACATTGGATTGCGTTACCACGGGAACTTCCGTTTTAACGCCTTTTTTGATTTTCACTTTTTCCGTGCCTTCGACCGTCGATTTCGGCGAAATGACTGTTTTCAATGCGAAATTCTCGAAACCGTAATCGAGGACTTTTTTCGTTTGAATAAAGCGTTGCGGTTCGGTTTTCGCCCCCATCACGACACTGATCAAGCGCATGCCGTCTCTTTCGGCGGTTCCTGCAAAACAATATCCCGCTGCTTTGGTATGCCCGGTTTTTAACCCGTCGAGTCCCTTATATGCGTACCGCTTAAAGCTGGGAATGGATTCGTTGCTTTCCAGCATCCAGTTCAAGTTAATAATGGGATCTTTGTCCCGTGGACGGAAGTAGTGTTGTTGTATGGCAGTGAATTTGCTAAAGTCGGGATGATCCGTAACAATTCGCTGCGCCAATATGGCGGCATCCCTTGCGGACAACACCGTCTCGTCGTCGCCCGCCGGTCTGTATTTCTCCGGCATATCCCCGCGATCCAGCCCGGTCGAATTGATAAAATGCGCCGTTTTCATGCCCATTTCTTTTGCCGTCTCGTTCATCATCTTCACGAACTCGGCTTCCGTTCCGGCAACTCTCTCCGCGAGCGCGACCGTCGCGTCATTCGCCGATCCGACCGCCATTGCTATGTAGAGCTCCTCAACCGTATGCTGGTCTCCTTGAGCGAGGAAAATACGCGATCCTCTCGTCAAGGAAGCATGTTCGCCTACCGTGACCACTTCATCCCACGATAGTTTGCCCTGTTTCACCTGCTCGGCAACGATATACTCTGACATCATTTTCGTCATGCTGGCCGGCGGCAACGGCACGTCGGCATTATCCTCGAACAAAATCTGGCCTGTCGTCGCCTCCATCAGAATGGCCGAACTAACCTCCAGACCGAGCGATTCGGCCGTCGCTTTAACGGGAGGTTTCGTTTGGGTTTGTTCTCCTTCCGCAAAGGCCACGGCCGGAACGATCGATATACATAACATTTGGAATAAAAGTATGATAGCGATGCTCTTTTGGAAGATGGAACGTTTGTGTACATTTTGCTTGTTGCTTCTCGATTGTTTCAACTGTTTACAACTCCTCTCAGCCCATGTGCCTCTCTTCATATTCACTTATTGTAACATACCGATTTCCGCAAAAAAAGATAGACAGGGCTGGAAGACCCTGTCTTTTTGTCGCGTATGCGCAATTGCTGTCAATAGTTGGTTGAATATCTGGAATTATAGGGAATAGTTTGGCGCTTCTTTCGTAATTTGCACGTCATGCGGATGGCTTTCGCGAAGGCCGGCCCCGGTAATGCGAATGAATTGCGTATCGTTCTGCAGCTCCGAGATGGACGCCGCGCCGCAATATCCCATGCCCGAACGAAGTCCGCCGATCAACTGATGGATCGTATCGGCCAAAGGCCCTTTATAGGCTACACGGCCTTCAATACCTTCGGGTACGAGCTTGTTGTCGTTTTCCTGGAAGTAGCGGTCTTTGCTTCCTTCCTTCATCGCGCCGAGCGAACCCATGCCGCGGTAAACTTTGAATCGGCGTCCTTGATAGATTTCGGACTCGCCGGGGCTCTCTTCCGTGCCGGCGAACAGGCTTCCGAGCATAACCGCATCGGCGCCGGCCGCGATCGCTTTCGCGATTTCACCGGAGTACTTGATTCCGCCGTCCGCGATAATCGGAATGCCGTACTCGCGCGCAACGCTCGCGCAGTCGTACACTGCCGTCACTTGCGGCACGCCGATGCCGGCGATGACCCGAGTCGTACAGATCGATCCCGGTCCCATTCCGACCTTGATGACGGACGCTCCCGCCTCGATCAAATCGCGCGTCCCTTCGCCCGTCGCCACGTTGCCGGCGATAATCGTCAAATCCGGATACAGAGCTCTAATTTTCCGAACCGCTTCAAGAATGTTCACATGATGCCCATGCGCCGAATCGACGGTAATCACGTCGACGCCTGCTTGTACCAACGCCTCTACCCGTTCGAACGTATCTTTGGAGATGCCGACGGCGGCCCCGACCAACAATCTACCTTGGGCGTCTTTCGCTGCGCGCGGGAATTGGATTGCCTTTTCGATATCTTTAATTGTAATAAGTCCTTTTAACGTATTCGTTTCGTCTACTAATGGCAGCTTCTCGATTTTATGGCGCTGCAGCATCACTTCCGCCTCTTGCAGCGTCGTTCCGACCGGTGCGGTTACCAAGTTGTCGCGAGTCATGACATCTTTGATTTTAATGGAGTAATCATGAACGAAGCGAAGGTCGCGGTTGGTCAAAATGCCGACAAGCTTCTTGTTGTCATCCACAATCGGCACGCCGGAAATACGATATTTCCCCATTAATTCCTCGGCATCGTATACATGGTGCTCCGGCGTTAACGAGAACGGATTGGTAATGACGCCGCTCTCCGATCTTTTGACTCGATCCACTTCCTCCGCTTGTTGAGCTACGGACATATTTTTATGAATGATCCCGATGCCGCCCTCGCGTGCAATTGCGATCGCAAGCGCAGATTCCGTGACCGTGTCCATTCCTGCGCTGATCAACGGGATGTTCAATTTGACAGAATCGCTTAATTTTGTTGAAACATCGACCTCTCGCGGCAGCACTTGCGACTTGCGAGGCACCAGCAGCACATCGTCAAATGTTAATCCTTCCTTAGCAAACTTCGTTTCCCACACCAGAAAGTTCCTCCCTTTTTGAATTTTCCCAACCTTGCCGGCAAGGTTGGGAAAGATCGTTTCTTTACATTTCTTTTCAGAATATTATTGCAATATTAGCAAAGGGGATATGGGCTGTCAAGGATGTGTTACGAAACATTTGTAAAAATGTCGAAAAAGCCGGGCTTGCCAATTTATTCATACGTATATCTGCAATTGGGGCTCCATAGCAGAAACTCTTCGATTCCTTCGTCTTTTAACGCCCTAATCTGTTCTTTCACTTCAGCCGTGCCGTACCGGCGATGCGGCTTGATCCAGGTCGCCGTAAAGTTCTGCAGCCAAGGGCGAATGGCGGCGACGCGGCGGTTCGCCTGTTCGTCCAAGACGGCGACGGCGTACGCATCCTCCTCGTGGATCTCCTCGTTCTTGCTCTTTGCGTCGATCATCGCTTGGCGGATAACTTGATACGGATTCAAATCCGGATTGGAAATGCCGTATAATCCGCTGGAGTAGTGGGAGGGATAGGTCATGGGGGAAATATAATCGACCGCTTGCGCGATTTGTCCCCATATTTGACCGATGCCCATGTCGTCCGCTGCCGACGTTACCAGACCGAACACGTCTGCAGACACGTAAGCGCCCGCCTCGTTGATTTCCTTGCGCGCTTTTTGCAGAAACTGGCTCACATTTTCCGCTTTAGTCCATTGCTGTTCATTCGCGTAGGCAACTTCGCGGTCCACTTTATTGGCATTGTCCGGGAATCGCACATAGTCGAATTGAATTTCGTCAAAGCCGTGCGCAACCGCTTCTTTTGCAATATCGATATTGTATTGCCATACTTCCTCGCGGTATGGATCAGCCCATGATTTCTTCCCGCTGTCGCGCCACAACTTCCCCGATTTGGTCCTCATGGCCCACTGTTGTTGATGCCTTGACAGATGGGGGTCCTTGAACGTAACAATCCGGCCGATCGTATAAATGTTTTTGGACTTCAGTTTTTGCAATAATGCGCTTATGTCGTGTATCGGCGGATCCGCATCGGCTCGAAGTTGCTTAACGAGCGGGATGTTGGATTGATACGTTACGTTGCCGAAATCATTCTTGACGTCGATGACGAACGCGTTCAAATCGGTTCTGTCGGCAAGCCGGATCAACTTCTCCAGCATCTCCTCGTTGCCCGCAACCCAACCGGATACGTAAATGCCTTTGGCTTTGACGCGTTTCGGCAGTTTTTGGTGCGGGCGCGGCGTGGTTTCGCCGGAAAGGGGGCTGACCTCGTCGTTGGCGGTAGCTTTGACATTGTAGGACTCCGTCTCGTGAATGCCTTCGCCGACATGCAGCGAATCACCGTGCTTGTTCTTATGTATGCTCTTGTTCTTGGCATGGCTGTCTTGTTTGTCCGCGGTTGCGGCGCCTTTGGTTTGGCTCGACCGTGCGGCAGTTCGTTTCCCCTTTGCGGTCTGGCGGCCATGCTGATGCGATTCGGCTTTGGCATTAGATTTTGACGATAATCCGGGAATATGGCTCGGTATATTGCAGCCGCTCAACGCTACTGAGCTTGCAATACATAGTGCTAGAATGGGATATACTGTTTGTCTTCTCATGATGTACCACCTCTGCCCGTATTATTAACGGAAATCAGCAAAGTATTGAAAGGGGATTGGAGGGTTTGGAGGGATTTTTTGGTGTGCTTGTTGGGCCTGTTCTCCGCCGTGTTGTGGTAACTGCAAATATCCAGTTATTATTGCTCAATTAGCCCGATTTCGCTTTAGCAACTGCAAAAATCCAGTTGCTCGAAGCGCAAACCACCCTTTGTCCCGATTGTCGGCCATTTTAACTGGATTATTACAGTTGCTCGACCTAATTATCGCGTTTTTGCTGAAATTAACTGGATTTTCGCAGTTGCTATGGCGTACATCACGGGGGTTCTTAGCGGCAAGGTAGTCCGGGAGAAGTAGTTCGTGGTGAGATCGTTCGGGCATGAGATTCCGGGTGGAGTGTCAGGTTGAGTCACGGTTACTGTTCCTTACCCGCCGACTTTTTACAGTGTCTCCGACGCTGGTATTCCCCTGTTATCCGCCTTCTGTCGAAGTCCCTTTCGCTCAGAATGGGAACATAGCGGCCTGCCGTAGTGACTCCTTTCCCCGTTTCTCCTTTTTGCGCCCTTTGTCGAAATCCCCTTCGCTCAGTATAAATGAAATGCGGTCTGCGGCAGTTCCTTCCCCGTTCCTTTTTTACACCTTTTGTCGAAATCCCCTTCACTCAGGGCTAAGGGAAATTACTCTGTAATAGAGGAATATCCCAATATTCGATTCTGTAGCAGGGATCACGAACCCAGACCGGGGAGCCTGTTGCGACTTTCTGAACCAAGGGGATTTCGACAGAAGGGCAAGGAATGCAATAAGTTAACGGAAAGGGTGTAGAGATGGCAACGTTACTTTTTCCGCATAAAAAATACCGCCATCGAGCTGACTCGATAACGGTCTTTGATCGCTTGGCAACGTCCTACTCTCCCAGGACCCTTCGGTCCAAGTACCATCGGCGCTGGAGGGCTTAACGGTCGTGTTCGGGATGGGTACGCGTGGAACCCCTCCGCCATCGCCACCAA
>NZ_CAKKLI010000078.1:0-12186 GCF_918697855.1 Paenibacillus sp. CECT 9249 | reverse complement strand
AAATGACTTGATTTTCGGGCTGGGTTTAGTTTGGTGCTGTCATTTTCCCTGACTCCCTTGCTTTACGGCCAAGAAAATTTCCAATTCTCAAGAATCAGGGACTTGACATCTTACCGCTGGACTTATAAGATCGTTGCCCGAAAACTGCCGGGCGCCGGGCATCAACGCGATTCCGCGTTAACTGGGCCTCAAGCCGCTTCGGCAACGTCCACATGAACTACTATACTATTTTGACATAAAACCCTTAAAATCCTTTTGTTTCGCGGCAAAGATGTCCATAATTTGTTCAAAAACCCGATCCGGGTCCCGTCCCGCATCAATGATGTGTATGCGCTGGGGGAATTTGGCAGCCACCTGCCTATAGCCTTCTCTAACTTTATGGTGGAAATCGAGCCGTTCGAGATCGAGGCGGTTCACTTCGCGCTGCTTGTTCGCCTGGATGCGGGACAAGCCGATTTGCGGGTCCACATCGAGGTACAGGGTGATATCCGGCAACAAGCCGTCGGTCGCAAATTGATTCACGGACCATATCTCATCCATTCCGAGTCCGCGCGCATAGCCTTGATAAGCCAGGCTGCTGTCGATAAAACGGTCGCAGATGACGATCTCTCCCCGCTCCAAAGCGGGAACCACCTTCTCGATCAGATGCTGTCTGCGGGCAGCCGCGTACAATAACGCTTCCGTCCGCGCATCCATCGCAACGTTAGCCGGATCGAGAATGACGGCGCGAATTTGCTCGGCGATATCGATCCCTCCCGGCTCGCGGGTGATGACGACCGAAAGACCGCGTCCCTCGAATTCCTGGCGCAAACGCTCGATCATGGTCGTCTTTCCCGATCCTTCACCTCCTTCGAGCGAAATAAACATGCCCTGATGTTCTTGTTGCGAATGCCTATATTTATTTGTATGTAAATCGACCGTCATAGGATACTGACCTACTTTCCAAAAGGTTGTACGCCGCCGCGGAATGCGCGGCAGCGCAAGCGCTATAATTTGAACACGCGAATCGTCCGCAGCGTCGGATCCTGCACCCCTTGACACTTTGCCCCCCGCTCCATCACCGTTGCCAACGCCGCCTGCGTCTGCTCCGCGATGAGTTCACCCGGATATACGAGCGGGATCCCCGGCGGATACGGAATCGCCATCTCCGCGGCGATCCGTCCCGCCGCGGCGGCCAGCGGCACCGCTTCGATCTCGTCTTCGCGATAAGGCCGCATGCCGAACGGAACGGGATCGGATACGCCGGTACCGGCAGCGGGCCGCGGCGTGGCGGGCGGCTCCTCGCGGCGAAGCTCGTCCGGCGCGGGGCCGTTCGTTATACGGCTGCCGGCTTCGCGGCCGATCGTTTCGGCTATATCCCGAAAAGCCGCGAACAGCCTGTCCGTATCTTCCGGCGTGGAGCCCAACCCGAACGCGAGCACGACATGGCGCGCGTCGGACATCTCCGGCACGCAGCCGCGGTCTTCCAGCAGCGCTTGCAGTTCATAGCCGCTGTAGGCGCCCGTTCGGTCGCTCACGACCGCCTTGAACGGGTCCAGCGAAGCATATGCGTCCGACTGCGCCGGCCCCAGCAGCGCAAATTGCGGCAGACGCTCCATGCGGCGGCGGAACTCGAGCGCAGCCTCCAGCCCGCGCTCGAACGCCAGCGGTCCGCGGCTGTGCACGAAACGGCGGCTGACGTCAAGCGAAGCCATGAGCGGATACGACGGGCTGGAGCTTTGCAGCATCGTCAGCCGCTGCTTCAGCAGCGCCCGGTCCAGGCGCGGTCCTTGGACGTGCAGCATGGCGCCCATCGTGAGGGCGGACAGCATCTTGTGCGTCGATTGCACGACGCCGTCCGCCCCGCATTGCAGGGCCGAATCCGGCAGCGCCGGATGCAGCCCGTAATGGGCGCCGTGCGCCTCGTCCACGAGCAGCGGCTTGCCGTGCTCGTGCGCCAGCTGCGCCAGCGGGCGCAGGTCGATTCCCATGCCGTAATAGTTGGGGCTGCACAGCAGCACCCCCTTGGCGGCAGGGTATCGTTCCAGCGCGCGCCGTACGGCCTCCGGCGCGGGCGCGGTGGCAAGCCCGCTGCGCGGGTCGAGACGGGGCGCCACGAACACCGCGCGCGCGCCCGCCAGCATGAGCCCGTGCAGCACCGACTTGTGCACGTTGCGCTGCACGATCAGCAGATCGCCCGGCTCCGTGCAGCAGGTTAGAATAAGCGCCAAATTGCCGACCGTGCTGCCCCCCACGAGAAAATGCGTCTCTTCCGCCCCGAAGCAAGCAGCCGCCAGCTCTTGCGCCTCGCGAATAACGCCCTCCGGTTGGTGCAAATCGTCGGTGCCGCTAATTTCGGTGACGTCGATTTTCATGACCTCCCGCAGCAGGCCGATCTCCTCGTCGCACCGTTCGGACGCCGGGCCGGCATCGTACGCCTGTCCGTTTTTATGGCCGGGCACGTGAAAAGTCGCATTTTGCCGCAAATGGTACGATACTAACGCCTCGTACAAAGGCGCGCGTTGCGAATGAAGCATGGTCGAATTCGGTCCTTCCCGCTTGAAAATATCATTCCCTCTATCTGTGCCGCCATTGGCGCGGCCAACGTTGCCTATGTAACGTTATCTATCTATTTTAGCATGAGAAAAACGTCTATTGGAGTATTTCGAGAATGAATAAACAAAAAGGACCCCGCTTCCTAGGAATTTCGGGTCCCCTTATCGAATATATCGCGCCGCCCTTATCAAGCATTTTTCCCAAACCAAATCTGCTTCAACTGACGGATAAAAAAAGGATATTTCGCATCCTTCACATCGGTTCGAACCATTTCCAATTCGCACGCTTCACATATAAATTCGGATAAAATAAAAATGCCCTCCGCTTTTTGGCCGCCGCATATAATACAAGTGCTGTCTTTTTCCTGTTCCATCGACTCACGCCCTTGTTACGTTTTGCTATCAGTATGGCACACTTTCTATTATTTTAAACTTCATTTCAAACCGTTTTCAAATGTTTATATTTTTCTTTCAATTCTCCCCCGGCCGACCGATATATAAAGTAAAGACGATTCTGAACCGACTATTCGCAAGGAGGTATTTCCGACCGCCATGTCCCCAGAACACGATTCGAACGTAACGATTTACCGCTATAAATTAATTCATAAAATAAATTACAGCAAAACGCTTCTTCTTTTTTATATATTGTTACTGCCTATCCTATGCTCGCTGCCGGTCTTCTTGTTTGGGTGGCTCAGCCTATTTTACGTTGCGCTCGCCTTTGCCGTCGTCAGTTGGCTGCATTACGTTATCATTCGCTCCGTGCTGCTGATCGCTTCCGAACCGATCAAGAAACGATGGCGCCACCGCATCCGCTTCCCTTGGATCGGCTACTTGCCCGAGCAGTATATTAGCTATTCCGTTTTTGTTCGGATTCATAAGCATGTGCTCTGGATTGGACTGTGTTGCATCGTCGTCCTGCTGCCATGGTCGCCCCCGGCTTTCACAGCCGGTATGGCGATCTGGCATCTTTGGCTCGCCATTCCGCGGCTCGTTTGCTTCTACCGACTGAGACGGCAGCCGAAGTACGGCATGATCAAGCTGAACGATACCGACTTATCCTACTATAGGCAATAAGCCCGTCTTGGTCATTTACTGATGCCCCTTTTGCCGATATCCCTCTCAATCAGGGAAGCAGAAGGACGAATCATAAGTCTGTTGAACACCCAATTGGACAAAAGCAATATCTCTGCAAAACAAATCTACCGTTAAATGGAATTTTTAGTCAAAATCCGACGGGTTCTAAAGGGTTATTATTCGTTGAGAAATTCAAGCAGTTGTCGATAGTTTGACGGAAAAAACGGCTTTCTGAATGAGGGGGATTTCGACAAAAGGCCGCAGACGCTTATGCTCCATACAACGCTAATGCCAGTTCCCCCTTAACCTGCCGATCTTCCTTAATCCAAACAGTTCAATTTCTTGGCATGGCAGCAGTACAAGCTGTATGGAGTACAACATGTCGAGGGATCAACAAGCGGATTGGACAGCCATGTTGTATTCTGTACAACAAAAATGCCAATAAAATCGCAAAATAGCCCGCTCCGCCCCCAAAATGTTGTAAAAACTGCAACAATGACAGCATGATCGTACGGAGAGAATGCAAAATGTTGTATTTATTACAACATGGATCCCCGCCCCGTTTTCGCAGGCAGGCTATCATTTCCCCCATCTAGTGAACGAATGCTTGCGAGAGAACCTCCCAACGAGCAAAAGACGACCGCTCAAGCAGTCGTCCTCGCTAAGATCGCCGCGGTACGGCGCGCCCTGTTCCTAGGTTCCGCCAGGCCAAGCCGCGAGCCTCTTTATTTCCCGTGGCAATACGACGCAATGCGCCGCGCCACTTGATCGGCCGTAAAGCCGTACTCGGCCATGATCCGCTCTCCCGGCGCGGACGCGCCGAACCGGTCGATGCCGATCTTCAATCCGTCCCGGCCGACATATCGTTCCCAGCCGAGCGTATGCCCCATCTCGATCGATACCCGCTTCTCAATATACGGCGGAAACACTTCGTCCCGGTACGAACGGTCTTGCCGTTCGAACAGCTCCCAGCTCGGCATGCTGACCACGCGCACAGCCGTCCCTTCGGCCTCAAGCCGCTCCTGCGCTTCCAGCGCCAGCGAAACCTCGGAACCGGTCGCGACGAGAAGCAGTTCCGGCCGATCCGCAATACGCGTGTCGGACAATACGTAAGCGCCGCGCGACACATGCGTCTCCGCCAGTGCGGACGTTTGGGCCAGCGTCGGCAGCCCTTGCCGGGTCAGCACGATGGAGACGGGCCCTTCCCGATGTTCCATCGCGTACCGGTAGGCGGCCACCGTTTCGTTCGCATCGGCCGGCCGGAATACGGTCATGTTGGGAATGCTCCGCAGCGCGACCAACTGCTCGATCGGCTGGTGCGTCGGCCCGTCTTCCCCGACGGCGATGCTGTCGTGCGTCAGCACATACAGCACCGGCTGTCCCATTAAGGCAGACAATCGCATCGCCGGCTTCAAGTAATCGGAGAACACGAAGAACGTCCCGCCGTAAACGCGCAATCCTCCATGCAAGGACATGCCGTTCAGAATGGCGCCCATAGCGAATTCCCGTACGCCAAACCACAGATTTCTGCCTGCATAGTTTCCCGCCTGGAAGGCAGCCTCGCCTTTCAGCGCCGTTTTGTTGGAAGAAGCCAAATCCGCGGATCCGCCCAAGAAATAAGGCACCGCCCCGGCGATCGCATTCAATACTTGCCCGGATACGTCGCGTGTCGCTTTCTTGCCGTCGCTTTCGCTGTAGGCAGGCAAAGCCCGCTCCCAGTTGTCCGGCAATTCGCCCCGGATCGCCAGCTTGAGCCGCTCCGCGTCCGCGGGATAGGCAGCCGCGTACCGTTGCCGCAATTGCTCCCACTCGCGTTCGGAAGCTTCTCCCGCAGCTTTGCGCTCCGCGAAATGCCGGCGCACCTCTTCCGGCACCTCAAAGCCGGCGTAAGGCCAGTCGTACTCCCGCCTTACCATTTCCAGCTCCGCCGCGCCAAGCGGCGCTCCGTGCGCGTCGGATTTGCCGCCCTTGTTCGGACTGCCGTACCCGATCACCGTCTTCACCTCGATCAGCGTCGGCCGGGACTGTTCCCGAACGGCCGTGCGCAGCGCTTGGTCCAACGCTTCCAAATCGTTGCCGTCCTCTACCCGCAGCACTTGCCAGCCGTAAGCCTCAAACCGCCCTCCGACCTGCTCGGTGAAAGCCATACTCGTCTCGCCGTCGAGACAAATATCGTTCGAGTCGTACAGGACGATCAGCCGCCCCAAGCCTAAATGGCCGGCAAGCGACGCGGCTTCCGCCGATACGCCTTCCATCAGGTCGCCGTCCCCGCACAGGCAATAAGTATAATGGTCGATAATGTCCAGATCTTCCTTATTAAATACAGCCGCCATATGCCGTTCGGCCATGGCCATGCCAACCGCCATTGCGAACCCTTGGCCGAGCGGTCCCGTCGTCGCTTCGACGCCGGGGGTATGCCCGAATTCCGGATGGCCCGGCGTGCGGCTGCCCCATTGGCGGAACTGCTGCAGCTCCTCTAGCGGCAGGTCGTACCCGCTTAGATGCAGCAAGCTGTACAGCAGCATCGAGCCGTGTCCCGCCGACAGAATAAACCGGTCGCGGTTGAACCATTGCGGATTGGCCGGGTTATGTTTCATGATGCGGTTCCACAATACATACGCCATCGGCGCGGCCCCCATCGGCAGTCCGGGATGGCCGGAGTTCGCCCGTTCGATCCCTTCTACGGCCAGCATGCGTATCGCATTGACGGATAGCCGTTCGATGGAAGGGCGGACCTTATTCGCATGAGTCATACCTATCTCCTCCTTATCCTTTATGACGTGCTATTGCTGAGGGACCTTCTTCCAATCCTCGAGAAATTTCGCAATGCCGGCATCCGTCAACGGATGCTTCCATAAGGAAGGCAGGAGAGAGCCCGGAATCGTCGCGATATCCGCTCCGGCCGTTGCGGCTTGCTGCAAATGAATGATGTTGCGCACGCTCGCCACGATAATTTCCGTTTGCATGCCGTAATTGCGCATAACGGTCTGCAAATCGCGCACCAATTGGATTCCTTCGATCCCGGTATCGTCCAAGCGGCCGACAAAAGGGCTGATATAAGTCGCGCCCGCCTTCGCGGCCATTAATCCTTGCGCTACCGTAAAGACTAGCGTTACGTTCGTTTTGATGCCTTTCTGCGCCAAGTGATACGTCGCTTCAAGCCCTTGCTCGGTCAGCGGCAGCTTAATGACGACATTCGGCGCCCATTGCGCGATTTCCTCGGCTTCCCGGATCATTTCCTCCGTCGTCAACCCGATCACTTCGGCGCTGACGGGACCGTCAACCAGACGGCAAATGCTTTGAATCAGCTCTTGAAAAGGCTTGCCTTCCTTCGCGATTAGACTCGGATTGGTCGTTACTCCGTCTACCAAACCCAGCTTGTGAATTCTGCGAATTTCCTCAATATTGGCCGTGTCGATAAAAAATTTCATTCATCCTTGCTCCCTTCCCTAGAATTTAGCCGATATGCCGAGCGTAAACCGTTACGTGCCGCGAACATAAGCTTGCACGTCGTTCAATATGGCCCGGAAGCTTTCCATATTCCAAGCCGAACGCCCGATGAACAGGCCGGTGACGTCTTCATAGCGCAAATAGCTCATCGCATTATCCTGATTTACGCTTCCCCCGTATAGAACCGGAATGCGGTATCCGGCATCCCCGAACCGTTCCGCCAGAAATTCGCGAATGCGGCGATGAACCTGCGCCACAGCTTCCGGTTCCGCCGGAACGCCCGCCGCACCGATCGACCAAACCGGTTCGTACGCGATCAGCAAACGTTCCGCCGAAGCGGCGGATACGCCGTGCAGACCGATTTTCAATTGGCTGAAGATCGTCTCAAGCGTAACGCCCGCTTCTTTTTGCCGAATATTTTCTCCGATGCATACAAGCGGCCTCATCCGATATTTCAAAGCGGCATGCACCTTTTTGTTAATATCCCAGTCGTTCTCGTTATAATATTGCCGCCGTTCCGAATGGCCTAATTCCACAAGATCCAAACCGATCTCCGCCAACATCGCCGGGGAGATTTCCCCCGTATATGCGCCTTCGTCCGCCCAATGCATATTTTGGGCGCCCAGCATCACCCGTCCGCCGCGCAATACTTCCTTAATCGGCCATAACGACGTATAGGGGGGAATGATGAACAGTTCGACGATCGGATCGAGCCGGTTCTCTCTCGACCATTGGAGCAATTCCGCCGTATACCCTAACCCTTCGGCTAGCGATTTATGCATTTTCCAATTGGTTCCGATCCAGACCCGTTCTTTATTCATGAACGAGAGCTCCTTCCACCCATTCGCGCATCGTCTTCATCATAATCCAGACGGTCGTCGCGCCGGCATCCCGATAACCGATCGCCCGCTCTCCGAGCGATTTGGCCCGTCCGAACTTCGCCGGAATCGATTTCGTATTCTCCACGCCTTGCGCCGCGGCTTCCTCGGCCTCTTTGAGCCCTTCCGCCAACGATTTGGACGCTTGAACGGCCGCGCGCAGCGCTTCCACCGCAGGTTGGAGCGCATCGATCATCGTTTTGTCGCCGAGCTCCGCTTTTCCCCGCACTTTAATGGCGGTCAACGCCCGCCCCCAAATATAAGCGATGGTGGACAAATCCAACTCCTTCATCGGATCGAGCCCTTTGACGCCTCCCATGAACATCGTGCCGAAGATAACGCCGGAAGCGCCGCCCATCGACTTGATCATGGACATGCCTGTCGTTTGAAAGATTTCGTTGACGGAGGACCATTGCTTATTGCGAAGTTCCTCGCTTGCCGCCGTGAAGCCGATCGACATGCCGATGCCGTGATCGCCGTCGCCGATTTGGCTGTCGATTTCCGTCAACAGTTCCTTGCTGCCGATCACCGCTTCCGCTACCTTCAAGAACATATCCCGGGTCTGATCAATGCTTAACGTTTGTACCATCCATGCTAACCTCCCATCTTCGACTTGAAATCCCCTTCCTTATTTCGCAAAATTTTTCAAGCCTTCAAAAAAGGTAGATAAAATCATATATGCCGAGACGGCCCCCGGATCCATATGACCTATTGATCTTTCACCCAATCGACTGGAGCGCCCTTTCTTGGATAATAATTCCGCGGTTTGCTTCATCCCCGTTTCTCCCGCCTTGACTGCGGCTTCAAAACTGGAAATGACATCATTTCCTTCATTCCTGGCTTTAGTCAACGCTTCAACGGCAGGAATCCACGTATCTATCATTGTCTTGTCTCCGATTTCAGCTTTCCCGCGTTCCCGAATTCCTTCGACAGCCGCGACCCAAAATTGAACGATATCTTCTTCGTCAAGCTGCTTTTTCCCTTGCAACTGAGCCCCTCCCCTTAAAAAGGCAGTAGCATACAAAGGTCCGACAGATGAACCTACCGCGTTCAAAAAGGACATCGCCATATCCCTGCATAATTGTGCAAAGTCCGATTCCTGGGCTTGATCAAGCGTTTGAACAATGGCCTTCCAGCCGATCGACATCGTTACCCCGTGGTCTCCGTCTCCAAGAGCGCGATCCAATTCGGAGAGATAATCCTTTTCTTCTTCAATCCTTGCGGCAATCCGATAAAGCGTATACTTAAAGTCTTCGAATGAAAGATTCATACGCGCACCTCCTATTTTTGTACGTACATCGGAGTATCTACGGGATGATCGAGCATTTCGGCAAGTTCGTCATCCAACTTCATAAGAGAGACAGAGCATCCTCCCATCTCCAACGAAGTAACAAACTCGCCGACAAAAGAACGATGAATTTGAATTCCAAGTTCCCTTAATCGCTTTTCTACTCTGCGGAACAATATGAACAGTTCCATATAAGTCGTCGAGCCCAATCCGTTGACTAAAACGGCGACCCGGCTGCCTTGTTCTAAAGGCATATCGCCGATAATCCGGTTTAACAAATCATCCGCGACTTCGTCGGCAGTCTTGATGATTCCGCGTTCGACTCCCGGTTCTCCGTGAATGCCAAGACCGATCTCCATTTCATCTTCCCCCAGCATAAAGCTCGGTTTTCCTGTATGAGGGATATAACAAGGAGCCAAGGCCACTCCCATCGTGCGTACACTTTCATTCGCTTTTCTGGCAACGCGTACGACTTCATCCAAAGAGAAACCTTTATCTGCCGCAGCCCCCGCCGCCTTAAACACCAGGAAACCGCCGGCAATTCCTCTGCGTTTCTCAGGTTCTTCCGATGATGCGGATGCGACGTCGTCAGTAACGCGAACCGTCTCCACCTTAATTCCTTCAAATTCCGCAAGTTCTGCAGCCATATCGAAATTCATGCAATCCCCCGCATAATTTCCGTACATATAGATGACCCCGGCACCTTGGTGTACTGCTTTCGTCACTTCCAGGATCGGAGCTGGCGGCGGAGAAGCGAAAATGTTGCCTACCGGTACTCCGTCTACAAATCCTTCTCCAATAACCCCCATAAATGCAGGTTCGTGCCCTGAGCCCCCGCCGATTACAACACCGACTTTCCCTGATCGTCCTGATGCCGCTTTAACGACCGCTCTATTATTTTGCGGCAAGACTTTCACATATTGGGGATAAGCGGCGACATAACCTTCTATCATTTCGTCCACAACCGCTTCCGGAAGATTGATTAATTTTTTCATCCGCTTCACTCCTCAAGAAAGATATCTTATTTCAAAAATTGATCTAAATTCTCCGGCGTTACAAGCTGAAAGGGAATCCAGTACTCTTGCTCGATTTGTTTCCCTTTTAAATAGTCGACAGCTACTTCAATGGATTTTTCACCTTGACCCTTCGCATCTTGGAACACGGTTGCGTTCAATTTACCGTCTTTGACTGCTTTCAAAGCGTCGGAAATCGCATCTACGCCAATCACCGGGATTTCATCGCGATTTTTGAAACCTTTCCCCTCCAGAGCTTGTACGGCGCCCAGTGCCATTTCGTCATTCTGACTCACGACGGCGTTAATCTGACCTTGAAAAGCTTGCATCCAGTTTTCCATGAGACTCAGACCTTCCGACCGGGACCAGTTAGCGGTTTTTTCAGCTAGTACTTTAATATCCGGATATTTTTGCAAGACGTTATGAATGCCCTCTTTACGCTGCACTTGCGCAGAACTTCCGATCGGACCCTCCATAATAACAATGTTTCCTTTAGGCCCCATTTTCTCCACAATATAATTCATCTCTATTTCCCCGGCAGTAACGTCATTGGAACCGATATAAGATGTAAGCTTATCGCTGTTAACCCGCGTATTCACGCCGAATACCGGTATTCCCGCTTTTACGGCTTTATCGACTGCAACACCCATGGCATCAACATCAACCGGTGAAAAAATAATCGCGTCGTATTTTTGTGAAATCATATTTTCAAACTGAGCAATTTGCGTGTTAACATCGTAATTACCGTCAAACACTTCAATGTCTACGCCCAGTTCTTTCGCTTTTTCTTTTTGGGCATCACTGATCATCACCGTAAATTCGTTTTTTAAACCGTAATGGGTCACCCCAATTTTCAGCTTCCCGTCTTTTTGGCCCGTTCCTCCGTTATTCGGGTCTGTCGAGCCGCCCGATTCCTTGTTACCGGAAGCACATCCGGTTAAGACGAGGATCAAAGTCAAAATCATCATCAAAGTTGTCGTTGTAACGCTTCTCTTTTTCATGTTTCAAGTCCCCCTATTAAATTAATGAATGGTGTAACCGCCGTCGACTAAATACGTAGATCCGGTTGTAAATGTGGAAGCATCCGAAGCAAGCAGAACGGCAACGCCTCCTAATTCTTCCGGCTCGCCAAGCCGTTTCATCGGAACATAGTCCAAAACATGAGCCAACTCGCCTCCCTCTTCAAATATAGGTTTCGTCATCGCCGTCTTCATATAACCAGGGGCGATAGCGTTTACGCGAATATTATATTTAACCCACTCGGAAGCAAGGCATTTCGTCATCATGATGACGGCGGCCTTTGAAGCGTTATAAGCGCACTGCGCCTCCGTATTTGCGATGTAGCCTGACATCGATGCGATATTAATGATAGAGCCGCCGCCGGTTTTCATCATTTGCAGCCCTACATATTTAGAAACCAGATATACTCCATTGACGTTCACATCCATCGTTCGCTGCCATTCCGCCAACGTTTGCTTTTCCATTTCAATTTTTTGACAAATTCCAGCATTATTCAGGAGCACGTCTATTTTCCCGAATTCGACCGTCGATTTATCGACCATGCGTTGTACTTCTTCTTCTTTCGTGACGTCAACTTGCATTGCAAGCGTGGCTACACCGTATTGTTTTGCAATCTCATCGGCCGTTTGTCGAGCTATTGCGAGATTGACGTCTGCGATCACTACATTGGAACCGAAGGATGCGAAGGCTTGGGCCATAGCTTTGCCAAGCCCAACCGCTCCGCCGGTTACGATCGAAGTTTTGCCCGTAAGATCGAATAATTTTTTGTAATCCATGTTGTAAAACTCCCTTCAAGTCTATTTGTACGAAAATAAACTATTTAACATTAAAGCGCTAAAGTCCCTTGGACCGAAAAGGTTTCCTAAGCAACATTAATATCCATAAAGTTACAGTTATGCTGGGACTATCTCACGTAGCTCTACTTC
>NZ_CAKKLI010000077.1:0-12813 GCF_918697855.1 Paenibacillus sp. CECT 9249 | reverse complement strand
AAGTAGAGCTACGTGAGATAGTCCCAGCATAACTGTAACTTTATGGATATTAATGTTGCTTAGGAAACCTTTTCGGTCCAAGGGACTTTAGCGCTTTAATGTTAAATAGTTTATTTTCGTACAAAAACACTCTCCTTCCAAAGTAAGAAGAGTGTAACAAGCAATTCTCAAAAATCGCTCAAAGCCGCGAGATGAATAAAACGACTTGGACCCGTGCCCCGGCATCATGATTTAATATCTTCATGGAGCCGTAATGCTTTTCGCAGAGCAGACGGCTAATGTAGAGCCCCATGCCAAAATGCCGGCTATCTTGTTCGTCGCTGTTACGGAGAAACGGCCGCGGCCCTTTTTGCAAAATAGAATCGGGAAAACCGGGACCGTCGTCGGAAATCTGCAACGTAAGATGATCATCCTGTACCCAAGCCGAAAGTCCGATTTTTCCGCTCGCATAACGGCAGGCATTGCCTACCAAATTCTCTAGTACGGTAAATAGAATGGTTTTATCTATCCATACCGTTTTGTCAAAATCTCCAAAATCGAATTCAATCGAGTACGGCTTTCCTAATGCAAACAGCCCGATATTGCCGCGAATTTCCGTTTCCAGCTTCGCCCAATCCTCCGGCTTGCGATCGCATTGGACTTCCTCCAGCCGTGAAACGCTGCCCATAGCTTCCACATAGGTTTCCATCCGTTCGGTGTATTCGCCCATCCGCGTCAAGTGTTCCTCCATATCTTGCGGAGTCATCTGTCCCGTTCGGATCCCCATCCGGAAAACTTGTATATATCCTTTCAGAACGGTGATCGGGTTTCGCAAATCGTGGGAAAACGCCGCGTTCAGACGTTTGCGTTCCTCGGCTTGCCGCCAAAGCTCCTTGTTGTTTCTCAGAAGTTCCTGCCGCATCGTTTCAAATGCGTTGCAAAGCTGCCCTAGTTCGTCGCCGGATTTGCATTCTATATGAAAATCCAAATCGCTGCGGATCATTTTCTGTGCGCCCGATTGCAGCGCCGCTAAAGGTTGTTTTAATTTGATACGATAGAATAGGGCATTTGCAAGGAAAAGCGCGGCTACGACGAACACGACCGGTAAAACAAACTGCAAGAGACTCAGTACGCCAGACCAAAAGGCTGACGTCCCGGAGAGGGTCGGCGACGAAATGACTGTTGCAGGCAGATCGCCGCCTATTTCAAGCAGCAGCACGCCGCCTGGGGCAATCGCGGAGCGGAGGGCGATACAACCGAAGAAAGCGGCGGCGCTCAAAACGAACGCCCCCAGCAGGCATAGAAGCGTCAGGAAGAAAAAGCATTGTTTCAGGCTCATGTTCCTTAACCTCGCCATTTATATCCCACTCCCCAAACCGTTTCGATATAGTTATGCGGCGTGCAAGTTGCCAGCTTTGCCCGAATTTTTCTAATATGCTCCATAATCGTATCGCTGCTCCCGTCCCCATTCATTCCCCATACGGCTTCATATATCCGTTCCCGGTCATACACTTGTCCGTCGTTCATGGAGAGCAACTCCACAATCTCAAATTCACGCTTCGATAATGCAATGTCTTGTTGCCCGACCGAAACCGTCCGTTTGGCGTAATCGATCGCCAGATCGCCGAAGAAACGGACGGCCGAAGCCCCGCGCCCCCTCCGTTCCCGGCGCAGATGGGCTTCGACCCGCGCCCCCAGCTCCTCCATATCGAAAGGCTTAACGATATAGTCGTCCGCTCCGAAACGAAAGCCGTTAATTTTATCGCTGCTTTCCACACGGGCAGTCAAAAACAAGATAGGACAAGCCACATATTCCCGAATACGCCGGCAGACGGTCAGCCCATCCATCTCCGGCATATTGATGTCCAATAGAATAATATCCGGCTGGCGGGCTACTTGTTTCAGAGCTTCGTTTCCGTCATATGCTGTATAAACCAAGTATCCCGTCATTTCAAAATAATGTTTCATCATCGCAACGATCCCTTGCTCATCGTCAACCAATAAGATTTTGGAGCGCATAGGTACGGCCTCCTTCCCCGGAAGATAAATCAATCATAATGCGTAAATCTCAAAAAATGCTCAAGATCGGCTCATTCTTCCACGGACGGCCGTTGGTCCAAGCGTTGCTTGCGTCGTTGATGCTCCATAAATCCGGCAAGCATGTACCCCCTCCGAATGAACATCAATATTATAAAATGACTTGAGTCATTTTATAATATCGGGTATTGATTAGCAAATTGTTTGCTCCTCTTTTTTAGCTGCGATCGGACCCGAGATTCGCCCTCAAGCATTTCTGGGTATCCCACTAGAGTCGATTCTGTTGTCTGCCTGTACTGGTATCTGCTTATGCCCCCTTCTGTCGGTATCCCTCTCGTTCAGTGGGCAGAGGGACGAATCGGATGGTTGCCAACCCAATTCATATCACCACATCACAACTCTATTGACAAATAGGGACGTTTTATTGGACATTATCGTGAAAATGGCCATTTGCGCCAAAACCGACGTTTCCGAGGGACGGTAATCGCATAGGACTTTAAGCAACTCTTGATCGTAGTCTGAACGAAAAATCGGCTTCCTGAAAGAGAGGGATTTCGGCAAAAGGCGGAAACGGGCTATCGGCTTTCTGAATGAAGGGGATTTCGACAAAGGGCCGCAAAAGTAATTGCTTGCAATTACCGCTTTCTGAACGAGGGGGATTTCGACAAAAGGCCGGAGACGTCTAATTAGCTAGGAAATTGCCCATTGCAAATCTAGCAATGTCCACTCCGCTAATTTTCCGTTTCCGGCCTCGCCGTGACTTGTTAACCCGAGAATACAATCCGTTATTCCCAATAGAACGGCCCGCCGCCCTTAAGGCGCGCCAGTCCTTCCACAAAATAATAGTCGCCGTAGATGAGCGAAACGTCGATGTTGGTGCCCTGCGGGTAGTTGCTGGTGCCGTGCAGCAACAGGCCCTCTTCCGCAGGGTTATCCCAGGCGCCGTACGCCTCGTACAGCGACTTCAGGATGCGCTCGCCCGCCGCCCGATAGACGCCCGCGTCCCCGTCCTCGCTCTTCGCGGCCAGCAGCAGCAGGCCGCTGGCCGCGCAGGAGCCGGCGGACGAGTCGCGCAAGCTCCGCAGCTCCTCCGGGGCGCGGAAGTCCCAGGCGGGCACGTTGTCTTCCGGCAAACGACTCAGGAAGAAGTTCGCCACGCGCTGCGCAGCGGACAAATAGTCGAGTTGGCCGGTGTGGCGATAGGCAAGCGTCAAGCCGTAGATCGCCCAGGCGGTGCCGCGCGACCAGGCCGATTCCGCCGCATACCCTTGCCCGCCCATCCCTTCGAGCATTTCGCCGGTTGCCGGATCGAAATTGACGATATGGTACACCGATCCGTCCGCGCGGATAAAATATCGGAGGACGGTCTCCATATGCGCCTCCGCAATATGAGCGTACCGGGGATCACCGCTCGTACGGGAAGCCCAGAACAGCAGCGGCATATTCATGCAGCAATCGATGATCGCCTGGCCCTCGTTCCGCTCTCCATCGCGCCAAGGATTCCATGCGCGGATGTAGCGTCCCTTCAAATTGAATCGAGCCGCGAGATAGTTAGCGGCTTTCATCGCCCGCACCCGCGAAACCTCGCTGCCCGTCAGCTTATAGGAAGCCACGCTCGTCAGCGTCCACATAAAGCCGAGGTCGTGATCAAGGCGCACATAAGCGTCGAGCACGCTGTCGAGCTTGGATTCGCATTCTTCCGCCAATGACCTAAGCTCTTCCCTCCCGCTCTCGTTATACAGCAACCATAACATGCCCGGCCAGAAACCGGCCGTCCACCAGGACGGCTCAGCCAGTTCGTAGACGCCGCCTTTACTCGCATGCGGGAAGCCCGCCCCGATTCTTGCGGCATTGCGCAGCGTCTTGTCGAGCGATTTGGCCCAAGCCTCGTTAACCCATGTCTGTTCCTTCGCCATCTGTCTCATGTTCCTCCCCTTCTCTTACAGTTGAACAAATTTGAAAAGAAATCGTATGCCGAATTGCAATTCCGACCGCAGCACATGAAAATCCAGCGTATACCATACTTGTTCTTGTCCGAAATGATCGCGGTACGTCCGGGCCGATACTTCGGACCGCAATTGCCTATCATCATAATGCAGTTCCAGCATCAGCCCGCCTCGGCGCAGCAGCAACCGGCCAGGACCGGCATAATCCGGCTTGATCAAGGCGACAAACCGCTCCGTCAGACGATCCGGCGCAGCCCTAAAACGAAAATCGTCTTGCAGCGATAGACAGGGCAGCCCGGTTTTGTCCCAAATCCAGGTCCGTGTCAAGCTTTGCAGATCGGCGCAGTCGTAAGCCCCGGACAACTCTACGGCGAACCGGCAAACTCCACCGCTGTCTGTCGACTGCTCCAACACGATAGCCGCCCGATCCCGGCCTGCGCTCTGCAAACAGCCGTTCACGATCGGAACGGAATGCCCTTGGGAACCGTTGCAATCGTAAGCATAGCGGCCTATGCCGAAGTAATCCTTCGTATACTCGCCGCATCCGAGATCGCACAGGAAAAACGCCCCGTCCCCGGCCACGATAAAGTGGCCGAGATCGTTATGGTTGTGCGGCTCGTCGTTATGGCCGCCCTTCGCGACAAAGCCAAACGTCCCGCCTTCGGAAGCGATGCGGGAAATGAGCCATCCGGCATCCTGCAGCACCGCATCGCCCGTTCCCCAATCCGCCGCAGGTTCGGCGCGGTCCCGCCAGAGCAAATTGCGCAAAGCCGGCGCCCACCGGCTGCAATGATCGTCGCGGAAATCCGCACGCAGCGCAAGCGGCGGCGACTGGACGTTCTCGAATCTGCCCGCGAGATAACGCGACAGCCCAAGCTGCACGCTTGAATAAGGCAGCGCATCGGAGAAATTGACGACCGCGCTGCCGCCTAAGAAACATTTCTGCTGGAAAGCGGCAATCCGCCGGACTTTATCCAGGCGGAACCAGTTCAGCTTGCCCCGGCTGCGCCGAAGCAGCAGATCGGCGTAATAGACCAAATAGCCAAACCCGTAATTCCAGTACCCCAGCCCTTCCAGGCAGGCTCCATCCTCGCCGAACCCTTGCAGGTAAAAGCCCATACTGCGCTCGGTCTTCTCCAGAATCCGCGCCAGGCGGCCGCAGTCTTGCTCTTCTCCCAGCAGCAGCAAAGCGGCGGAGCCGATCGAGCCGGCGCAGACCGCCGACCAATTATGCTCCGCTTCTTCCCAGTCGTGCGGCCCTTTCTCCAGAAAAGGCCGCAGCAATCGCTCCTCGACCAGTTCGGCGATTCGGGTGCGCAACAGTCCGGGCAGCCGCTCACCGAGCAGCAAGCGGATCTCCGCCAGCGCGAAGCCCGTCTCCGCCGCGAACAGGTCGATCGTCGCCGAAAGAGGCCGTTCCGCCCGAACATGGGCGGGCAAACACCAGGTCAGTTCGCTGCAAATCGACCAAACCGCATCCAGCATGGCCGATTCATAGTCCTGCGACTCCGGCTCCAATAACGACAACAGAACGAACGTGTTGAGCCTCCGTCTTTTTTCGAAATACGCCCGCTCGTATTCCAGTCTGGAGCCTTGTCCCGCAAACAGGGAAAACAGCGAATAGGGCAAATCCGGCGACGGAGCATTGAGCAGACGCTCGCCCTCCGACCGCATTTCCTCAATGTCCAACGCATATGCTGCATTGTCGCGCATGCCGCGCCAGAACGCGGCTCCGTTCCCGTCCGGATAATAGAGATCCGGGCCGATCGGCGACAGCCGGCGCACCAATTCCGTCAAACGGCCAGAAACCGTCTCATTCGACTCTTTCATAAGCCTGTGTGCCTCCTACTCCTATCGCGCAAGTCATGCAAAGATCGCGCCCACTCCGCCAAACGGCCAAAAGCCGCGAACCGGCCATCCGCTTCGGCCGCAGTCCAATCGTCAACGCTAATCCATGGCGATGAACATCTCGTCCCCCCGGCAGGTGACGATAGCGATATCGCGCTTGCCAATCGTCACGTTCAGCCGTTCGGCCGGAAGCGCGGCGAGCGAATCCGCAGGCGCAGGATCGCCGGCAACGGCTGCCGCGAGCCAGCGGACTCCCGGCTGCAGCGAAGCGCGAAGCGCAGGAATGACCGTGCGCGGGCGCAATACGTTCGTATTGGCGTTCGGCCAGACCAGTTCGGCCGCTTCATACCCGAGAAGCCCGCGCACGCCGCTGATTCCATAGCCGTTCGCCGCGATTGCCATATCCGGTCCGGTCTCCTTAAGCAACTCGCCCTCCACCCCGAGCGCGAACCCGCCTTCCGCGGCATCGAGCGGGCGGGCCGTCTCGATCCGGTGAATCCGGATATGCCAGGGAAGGCCGGCCACGATCCAAGTGCGCACCTCGACATCGGCCCACGGCTTCCACACGGCATGCAGAACATTGTCTTGGATGGACGTTGCCATGTTCCGGCGTCTAACCCGGTACAGGTTGTCTCCCCTTTCGCTCAGCGCGAGCATGGAGTCGAAGGCGCCTTGGGACAACCCCCATTCCGCTCGCGGGACGCTGAAGCCGAAGGCCGTGGAGTACGCGAATTTCTCGTACTTGGCCGAGGTATGCGTGTGCTCGTTCGTTCCGCGATGGCCGCTGTTGAACGCAACCACGTGGCCGGACGCTTCGTCGCGCGCCAGCACCAGATGGGCCGGCTTCTGCGCGATCAAGGCCGGCATCTCCGGCAGCGGCAGCTCCTCGGCAGCCCAGAACGGATCGTCCTCCGGCAAAGCCAGCGGCAAGAACGCCTTGAGCGCCCAATACGGCGAACCGGGCGAATTGTAATTTTCGGCCATCGCCAGATTCGGATAGGCATAGCCGATCGTCAGAATACCGCCGTTATCGAAGATCGGTTTGCGAAACCACCAGCGCAAATGGCGCAGCACCAATCCTTTGAGCACGCCGGCCGGCAAAGGGGAATCGACCCCGGCATAGGCCATCGCGCCCCAGAAGGCAGACTGGGAGAAACGGTACGTCAAGCTTCGCCCATACGGCAGCGCAGAGCCGTCCGGCGCGAACCAGGCCACGAAATCCGCGGCCAAAGCTTGCGCCCGCTTCTGGAACTTGCGCGAACGTTCCGGGTCCTCCTCGCTCATGATCCGGGAATAGAGCAGTCCGTAATAATGAAAGGCGAACGGAACATAATAGTCGCAATGCCCTTCTATTCCGTCGCTGTACCAGCCGTCTTCCAAATAAAAAGCGTCGATACGCTTCAGATTGTTCTCCAGTTGCTCCGCGTCATCGTCCAGTCCCGCCCGGCGAAAGCCGACATTGACCAAAACATTGAAAAACAGCCAGTTGCAATCATAGCATGGATGCGCATTGATCTGGTTCAACCAGTTGTACAGATTGTCGCGTTCGACCGGGCTCAGCGGCTCCCAGATCCGTTCGGGAATGAGCGCCAGGGCAAAGCCGAAGACGGCCATCTCCACCAATCTCTGGTCGTAATCGGCCACCTCGCCCCAATATTCCTCATGCGCGGGATCGGTGCCATGCCGAATGCCGTCCAGCACGATATCCCACAAATGGCTGGAACCTCCTCCGGCCATCAGGGGCACGAGCCCCCACAGCACGCGGGAAAAGCCTTCCATCCCCGCAATGGCAGCCGGGTAGCTTGCCCCGCTCTTTCCGACCTCCAAGCGCGCTCCGCCTCGGCTGTAATAAGGCGGGAGCGGATCAAGCAACCGTTCCAGCGCGGAGATCATGTCCTCGCGGCTCTTCAACGGATTGGCCGCGAGGCTGTCGTATTTCAACAATAAATCGCTCATAGGATATGTCTCCTCCTTCCGTTAACCTTTAATGCCGGAGGAAGCGACCCCCTGGACGAAGTACTTTTGCAGCCCGAGAAACACAATCAGCACCGGAATGATCGAGATGACGCTTGCCGCCATAATGAGCCCGTATTCCGCAGAATATTGCGAGATGAACATTCTGAGCCCGATTTGAATCGTCTTCAGTTCCGTTTTCGTCAAATAAATCATCGGCCCGAGAAAGTCGTTCCACGTCGAGACGAACGTAAAAATCGTCAGCGTGGACAGCGCCGGCTTCGACAGCGGCAGCATAATTTTGGCCCAAATTCCGTACTCGCTTAACCCGTCGATGCGGGCCGCTTCGCACAGCTCGTCCGGGATGCTCTGGTAGAACTGGCGCATCAGGAACACGCCGAAAGCCGAGAATGCCTGCAGGAAGATGATCGCCAGATGGGTATTGTTGAGTCCCATCGAACGCATCATAATAAATTGCGGCACCATGTAAGCTTGCCAAGGAATGGCGATCGTCGCGATATACCCGAGAAACAGCACATGTTTCCCCATGAACTGCAGTTTGGAAAATGCATAAGCCGCAAAGCTGGACGTAAGCAACTGCAGCAGCGTCACGATCACAGATAATTTGGCCGTATTATAGATAAACGTGGCCAGCGGAATCCGCGTCCAAATATCGATATAGTTCTCCCAGCGCGGTTGCTCGGGAATCCATTGCATCGGAAAGGCGAATACGTCCTTGTTCAGCTTCAGCGAAGAGGACAGCATCCACGCATAGGGCATCAGCATCGCCAATACAACCAGAAGCAGCACAACATAGGCCACCGCTTTGCCAAACTTGAATTTTTTCTTCGATCCTGCCATAGTCTTAAGTCTCCTCCTATTGTCCGTACTTCTTCTCAAAGCGGAACTGGATCACGGTAATACCCAGGACGAGCAGGAATAAGACAATCGCCATGGCACTGGAATAGCCGTAGTCCAGAGAACGGAATGCGGTGTTGTAGATTTGATAGACAAGTACTCTTGTCGCGTCGTTTAGCTGGTTGTCGGCGCCGGCAAATAGGTTGATAAAAATATCGTAGACCTTGAACGAGTTAATGATCAGGATCATCAGCACAAAAAATGTCGTGGGCGCAAGCTGCGGAATCGTCACATTCACGAATCTCTTCCAGCGGTTTGCGCCGTCCAATTCGGCGGCTTCATACAATTCGGGATTTACCCCCTGAAGGCCGGCCAAGTAAATGACCATATAATAGCCCATGTTCTTCCATACCGTGAATAACACAACCGTAAACATCGCCCAGTCTTTATCCGCGGCCCAGCGGGGAAGCTGTTCGATCGGAATCCCGGTAATCCAATTCAGGATGTTATTGACCGGCCCCATCGTCGGGCTGAAAATAAAATTCCATACCGCTGCCACTGCGACCAGAGAAGCGACGTACGGGAAAAAGAAAACGGTTCGCATAAAGTTGCGCGCCAGTATGTGTTGATTAAGCAATACGGCCAGAGCCAAAGCGCAGGCCATCGTGAAAGGAACGACGCCGATCGTATATACGATGGTATTCCATAGAGCTTTATGAAAAGTAGGGTCTTTCATGAGGCGAAGAAAGTTGTCGATCCCCAAAAACTGCATCGGGTTCGCCCCGTCCCATTTCACGAAAGCGAGAATAAAAGCGAAAACCATAGGTACCAGCGTAAAGACGGCAAAACCGATAAAATTGGGAGCAATGAAGCTGTAAGCTACCAAATGATCCTTCACCTTCTTGGAGAGAACGCCATTCTTTCCGGTTTTTTGTCGCAATACGGTTTCGTTGTTCATCATGTCTCCTCCAAACCTTCTCACTAAAAGGAACAGGACGGGCATCACGCCCGCCCTTGGAAGCATCCTTCTTCTTGTCTTCTTAGTTCAAGATCAGTTGAACCCGCGTTTTCATGTCCGCCAAGCCTTCGTCGACGGTCGCATTTTTCGTCATAATGCTGTCATGCGCTTCGTTCAGGATCACTTCAATGTCTGCACTCTTCTCATGGAGCGGCATTTCCAGATAAGTCTTCGCCGTCGTGAGAGCGGCTTTGCTGTTCTCGTCGGTCGGGAAGCCGTCAATCGAGGCGATCGAGCTCACCACTTCATCGTTTTTGATCGCCGGAATCGTGCCGGTGGAGGCAATGACGGCAGCGCCCTCTTCGCCGGTTACGAATTTCAAGAAATCAAGAGCCGCTTCCTTGCTGGCGGATTTCTTGTTGACAGCCAAGGAAGTAATGGTGCCCAGCGTCGTGCCGGCTTCCACGCCGTCCGGATGAGGATATTTCACGATTCCCCAGTTTGCGGCTTGCGATTCGCCGCTTTTCACTTTTTCGATCTGCGTGGCGATAAACCAGCTGCCCATGTTCATCATGGCGACGGAATTGTTATAGAACACGCCGGAATAGTGAGTGCTGGACGTTTTCAATGTTGCATAATCCATGACAATGCCGTCGTCCTGCTGCTTCAGGATCCGTTCGTAGGTCGGCTTCAGGAATTCGTATTCGCCGTCAACGACGGTATGCTGGCCGTCCAGAATGCCGAACAATTGAACCGCGCTGCGCCATGTATGATAATGAGCCCCGTACACTTTCTCCGAACCGCTGCCGGACGTCATTTTCCGGGCCAGTTCGTCATATTGGTCAAGCGTCATATCGTTGGTCGGGTAAGGAACGCCGGCTTTGTCGAATAAATCCTTATTGTAATAAACGAGCCAGAAGTCGCTGCGGAACGGCAGCGCATACACTTCATCGTTCATTTGGATCTGTTCCACCGTACCGCCGTAAAGGGATGTATCGATGCCTTGTGCGCTAATGAAGCCGTTTAACGGCTCCAGATGATTTTGCTTCACTAAATTCGCATAGCCCGGAATGTCTTTAATCGTAAGAATATCCAAATCCGCTCCGCCGGAAAGCTGCGTGCTCAGCATCGTCATGTAGTCGGTCGAACCAAGGTCTACATATTCGATCGTTACTTCCGGATGATCCTTCTTATAGGCGTCAATCAACGGCTGATAATAAGCGGTCGCTTCCCAATCCCATAAAGCCCATTTCAGCGTAACCGGGTCTTTGCCCGTTTCATTGGAAGCGTTTGCGTTGCTTTCCGACGCGGGTTCCTTCGGTGGCTCGGCATTATTCCCGCCGTTGCCGGAGCATCCGGCGAGCAAGCCGATCAAAAGCACGGCCGCCAGGGTTAAGCTAAACATTCTTTTTCGTCTCATTTTGAAACCCCTTTCTAATGTCCTCCTGTTTTTCAAGCCGGATTCGATTCATCCGAATCACTATATCTATCCTAACGAATTTCAAAATGTAAGGGGATACATTTTTACGCCCGGTTCATTCACTTTTCTATTTTTTTCTTCAAATCCGGACCTTCAAGCTGTAAAATTTTAATCAAAACATGTAAAAACGGTTGTTTCTATCCGTCCTCGCTATATATGCGCGGGAGAATCATGATATGGTATTAGTATTGAAAACGCTTCATCATCCATGGAGAGGTGATTGAGACGAAAAGAAAGGCTGCCATTAAAAACCGCATCATGATCATGATGACCGTATTCGCGGTGCTGCTCGCCTCCCTGTTGTCGTTTTTCAGCTATCAGCTCATTTCGTATTTCCAGCGCAAAACGACGATACAGGCCACCGAATTCAATCTGCAGCTCATTGCCCATATTATCGAACAGGACCTGCTCAATCTATCCGTTCTGGCGATGGCTTGCAGCACGAATTCTTCAACCAATGCCAAATTGAACGACTATTTTCTGTCGCCGAATCCCAAGCCCATGGATGCGCTTCATGCATTTTCGTCCATGCAAGAGGATTTCAGGGTGAATCGGTCCAACAGCTATGTCCGCCGCCTGATCGTAACCGACCATAAAGATAAGTTTATTCAATTGGACAATTCGGTCAGCGTTTCGCTGCCTTTAACGATTCACAATCTGAATCAGTTCCCCGGCCTGGCTGCGGATGCGACGGAGACTTGGGAACGGGTCATCCAGGATCCTCTATCCAGATCGAGCGCGATTCCGTTTGTCATGCCGATATACGGCGCGAATGCCGACCGGATCGGAACCGTATATTTGCTCGCCAATACGACGGTCATTACGGACAAGCTGAAGGGCTACGCCCTGCCGGAAGACTCGAGCCTGATCCTTACGCTCGGCGAACGTCAATATCAAATGAACGGCGATAAAATCGTACCTTTTCCCGTCGATTATAAAACATCTCCTTACAGGCAGGTCGAAACAAGCGGTAAAATGACCTCCTTATCGCTGATGGAGACGAAGGACGGCGGGACGTGGATTTCCGTGTCCTATCCGGTGCGGCAAGGCGTCGCGCTGACGCAGACGCTGTCGGAGAAGCAGTTCGCTCCGCAATTTAACGTATGGCTGCTGCTCATGTTCGGCGTCTGCCTGCTGGTTATCGCCGCCAGCGGAATGATTACCGTCTATTTGACGCGGACCATCAGCCTGCCCGTAGAGAAATTAAGAAAGCGGATCGACAAGATCGCCCAAGGCAATTTTCTCGTGGACAGAAATATCGAATGGAATAATGAACTCGGGGATGTGGGGCGCGGCATCAACCGTCTGTCCCAAGACATTGTGGCGCTGATGAACTCCCGCGTCGCGGACGAGAAGCAGAAGCAGGAGTTGGAATACCGGATGCTGCAGAATCAGATCAACCCGCATTTTCTGTATAACACGTTAAACTCGATTAAATGGATGGCCACCATTCAGAACGCCGCCGGCATTGCCGAAATGACGACTTCCCTGTCCCGGCTGCTGCGCAGCATTGCGAGAGATATTCGCAAGTTGGTTCCGCTGCAGGAAGAAATGAGCTTGCTGGACGATTATTTTTTAATTCAAAATTACCGGTACGGCAGCACCATTACGATGGAGAAGAAAATTGAACCTAAATTTCGAAAGTACCGTTCATTGAAAACATAAAAAAGTGCCCAAATCTTTGGTAGAATGGTGTTTGTCGAGAACACTACACCCAAAGAGAGGAGCACCTTTTAGGTGAAGTCTACCACACC
>NZ_CAKKLI010000076.1:0-12877 GCF_918697855.1 Paenibacillus sp. CECT 9249 | reverse complement strand
ACTTTCGTCGATACGCTTCTACGTACAGATTTCGCCATACGTAGGTATCCTAGCTACGCGGGGGCTTGGCCCTTCCCGCGACCGGACTTTCACCGGCTAGAAGATGCGTGCTTAGCTGGGCACGCCACGCAAAAAAGCCGCCCCGCAAGATCCGTTCGATCTTGCGGGACAGCCTATGCCGTACTCCGCCTATGCGTTTCGCTTTGAATTTCACCGCCTGCCGCTGCCGATTACGTCGCCTTCTCCGGATCGTCGTCGCAGAAGGCCGCTCCCCTCCGATACCGGTTGGGCGAGACGCCAATCGCTTTTTTGAACGCGGTGCTGAAATAATGCTGCGTATCGTAGCCGACCAGTTCGGCGATTTCGTTAATTTGCAGGTCGGAGGCGTTCAGCAGACGGACCGCTTTCTCCATCCGCATCTGCGTAAGCAAATTGACGAAGGACGTTCCGAGCTCCTGCCTGATGATGCGGCTCAAGTATACCGGCGACACTTGCAGGGAACAGGCGAGCGCTTCCAATGAAAATTCCCGGTCCGCGTACGACTCCCGAATATGCCGGTATGCGCGGCGGACGATCGGCGAAAGCCGGGATTCCTGGTAGACGTTCTGCTTGCATTCCCGGTACACGGCCGCAATATCGGTTAATCCGCCGTTCGTTTCTTGAAACTGCAATTGGACCGAAATATTGAGGTACGACCGGACCGCCTGCTCGATACCGGCGAATAGCGTTTCCGGCGCCTTGCCCCATAGGCTGACAACGATCCAGCCCGCCGCGTCGCGGAACATCGCGTTCCGGTACGGCGCAAGCAATTCCGCAGTTATATTTTCGATAGCGAAAAGAAACAATTGCCTGTCGCTTTCCTTCCATACCGCCCGATTGCCGTTCCCCTCCGGCCAACGAACGACGACAATCATGTCGGGCGCAGCAGCCGGCAAACCGAGAAATTGCAGTTGTTCCACGATTTCCGCCTCGGTCAAGTTTCCCTCGATCCATTCGAGACAAAACCGTTCTCGGATCAGCGAGAAATTTTTCGTAATTTGTTCGGACGCCATCTTCAAATATTCGCTTTGTTTGGCCTCCGACTCCAGCCTGCCGCGCACATGGGCCATAACGCGCGTCAATTGTTCGGGATTTGCCGGCTTCAATATATAATCCTCCACCTGCAGCCGGATCGCCTCCTGCGCATAGGCGAATTCGTCATGTCCTGTAATAATGACGATTTTGCTTCCGGGCAACCGCTCCCGAACCCGCTTCATCAACGTCATGCCGTTCATGATCGGCATATTCAGATCGACGAGCAAAATATGCGCTTCATGCGCAAGCGCCAGTTCCAGCGCCTCTTCCCCGTCCTCCGCTTCCGCTATCACTTCCATGCCGAGCGCCGGCCAGTCCACCGCCTCGCGTATGCCTTCGCGAATAATCGGTTCGTCATCGGCGATCAACACTTTCCAAATCGCTTCCATCTTCGTTCACCTCTGTCCTCTCCTTATGCCCGGCCCGCTCCCGAATGATCGGATGTATCATCGTGACCGTCGTTCCCGTATCCGTTTCGCTGTCGATATATAAACCGTAAGCCTCTCCGAACGTCAGCTTCAATCTCGCCTGAATGTTCATCATGCCGTACCCATGCGTTTGCCCCGTTTCCCCGGGCTCGTCTTCGGCCGCGAACGAGGCGTTCAGCCGTTCCCGCAAAGAGAATAAACGGCCGACGGGCATCCCTTTGCCATCGTCGGCAATGCGGATGATCAGATGGCCGTCATGCTCATCGGCCTCGATCAGAATATGTCCCGGCCCTCTCCGCTCCTTAATGCCGTGATAGATGGCGTTCTCCACGATCGGCTGCAATATGAGCTTCAGCACGGAAACGCGTTGGACGCCAGGCGCGACGTTCAGCGTAAAGTTCAATTTATCTTTATATCTCGTTTGCTGAATTTGCAAATAACTGCGAATATGCTCGATTTCGTCGGCGAGCGGGATCACGTCGCTTCCCCTGCTCAAGCCGATGCGGAACAATTTGGACAGCGATTCGACCATTTGGGCCACATCGTCGGCTCCTTTTTTGCGCGCCATCCAATGGATCGTGTCGAGCGTGTTGTACAGAAAATGCGGCTTAATATGCGCCTGCAAGCTGCGCAGTTCCGCTTCCCTCTTCTGCCGTTCCTGCAGTTCCGTCAACGACAGAAGCTGCTTGATCTTCACCAGCATCGCATTAAAGCTGCGGCCCAGCATGCCTACCTCGTCCGTCCGGTCTCCCCAATGCCGTATCGTCAAATCGCCCGACTCCGCTTTTTGCATGAAAGACATCAATTGGCCGATCGGCCTGGACATCGAGTATGATAAATAGGAGGAAGCCGCGATGCCGAGCAAGCATACGATAAACACGAAGCTGATCACATAAAAACGGATTTCCCTTACCTCCATAATCGAATCCTCGGCGGAGAACACGCCGACGGTCGTCCAATCGGTAAACGTCGATTTGCGGTAAATGATTTGCAGCCGCTTCCCGTCGATCTGTTTGGAGAAATTGCCCGAGCCGCTCTCGCCCAACCACTCGGCCGGTATTTCGCCTATAAGCGGTTGCGACGGAGAATAAATGCCGTTCCCGTGCGCGTCGAGCACCATTAAATACCCGCTTTTCCCCAAGCGAACGTCCTTCGCCGCTTCGGCGATTACCCTCAGCTTCAAATCGACAAGCACGACTCCCTTCACTTCCTGCGTATCCGGATCGAGAATCGCCCGTACGACGGAGACGACCTCCGTATCTTTGTAGTTGACATGATTGGCGACATTTCTGCCGACGGGATGGCCAACGATCGTAAAGATTCCTTTATGGTCGACCGCTTCCCGGTACCATGCTTCTTCCGTCAGGCTCTTGTCGCTGCGCGCGTACATTTCGTTGCTGATGTATTCCCCCCGGCTGTTCGTAATTAATATCCCGGCAACTTCAGGATAAAGCGTTGTAATGCCTTGCAAAAATTTGCGGATGCCGTAACGATCGTCCTGCTCCGCCTGCTCCCGTTCGCCGTCGCCTTCCATAAACCGCATAATATCCGAATTGAATGAAATGAAATACGTCATGTTCTGCATATTGCCAATATACGATTCCAGCGTCTTGTTCACTTTGCCGATCAGTTGCAGCGTATTCTCGTTCGTTTGCCGCTCGATAATGTGGCTCGCCGTCCAATCGATCAACACGCCCAAACCGATGGACGGCAAGATGCTGATCAGCAAAAAATGAATAATGAGCTTATAGCGGATCGGCAAGTTGTTCATCTGAAACCAGTTCAGCTTCTTCATCGTCAACAACCCATTTCCCCGGCTTGGATGTTATTTCGCGTAATAATGCTGCACATTCTCTTTCGTTACGACGGCAATTCCCGTGTCCACGCGAAGCGGCAGCGGAGATACGTCCGATTGCGCGCCCGCGCCCGGAGGCGTCAGCCCGTGATGCATATGGAAAAGAAATTGCAGCGACCAATACCCCATGTTCCAGGTGCCTTGCGCCATCGTCGCGGATATCGTCCCTTCCTTCACCATATCCAGCGTCGCCTTGTCGGTATCGAAACTAATGATATGCAATTTGGACGTTCCGGGCAGCAAGCGCACGGCCTCCCCCACGCCTACGCCTCCGTTCGCTTCCGTCGCGAAAATGCCGGCCAGTTCCGGATAGCTCGCCATAATTTCGGTCGCGGCTTCTTTCGAAACGACCTGATCGCCTTTTCCGTCCCTTACCTCGACGACCCGCATGTCGGGAAACTCTCTGGCAATCGTATCTTGAAAGCCTTGCGTCCGTTCCATATGGTTAAATTGATTGGGCGAAGTGACGACCGCTACCTGTCCGCGCCCGCCGAGCAATTCGGCCATTGTGCGTGCCGCCGTCTCGCCCGCATTGTAGTTGTTCGTCGCCAGGAAAGATAGCGCCTTGCTGCCGGGAGCGCCCGAATCGAACAGCACGACGGGAATTCCCGCATCCACCGCTTTGTCGATCGTCGTAGTCAGCGCATCGGCATGGATGGCCGAAATAGCAATGCCGGCCGGTTTTTTCGCAATAATCTGCTCCAGCACAGTTACCTCTTCGTGAACGTCGTATTGTGTCGCCCCGCGGTATTCGACGGACACGTTCAACGCCTGGGCCGCATCCTCGAAGCCTTTCAAGCAGCTTTTCCAATACTCCATTCCGGATTGAAACGTAACCAAATAATATTTCTCGTCGATTTCCCCCCGCAAACCCGCGTCCATCTGGCCCCAAGGATTGCCGGCGGAATCTTTGGCGTAATAGTTCAATAAATAGATGAGAAACGTCCCGATCAGCAAAACGTAGACAAACAGTAGCTTTTTCACCGCTGTAACCCCTTTCAACAATGTGCGGACGAAATCTAAGTCTATTATATTACATCATTCCGAAAAGTCATTGAATCGGGGCATAAATCGACATTTTATTTTTTAGCTTATTTTAAGGTTCTTTTAAAGTTGGCTTAATTTCGTTAATATAGAGTTATGCTAATGTGCAAAAGCAGGAAAAAAGTTGAAAAAGATCAAATCGGGGTTGTATGAAAGGGGAAAACATGGAAAAAGACCAGGGCAAGCGTCCGGAAGACGATTCTATCGAACAAAATGAGAACGAGGACGCGCAAGAGAGAAATACAAACGAGCGGCAAGCCGCAAATCCCCAAGGGGAAGATATGCGGGAGCCCGGCGGCGAAGATGCGCGGGAAGCTCAAGCAACCGCCGGCGGCATCGAACGGCACGACAATCAACCGGTATCGGATGACGGCCTTTCTTCCGTTCCTGCGGAAGCGGTTGCGGCGGCCGGAACCCGCAGATCGAGCGTTCCATGGATGGTGCTGTCCGCAGTGCTGCTCGCTGCGGCCGTCTACTTCGCCGTCGCCAATCCGTTCGGCAAGAGCGAAGTGGTGGCGAAAGTGAACGGAGAAGCGATCACGAAGGATCGGCTATACGATACGCTTGCCAAATATAACGGCGATGCCGCCCTGCAGCAGATCATCTCGGAGACGCTGCTCGACCAAGCGGCCAAACAAGCGAACGTCACCGTGACGGATCAAGATATTGCCGAGGAAATCAATCATCTCAAAAACTCGTTTCCGAGCGAGGACCAATTCAATATGATCTTGGCGCAGCAAGGAATGACCGAGGAAGACTTGAAAGAAAACATGCGCGCACAGGTCAAAATCAATAAAATTTTCGAGCCTAATATCAACATTACCGAAGAAAGCGTCAAACAATTTTTCGATGAAAACAAAGATATGTACGGAACGCCGGAGGAAGTGCGCGCTTCGCATATTTTGGTAGATACGAAAGAAGAGGCCGAGGAGATTTTGAAACAATTGAATAACGGGGCGGATTTCGCCGAGCTGGCGAAAGAGAAATCGCAAGATCCCGGTTCGAAGGATCAAGGCGGAGATCTCGACTTTTTCGGCAAAGGCGAAATGGTTCCCTCTTTCGAAGAAGCCGCGTTTGCATTGAAGAACGGCGAAATCAGCGGCATCGTCGAATCCAGCCACGGCTTCCATATTATTAAGCGAACCGATTATAAGCCTGCGGAACCCGCCAATTTCGAAGACAAGAAAGAAAATATCAGGTACCAGTTGTTTGCGGAAGAGGTCAATAAGCAATTTCAACCGTGGTTTGAGAAGCTGAAATCCGAAGCGAAGATCGAAAACTTCTTAAGCGAAACTCCGTCGCAGGAAGCCGCGCCTTCCGGACTGTAGTTTTCCAACTAATCATTTAAACGGTGGTGATTGTCATTTTATTTGCCATTGCATTCATAGTATCTTTTATGATCGTATATTTGCTTATCCCTCCGCTTGGGAAAATGGCATTTCGCATCGATTTTGTAGACAAGCCCAGGAAGGATTCCGAACGTAAAATCCATCGCGAACCGATTCCGCTTACCGCCAGTTATGCTATTTTTATCGGATTTTTTGCCACTTATCTGTTGGTCGCGAGACAATTTACGATGGAAACCGCCGCGATCTTGGCCGGGGGAATATTGCTCCTCGTCATCGGCACAATCGACGATTGGTACAAGACGAAAGGCAAAGACTTTCCCGCGCTGCCGAAACTGATCGTTCAAGTATCCGCAGCCGTGCTCGTGTATGCATCGGGCATCGCCTTTACCGGATTTTATAATCCTTTTACAAGCGAATATGTGCTCTTGCCGGTTTGGCTGCAATTTATTCTTACGATCTTATGGATTTTCGGCGTTACGACCGTCATTAATTTCTCAGACGGGATGGACGGTCTGGCCGGCGGATTGTCCGCCATTTCCGGCGTCACGCTGTTCGTCGTGGCGCTCGCCAAAGGCCAAACGATTCCGGCGATGCTGGCGATTACGCTGGTCGGCGCGACCGTCGCGTATTTGCGTTACAACAAACCTCCCGCCAAAATCTTTATGGGAGACGCGGGCGCGACGTTCATCGGATTTATTCTGGCCGTGATCGCGCTGGACGGCGCCTTCAAGCAGGCTACCGTATTGTCGTTGTTTATTCCGATTTTGGCGCTCGGCGTGCCGATTTTCGATAATATCTTCGTCGTCGTAAGGCGCTTCTTGCAAGGGAAATCGATCTACCAAGCGGACGCGAGCCAAGCGCATTACCGTCTGCTGCGCGCGGGGCTGAATCATAAGCAAGTCGTCATGTTCCTATGCTTGGTCAGCACTTGTCTTTGTTTATCTTCGATTATTTTATTGTTGATCCAGATATAAGCGTACGGAATACAAAAGAAAGCCTCCTTCGGCATTGTCGCCGAATCGGAGGCTTCTTCTTGTTTACTGCACTTCAAACGCTTTGATGGCCGGTATGGCTTGGATAATGGAAAATAGCTGTTCCGTATTACATTGGGCCGGCAGCTTCACAGTAAGCTCAAGCTCGAGCTCGCTCATATCCCCCGCGTTTCGTTCCGCTTGGAAATGAAGAATGATAATATGCTTTTCTTTCAGCGCAGTTTGAATTTCATCGAGGACGCCCGGCGTATCGTCGATTCGAATATGGATTTGCTCGGTCTTCGGAGTAGCCAGCCAGTGAAATCCGCTGTGAAGCACTTTTTGCGCGATCAGAATCATAAGGGTAACGCCCAACCCGACCCAATAGAGACCGGCGCCGATTGTCATGCCGATGCCCGAAGTCGCCCATACGCCCGCTGCCGTCGTCAAGCCTTTGATCGTTTGCTTTTGCATAAAAATCATGCCCGCGCCCAAAAATCCGATTCCGCTTACAACTTGCGCGGCGACACGGGAAGGATCGAGACCGACGCCGGTCCAGCTTGCCTGATCCTGAAAGCCGTATTTGGAAATCACCATCATTAACGCCGAGCCGATCGCTACAATTAAATGAGTTCGAATCCCCGCTTCCTTCATCCTGCTTTTGCGTTCATACCCAATTAACGCGCCGCAAATGCCTGCAACCAGAATCCGGAATAAATAAGCGTATTGCACTTCCATCACCGTCCCGTCTATGCGTTGATGTATGTAAAAACGCCGCCATTCAAAAGCAATGATGGCGTTAAGCAAGGAATAAAATGGCACTCTAAATGATACCATACTTTCCCTGGTTCATTAACCGTCAACAGCGAAAAAAATGGGTTCGGCGCATCCAACATCTACAGCTTCTGGATTCCCGCATGCTTAATCTTTACTTTCACATCGATGTCGATCGAATTGTCATCGAGCCGCAATTCCTTCCCGTACTTTTTCCATTGCGCATTCGCCGTCCGATATAACGTATGCCGCAACGAATAAATGTCCGTATTCGAATGAAGCGCGAAGGAATAGGTTTGCAGTACATGCTTGCGGATTTCCTCTTCCGCCATTCGTTCCGCTTCCGCTTCGGACATCTTGCGCAACAGTTCTTCGACTTCCCCTTGTATGTTAATTTTGATGTTGAAACGAGGTTTTCCGTCTTTCGTCGCAACCGTCACTTTTTGCTGCGGACGACCGAGCGTCAAAACGATTTGAGGCGCGTTGCCCTTCTGGATATATAACGGGGCTTCCACTGTTTTCCGGCTCATCCAACGATAACCGCGCAGCCGTTCTTCGGGAAACCAGCCTGACTGTCTCCGGTTGTAAATGGCGTATAAGCCGTTAATTTGCAACTGAGGGGTGATCTGAAGGTCTTTCTCCCAACTTTCCTTGTTAATCGTAATGGACGGAACGAGCACCGTCATTCCGGGTTCACGCAACAGGGCGATAAATTGCTGCAGCCTGACGGAAGGAATGTACGAACGTTGCGAATAGACCTCGTTAGGCTCATGAAGCAGCGTCAGCATCGGCGACATGTCAAAAATCGGCGATACCGAGAAAATTCGGTCGATCGGCTCCTTCGTGCCGAACACCCATAACGTGTTGCGCATTTCGCGGTAGCGAAGGATGCTGTCAAGCAAACTCACTATATCTTGCTTCATAATGTTGTCGCTAAATACGATGGCGGTAATATGTTCCCATACGATTTTCAATTGAGACGCACTTAGTACGTCATAAAACGCCAAGCCGAGCGTGCTTCCGACCCCTTTGCCGACCCAAATCGGCGCTTTCCCTCTCGGTTTTCCCACTTCCTGTTTCGCTACATTGGAAAAATCCAACGACTGGACATATACTACATATTTGCCGTCGACGAAATCGATACCCAGTGCCGTTAGGTAGGCGTTCTCCTGTATATCCTTAATATCCCAACAGCCGGACAGCAGTACGGCAAGCATGGAAACGCAGCAAAGGACCGAAACGGTTCTTCGGATCATTGCGATTCACCTCCTGTGCGCGTGTCGTCAATCGGGTCGTAAATAGTCGGGCGCTTCGTCATTTTGTTAAGCGGTTTGGCAAAGAGCGCTTTGAGGATTTCGCCGAATTTCGGAGGCGAGATCGGCGCAAGAAGCGGATGTCCAAACGATTCCAGGGTGGATACGTATAAAACGATAGACATCACTCCTAGAAAAAATCCGTACATGCCGAATACGGACGAAAGAATCAGCACATAAAGGCGCAGTACGCTAACGGTTCCGCTTAACGATTGATTAACGAGCGTAAACGTCGCCACGGCCGTCACCGCGGCGGCAACCAGCATCGTCGGGGAGCCGATCCCCGCCCGAATAGCGGCGTCGCCCACAATCAAGCCGCCGACGACTGCGACGGTTTGGCCGACCGCTCTCGGCAGCCGTATGCCGGCTTCCCGGAACAACTCGAATAAGCCGAGCATCAAAAACATCTCCATCGGAGCCGACAGCGGAATGCCCAATCGGGAATTGGTGATCGTCGCCAGCAACGGAAACGGAATTTGATCCAGGTTAAAGGCGACGAGCGCCACCCAAAAGCCCGGCACGAAAATAGCCACAATAAGCCCCAAAAGGCGGAGAAACCGTTCCAAAAACACGAAATAGTACGGAAAATGGCTATCCTCCGGCGATTTCAACATCAGAGTAAGGTTGCCTGGAGCGATCAAGGCCATGGGCGATCCTTCCGTAAAAATGATAAATCGTCCGCGAACCAGGCATTCCACCGCATAATCGGGCCTGCCGATGTAATCCACAAGCGGGAAGAGAGAATAAGACGAATCGCTCATCGCCGTTTCCAGTTGGGCGCTGCTTGTCAACGAATCGATATCAATGCCATTCAGCCGATGCCGGGCTTCCCGAATGATATCCGGATTGGCGACATCGTAAAGATACAATAACGCGACTTTCGTTTTGCTGCGTTTGCCGATCATGAATTGTTCGTAATGCAGCGATTCGGTTCGCAATCTTTTCCGTATTAACGCCACATTCGTTCCGACTTCTTCCGTAAAGCCGTCCCTCGGCCCTTTAATCGAAATTTCGGTATTCGATTCATCCGGTTCGCGATGAGGCGGCTCCGCGATATCCAGCGAATACGCTTTATTCGTTTCTTCGTGCCAAACGACAAGCTCCCCGTTGAACACTTTGGAGGCGAGCGCCTTCGGGTCATGATCGGAGAGCGGCGCGAACGGAAGGATTTTGTAGTCGTCCGGTTCGAAAGCCGTTCCCGATCTTCTAACCATTTTGTCTAGATTCGGCAGTACGGTTTGGGAAATGAGCTTGACATTCGCCATTCCTTCGCACCAGATTAAGGTCAAGGATACCGTACGTTCGCGAGTGCGGTAGCGATACGACTCAAATTTCACATCCGCACAGCTTGCAAAAAACCGCTTGATCTCGTCCAATTGCAAATTCACTGCGCATTCCCCCATTTGCGGCGATTCAGTAAGGCGAGTACCCACAAAATAATGGATACGGCGACTATAACGGGTATAACGACAGGAAAGTATGTTCGCAACAACAGTCGCTGAAAATCGATATCGCTGATTTGAAGCATGACAAGCGAAAACGCGAGCAGCGCCGTAATCAGGCAAAGCGCCTTTTTGAGCCTGGGCTTTTGCAGCGGCATTAGATCGCAGGCAAGAAAAATGGCGAGCGAAATTCGAATAAAGGATCCCGACAACCATTGATAGATCGAAAGAAAATCGACATGTTCAATATATTTGCCAACCATGACGAGCCGCCACTGTTCGAATGCGGGGTAACGCTGCCGCGCGCTTTCGATCGGGCCGAATGCGGCGATGGATCCGAGATACGGTCCGATCGTCAAGCCGGCCAACATGACGGCCAGGATCGCAATCGTTACAAATCCCATACGTTTCGAGGAGATATGATGCTGCATCAAGGCAAGCATGAACAATTCGATAAATCCGCCGCCAACGTACAATGCGCCGTGGATGGCGGGAACGATGCCATGTTCTAATACGGGCCGCAGTAAAGTGTAATCTTTATACTGGAAGTTGGCGCTCATGACAAAATATCCGAATATGACGACAAACGGCAGCAGAATACCCGAGCAAATCGCAATCGAACGCAAGCCCGCCAAGGCGCACAGCATGCATAAAACGACTAAAGTCAATGCTACGATAAAAAACGGGGTTCTCGGCAAATACGTGGCGTTGGTCCACATGCTAGTATCGTACAAGGTCACGAAAACGATCGATAGAAGATAACAATAAATGACGAGCGTCACGATCCAGGCGATCGCCGAACCCGCCGCCTGCTTCATCCATGGAAACAGCGGAGTGCTCCCCTTCTTCTTCATGATCCAATAGACGATCGGCAGCCAGAGGAGACAAAGGAAGAGCGCCATGATAATGCTCAACCATCCGTCTCTGCCGGAAGTCTGGATCAGCATAGGGATCAAAATGACATGATTAAACATGCCCGCGGAGAGGAGCATAATGAATATGGCCTGAATGTTGGTGATGCTGTGTTTTGCCTGGCTCATGTCAACCATCCTCAACAATGAACTATGAATTCCGGTCCCGGAACGATTATATTATGTTCAAACAAATGGCAATGTATTCCGTTTCGAACCGAGCGGGCGAAAAACGGGAGGGATGCTTGACTAAAGACAAACGCATATACATCTTGTCTCGAGAGAATATGATGTAGAAGAGTGATTCGAGTCGGAGGTTGATTGGCAGATGAGAATTGATTTGGGCTGCGGGAATAATAAATTTAGAGACTGCATTGGAATCGATCGGATCGCTTACCCTAATACGGATATTGTACATGACTTCAACCGGCGGCTCCCGCTCGAAGATAACTCGGTTGATTTTGTAATGGCTTCCCATAGTTTGCAGTACGTAGACGATCTTCATGCCGTCATGGAAGATATCTACCGGGTTTGCCGCCACAAAGCGATGGTTTGCATTGTGGCGCCGTATGCCCATGTTACTTCCCATATCGTTAATCCGCAATATAAAGAGTTGTTCAATGAACATTCTCCGCGGTTCTGGACGAAACATGCCAAGACGGCGATTGACAATGATGACTTCCTATTTTCTCCGAAAGATTCTTAGTCGTTGCAGGACGAAGGTAGCGACTTAAATATCGATTTCAGGGTTCTTCGGATGGAGTTTTTTTATTTCACGCCGTTCAGGCTAGGCTATGACCAGTTCGAATTGTCCCTTCTTCGACAGTCCCAATTTAATGTTGCCTTTCAAATTATGTACCAATTGGTTGTCGTCAAACAACCCATGAGCGACGAGGAGCAAGAAGGGCTGGCGTTGTTCTTGCAGTTTCTTGGCGCGAACGCCGGGGTGCAGATCGAGGGCCGCCGCCAGAGCTTGGAGAAAGTCAACTTCCTGGTCGGTAACGATCCGGAGAAGTGGCATACCGGCCTCTAGAGGTCGTCTATCGGGAGCTGTGGCCGGGCGTCGATCTGATCTTCTATGGAGAGGACGGGAAGCTGAAATATGATGTGACGGTTCAGCCCGGCGCGAGGCTGGACGATATTCAGTTCGCTTACCGCGGCGCGGAACGGTTGTCCCTGGATGAGGAAGGGAATCTCCTTATCCATACTCCATATGGGATCTTGATTGAGGAGCGCCCGGTCAGTTATCAAGAGATTGACGGCAAGAAGGTCGTTGTGGAAAGCCGCTTTGTCGTCAAGCAAAATGCTCATGGAGAACTTGTCTATGGTTTCGAAGTCGGACATGGTTATCATCCTGATTATGGCGTGGTTATTGATCCGTCGATCGCGTACTCTACCTATCTTGGCAGCACTTCAGCATCGACGGATACTGCAGCCATTGCGGTGGATGCGTCCGGACACGCCTACGTGGCCGGGACCTCCGGTCCCTCTTTCCCCGTTACGCCGGGCGCTTTCAACCGGTGTTTGCCGGCGACCGGGATGTCATCGCGGCCAAGCTCGATCCGACGGGGTCTTTTCTTATCTATTCCACCTCGTATAGTATCTTTTGAAAGCTCTTATAGGTTAGTTTCCATCCCCTGAGGGGGATGGAAAACGGCCTCGAAATTTCCAGGCTCGTTCTTTGAAAATTTCATCTGGGACTGGACTTTCCGGCAT
>NZ_CAKKLI010000075.1:0-12913 GCF_918697855.1 Paenibacillus sp. CECT 9249 | reverse complement strand
GGGGAAAGTGTATCCACATAATGTTGACTTGAACCGAACGAACTGGGAAACCTCCACTTTTTTACAGTCCGCGAGGCAGATCCACTATATTCAGTGTTTGATATTACGGGCTTTCGAAATTTAGGATTAAAAGATTAAATGAAATGAAGCATTCATCCTTCACCCGTTCAAATCCACTCAAACCCAGCCATCGAATTGATCTTCAATAATATTCAAGAGCAACCCTGTGATCTCCTTGCCCGCAGCGCATCGGAATTCAAAAGAAAAAGCCGCAACTACGCGACTTTTAAGCGCCAACATTCGTGCGCTTTTGCTTAAACCAAACCTGAACTCATGGTATTAAGGAGTTCAGGGCAATTTTTGTCTATTTACTTATCCCATCGTCTAATCATATAAAATCAAACGTTCGGTTGTTTCTATTTAAATCAGAAAAAGAGGAGCTAAAACCATGATTCTATTCTCGCGGAACAAAAGTTGTACCATACTTTTCTCTCATCTTTTTTTGAGTATCTATCGCCTCTTCATAAGAAGAAGCAGACACGATGAAAAACGACTTTTTCTTAATTCCCCCCCAATCACTCACAATATTTATATGTTCAAAAGTGTCATCAAACCAGATCATACTTAAAGTGACAAATTCCCCTGGCTTTGAAGGTTTATGATAGACAAGATTCCCCATATTGATCCCATTATTTTTATCAAGTACATAGGTATCGAGGGTTTCATTCTCTTTAGTAAATTCTAAGCCATCAATCGTTACTGTGCCTTTGAATATATGTTGTTGAAACAAAGGTCGGTTCAATGTTCCTGATATTCTTAATGAAGTATGCTTGATGGAAGAAGGGTCGTTCCCGTAAAAACTTACAGCAGGTGAAACTAGATCCACCTTCTTAGGGAATTGATAGAAAAATAAAATGAGTGTTGTTATTATTCCTAAAACAATGATCAAAGATATAGTTACTTTACATACATTGGATCTCATAAATGCACCTTCTACTTTCAGGAAAATCAATAAGAATTGTGAAGTATGTATATTGTTTTTTAACATTTTAAAAGGGAGCCACGAATCAATCCCTCGGGCTCCCTGAAAATCATTCACCTTGCATTTCGGTTCACGACTTTTTTATCATCTGACATCCACACATTATTTATTAATCTTTTACTCCACCGTCACGCTCTTCGCCAAGTTCCGCGGCTTGTCGACGTCGTTGCCGCGGGCGAGTGAAGCGTAGTAGGCGAGCAATTGCAGCGGCACGACGGAAAGTGCCGGGGTGAGCAGCGGATGCGTCGCCGGGATGGCCAGCACGTGATCCACCGCTTTGCCGAGCGCTGCGACATGACCGGTATCGGAGATGCCGAGGACGACGGCGCCGCGCGCTTTCACTTCTTTAATGTTGCTAACTGTTTTTTCGAGCAAGGCGCTTTGCGTTGCCAGCGCGATGACGGGAATGCCGTCTTCGATCAGCGCGAGGGTGCCATGCTTCAATTCGCCGGCCGCATACGCCTCGGAATGGATGTAGGAAATCTCTTTCAGCTTCAGCGATCCTTCCATGACGACCGCGTAATCGACTCCGCGTCCGATGAAGAAGAGATGCTCATGCTGCGCAATTTCCTCCGCATATGCCCGCACCGTTTCCGCTTGCTCCAGCATGTTCTCCACTTGTTCCGGCAATGATTGCAGCGCCGCCAGCACTTCGGCGATCCATGCCGCATCTTGCGTGCCTAACGTTTGAGCGCAGTACAACCCGAATAAGTAGAAGGCAATCAACTGCGAAGTATATGCCTTTGTGGAAGCGACCGCAATTTCCGGTCCCGCCCATGTAATCAGCACATCGTCCGCTTCGCGGGCTACCGAGCTGCCGACCACGTTCGTAATCGCCAGCACGCGCGCGCCGCAACGTTTCGCTTCGCGCAACGCTGCGAGCGTATCCGCCGTTTCGCCCGATTGGCTGACGACGATGACAAGCGTCTCCGGCGTAATGAGCGGCGAGCGATAGCGGTACTCAGACGCGACGTCCACCTCCACCGGCAAGCGTGCGCAATTTTCCAACACCGTCTTGCCGATCAAGCCGGCATGATAAGCCGTGCCGCAAGCGACGATATGCACGTTGCGGATGGCGCGGATGTCATTTGCTGTCATCTTAAGTTCAGGGAGAATGACGGAGCGGCCTTCCTCGTCGATTCGACCGCGCATCGTGTCGCGATACGCTTTCGGCTGTTCGTGAATTTCTTTGAGCATGAAATGGTCGAATCCGGCTTTCTCCGCTCTTGCGACATCCCAATCGACATAAATCATTTCCCGAGAAATAAAGTTGCCTTCAATTGTCATCAGTTCGACAGCATCTTTAGTGAGCACCGCCATTTCGCCGTCATTCAAAATAAATACGTCGCGGGTATGCTCCAAAATGGCCGGAATGTCCGAACCGATGTAATGCTCGCCGTCGCCGATGCCGATAATGAGCGGACTCGCATTGCGAACCGCCACCAAACGATCCGGCTCGTATTCGGTCAATACGCCCAGCGCATAAGCGCCGCGCATATGTCGAATCGCCCGCTGCACCGCTTTGACAATGTCGCCGTCATATTCCCGCGAAATGAGATGGGATATGACTTCCGTATCCGTCTCCGACACAAAACGATGCCCTTGTGCGATCAATTCTTCTTTTAATTCCAAATAATTTTCAATAATGCCGTTATGCACAACGGAAAATTTCATCGATCCGTCCGTATGAGGATGCGAGTTGACATCCGACGGTTTGCCGTGCGTCGCCCAACGGGTATGGCCGATGCCGACCGTCCCTTCCAGCGGCGCCGTCTCCAGATTCGACTCCAGCACCGCAAGCCGCCCTTTCGCTTTGCGAACCTGCAAGCCGTCTGTCGTAAACATCGCGATTCCCGCCGAATCGTATCCCCGATACTCCAGCTTCTTCAAGCCTTCCACCAAAATCGATTGCGCATTCCGTTTTCCGATATAACCAACAATACCACACATTAGCGATAGCCTCCGTTTTATCCTTCATTCCCTAGAAGGACGGTATTGCAGCGGAAGTTACGCGGCTACCTTTACAGTATAGCGGAACATACGATAACGACGCCTGCCGGCGCGTTCGCGTACCGCATCCTATTCGATTGGCGTGCAGGAATAAGCCATGAATGTGAATGCGGTTGTCCCTTCACCGGAGCTGTCCTTCGTGCAATACACATCCATGATGGAATGTTCGTCATTGTTATTGGCGCACCGCTTCAGGCGTTGTCCGGGCCGTTGCCCGCCCGTTTTCCGCTTTGAAGTTACGGTCTGGTGCCACACCGGAAGGTCCCCGCCGAAAAATCCGAACACCTTCACCTCGTCAGCTTGCCCGTTACCTATATCCCGATCCGTAAGGTCAAGCTCTGGCGCTTTTGTTTAACCAACCTCTACCCTGCCTTTCTCTTCTTGAATGGATACTAGCTATTATATACACGGTCCAATCATTTGGCAACTCTGCGTGCCGTGCGAATACAACATTTTCCTGAAACTTCAGTCCCTTCTCCCGCGGTACAAGCCATTCCTAACGATATTTGATACGAATCGAATACCATATTATTGGTAAAAATAAACCACTTCCCACGCCTCGCATCTATTGCCGACGGTACGAAAAACTCATTTCGCTCGAAAGAAGTCTCATTTTCGCGGAAACGCAAGAGAAGGACCTTTCCCGGCGACCGCGCAAACCGTAAAACCGCCTGCGCCGCATGTCGAAAAAGGCCCTCTATTTTATGAATGCGATTCATACTATCCCTAACGAATCTACACCAGTTCCGCTTGCACCGTTGCCGTGATTTGAGCGACGTAGTATTCCAACTGCTCCTTATCCGGGCCCTCCGCCATCACGCGAATGAGCGATTCCGTTCCGGAAGGACGCACGAGGACGCGCCCGTTGTCGCCGAGCTCGCGCTCCACTTTGGCAATCGCCTCCGCAATCGCTTCGTTGCCTTGATACTTGCTCTTGTCGGCAACCCGAACGTTCACCAACACTTGCGGATATTTGCGCATAACCGATTTCAACTCGCTCAAGCGCACACCGGAGTCTTTCAGCGTGCTGACCAATTGAATTCCCGTCAACATGCCGTCGCCGGTCGTATTGTAATCGAGGAAAATGACGTGGCCGGACTGCTCTCCGCCCAAATTATAGCCTCCGCGCCGCATTTCCTCCATGACGTAACGGTCGCCGACGGCCGTCTTGGCCGTGTTCAATCCGAGTTGTTCGGCCGCCTTGAAGAAGCCGATATTGCTCATCACCGTCGTGACGACGGTGCCGTCCTTCAATTTGCCCAATCGGTTCATTTTGTCGCCGCAAATGCATAGAATATAATCGCCGTCGACTTCCTCGCCCTTCTCGTCGATCGCGATCAAACGGTCGGCATCGCCGTCGAAGGCGAGGCCCAAATCCGCACCATGGCGCAGCACTTCGGCCTTTAACGCCTCCGGATGCGTCGACCCGCAATGCTCGTTAATATTCAGTCCGTTCGGTTCCGAACCGATCGTAACGACCTCGGCGCCAAGCTCGCGGAACAGCTTCGGCGCCAGTTCATAGGCCGCTCCGTGCGCGCAATCGAGCACGATCTTCAAGCCTTCAAACGTGTTGGGAACCGTCGTCTTCAAATATTCCAAATAGCGAAACTTCGCATTCTCGTCCGCCGTCACCGTACCCAGTTCCTTCCCGATCGGGCGCGGCAATTCGTCCGCTGCGGCGTCCATTAAACGTTCGATTTCCAGTTCCGTCTCGTCGAACAATTTAAAGCCGTCTCCGCCGAAAAACTTGATTCCGTTATCTTCGACAGGATTATGGGAAGCCGAGATCATCACTCCCGCATCGGCTTCGAGCGCTTTCGTCAAATAAGCGACCGCCGGCGTCGACACAACGCCGAGCCGAATGACATGCGCGCCGATCGACAACAAACCGGCAATTAACGCCGCTTCCAACATCGGACCGGAGATGCGCGTATCCATGCCGATTACCACTTTAGGCTTCTCGGCTTGACTCGTCAGCACGAATCCCCCGCAGCGCCCGATTTTGTATGCAAGTTCAGGTGTCAGTTCCTGGTTGGCAATTCCTCGAACTCCGTCAGTACCAAAATATTTCCCCATTATGATAACCTCATTTCACGCCATTAATATTGTTATAGATATACAACGCAACTGCAGCTTGTCATGTTCCTCTGTCCCTACGATCGGTTATAGAACGGGGATTACGCTCCCGTGCCGCCGGAATCTCCTTTGCCTTTTTTACCGGATTCCGCATCGCCGCCTGTCTCATTTCCGCCGTCGGACGAATCGTCCTGTCCCGGTTTGCCCGCACCGCCATCGGGCTCGTCCGATCCTGATCCGCCTGCGCCGTCAGGGCCGCCGTTTCCCGTGCCGCCATCCGCACCGCCCTTATTGCCGGAATCGGGCGGCGCCGTCACGGGAGTCGAATCGACCTCCTCCAGCAGTACGGTCGCATAGATTTTGCCGCTATCCGCCCGTTTCACAAAGTTGGGCAAGTTCACAACGAGCGGCACTTGATGATTCCCCGGCGGCAAGCCGCTTACATTCGCGATCAGTTGCACATCGTCCGGCTCCAACGCATTTAACAGTTCCGGCGCTCCTATAACCTTCAAGTTCAACTGCCCGCCGGCCGGTTCGGCCAGCGTCGCTTTCAATTGATCGCTTTCGCCGCTAATGGCAATCGGAACATTCGTCAATTCCTTTTCGGCGGCGTCCACGATCTTTACATCAAATTGTACTACGCTTGGTTCGATCTTTTCAATATTAGGGGGTACCGGCAGCTTGACGGACATCGTCCCGGATTGCTTCAGCTTGCCGACGTCGACCTGAATCGAGTCGTAGAAATCAAGCTTGTCAAGCTCCGATTGGGGCCCGTATAATGCGACTTGATGCACATTCGGCTCGAACGATGCAATCGCCTGCCCCGCCGGCAGGTCGCCGACAAAATTTACCTGCAGCGGCACCGTCTTAAACGGGCGCGTGACCGGCACTTCGACCTCTAAAGTCGGCGGCGTCAATACCGCTTCGGGAATGGCTCGCCCGGCTTTGTCGTAAGCCGTTAATTTCACCCGTTTCTGCTTGACGGGCGCGCTCACGCCTTCAATGTTGATCACCGCGTTCACCGAGGCCACATTCGGCATTAACGTCGTCGGCAACGTGACGTGCACGCGGTTGGATGGCTGCACGATCGGCGTGCCCGCTTTGTAACCGTCGGCAGGGGTTCCTTCCGTCGTAATATTGACGTCGAATTCCTTCGTCTGCAATTCTTCCACTTCGACGACGGCCGCGGACGGCTCCATGGCGACCAGCTGCAAGCCGTAAGGAAGATCGGTTGTCAACGAGATCGTATGCGTCCCTTCCTTCACATCTCTCAGATCAAGATTGACTCGAAAAGTATCCGGCGTGGCGGAACTGAGGAGCGACCGCTGCCCCCTCACTTGAATCCGTACCACCTGGGGTTCGAGCGAGTTCAGCAAATAACGTTGTTCGTCAAGGCCGGTCGGAATAATCTTCACATTGTCGATCACTTTCGTCTCGACCAGGGTAGATACTTTATTCGGAGGCGCTTCTTCGTCCAAATGAACGACAGCCCATAACAAAATGCCCAGCAGCAATGCGGCGATTTTGATCGCGTTCGTATTATTCAACCATTTATCCATGCTGACCGCCCCCTTTCCGTTTCCAGAAAGAACGTTTCTCCGTTTTTTTCGTTTGCGGCTTCAATTCTTCGAACAGTTTGGAGATGAGCGATTCTTCTTTAATATCGCGGACGACCAACCCGTTGATGGCTAGCGAGATTTGCCCCGTTTCCTCGGAGACGACGACCGAAATCGCATCGCCCACCTCGCTCACTCCGATGGCGGCACGATGGCGCGTCCCAAGCTCCTTGCTGATAAACGGATTTTCCGATAACGGCAAATAGCAAGCCGACGCGGCAATCTGATTGCCCCGCAATATAACCGCACCGTCATGCAGCGGCGTATTCGGAATAAAAATATTGATCAGCAATTCGGAGCTGATCACCGAGTCCATTTTAATGCCCGATTCCGTATATTCGTTAAGTCCCGTCTCGCGTTCAAACACGATCAGGGCGCCGATTTTCCGCTTTGATAAATAATTAACGGCCTTAATGACTTCGTTGATCCGTTTGCCGAAATCCTGCTCTTCGGCGGACGAACGCCCGAATAATTTGCCTCGCCCCAACTGCTCCAGCGCTCGGCGCAATTCAGGCTGAAAAATAATTAAAATCGAGACGACCCCGAAGGTGAACATCTGATTCATCAGCCATTTCAACGTATATAAATTCAACCAGGTGCTGAGCGCCCAAGTAATGACGAGCACGAAAATTCCTTTTAACAACTGTACCGCCCGCGTTCCGCGCACAATCAGAATCGCTTTGTAAATGATATAACTTACGATTAATATATCGATAATATCCTTAATGGAATCTTTCCACGTTAAATCCCTAAAATAGTCCAACATGTTGTTGTACCCCCGAGATAACCTTCAAATAATGATGAGACAACGGTTTCTTTATTATATCATTTTCGGTACGAGTTCGATTAATTCCTCTTTATTCGCCAAAATTAGCAAAAAAGCCCCTCTTTTTGTCAAGAGAGGCGCACGTATTGTTTCTTCCCGCACGATGGCGAAAAGCCGGCTTTAGCGCAAGGCCACATCCGAGAACATATGGGTAATTTTGTACCAGAGCCAATCCATCGCTTGATCGATTTGAGTCACCTGACCTGCAATATGTGCGGTTGAGGCTAAATTCATGGAGCCGTCGATTACCGTTAAATTTCCTTGAACTTCGCCGAATATTTCGGTTTTACCGTTCTGTACCGTCAAGTTGCCGGCCAACTTGCGATCCGGAGGTACAATCACAGTATCCCCTTCAATGACTACTTTATCCAAATCCGAGCCCTTGACCATCAGCTCCCGGTCTTGGTTCCAAACGCTCAGGACGCTCGCCAGCATCACGACGGCGAATACGGCCGCTGCCGTAAGCGCGGGATGCCTCTTCACCCAAACGAGCCAAGCGTTCTGCATTTTCTTTTTGGGCAATGATTGAAAAATACGGGCCGTCAATTGATCCGAACATCGATCCATTTGATGCGATAACGAATACATCATCATTTCGGTTCGTTCCAGTTGTTCGTACCGCGCTCGACAGGACGGACAAGCCATGATATGTTGTTTGAGCGGTATAATTTGCTCTTTCGCAAGATCGCCATCCAAGTAATCATGCATAAGAGAGACGGCTAAGCTGCAGTCCATTTGAGCCATTCCTTTCCCAAAGTTTCTAGCGTAACTTCACGCTGAAGGCGTTGCTCGCCAAAAGCTTTCCTCATGTCTATATTAAGAATACGTACGTGCTTCGTAATTGTTTCAAAATTTACATTTGGTAAAAAATTATAATTTCCGTTCCAACCTTTTGCGCAAAAATTCCCGTCCGCGGTGCACCCTCGTTTTGATCGTCGTTACCGGCATGTCCAACACATCGCTAATCTCCTGCAACGATAAATCTTGCAGGTAACGGAGAATCATGACCGATTTATATTTGGCCGGCAGCGTATCGATCGCGTCGCGAATGAGCTGCTGCGTCTCCGATACGATCAGCTCGCTCTCCGGAGTCACATCGTCGCTTGGAATCATCGAATATCCGTCGATTCCTTCTTGATCGTTCATTTCCGCATCGAGAGAATATGTCGGTTTCCGTTTCCGCAAACGATCGATGCATAAATTCGTGCCGATACGGTAAATCCAGGTAGAAAATTTCTGATGCTCGTCATACCGGTCCAAATTTTTGAAAACTCTTAAAAACGTATCCTGCACGACATCTTCGGCTTCATGCCGGTTGTTCAGCATACGGTAGGCGAGGTGAAATATTTTATCTTTAAAGAGATCCACAATCTCCGCGAACGCCCTCTGGTCCCCTTTGCGGGCCAAAAGCGCCAATCTCGTTTCCAACGTTTCTACCATCATTTCCCCACACTTTCCGATCGTACGGCAATAACTTGACTTCCTGTTGTCAAATATCCCCTCCATTATTATGCGCCAGATAAACCCGGTAATCCAGTAAAAAATAAAAATCAAGAAAGTCGAGCGCTCCACGAAAAGAGACACTCGACTAACCTAACGTGAATCTATCTTTTCAGCGGCCTGAAGGCCATCAACCGGTATTCCGCAAACCCGCGGCGATGCCGTTAATGGTGAGAAGCACTTCACGCAGCAGTTCCGGATCGTCCTTGCCCTGATCCCGCAAATCCCGCAGTTCGGTCAATAGTTGAACTTGCAAGTAACTGAGCGGATCGACGTACGGATTGCGCAATTTGATCGATTCTTGAATGACGCGGGAGTTGTCCAATATTTCCTGTTGTCCCGTAATTTTCAGAATCAAATCGGATGCCAGACGATATTCGTCTTCAATTAACGTGAAGATTCGTTGTTGAATTTCTTTGTCCTTAATCATATTCGCATATTCTTTGGCGATCAGCAGATCGGCTTTGGCCAGCGCAATTTGCAAGCCGTCGATCAAGGATCGGAAGAACGGGAAATTCTCGTACATCCGCTTCAGTTCTTCCAAGCGCTCCTCTTTCCCTTGGTAATAGCTTTGCAGCCCGGTACCGGCCGCATACCATGCCGGGAACAAATAACGGCTTTGCGTCCAGGCGAACACCCATGGGATGGCGCGCAAATCTTCGAAGCGGTCGCTGTTCTTCCGTTTGGAAGGCCTCGATCCGATATTCAATTCGCCGATTTCCGGCAGCGGGGTCGATTCCTTGAAGAATGTCAGGAAATCGGGATCCCCGAACACTAAATCTTGATATTTAGCCAGCGCATGTTCGGACATTTCGCGAACGATGTCCTCCCATTTGCTCTCGTACAGTTCGCTGCACGGCGTCCGCGCCGCGAGCGCCGAGCTGATCAGCGCCGATGTCGCTTGTTCCAAGCTGCGGTAAGCGATTCCTTGCATCGAATAGCGCTCGGAGAGCACTTCGCCTTGCTCCGTAATTTTGATGCCGCCGCCGATCGTGTGCGGAGGCTGTACCATAATGCTGCGGTTGAGCGGCATTCCGCCGCGGCCAAGCGAACCGCCGCGGCCGTGGAAAAACTTCTGCTTGATGCCGAATTCCTTGGCCACCGCCGTAATTTGCTTCAGCGCCACGCGCAGCTCCCAGTTGGCGGTTAATGCGCCGCCGTCTTTATTGCTGTCGGAATAGCCGAGCATAATTTCCTGCATATCGTTCATGGCTGCGACCGCTTCGCGGTAAATCGGCAAACTGAACAGCCGTCTCATAATGCCCGGCGCCTCATGCAGGTCGTCGATCGTCTCGAACAAAGGCACGGCTTGCAGCGTACAGCGTACCGTTCCGTTCGCTTCCTTGCGGAACAAGCCCGCTTCTTTGGCGAACAGCATGACTTCGAGCACATCGCTGGCGTCTTGCGTCATACTAATCAAGTAGCTGGTGATGCAGCGCTCGCCGAATTCCCGCTGCGCTTCGAAGATGGTGCGGTACACATCCACACATTCCTTCGTCCCTTCGCTGTACTCCAGGTAGGAGGAAGTCAACGGGCGGGGATCGTTCAACAAGCGGTCCAGAAGCGCCACTTTTTCGTCTTCGGACAGCTCGCCGTAATTTTGCACGATGTTCATCGAAGCCAAAATTTCCGTAATCGCATTTTCATGCTCTTGGCTATGCTGGCGAACGTCGAGCGTAGCCAAGTGGAAGCCGAACAGTTCCACTTGCCGGATCAGCTTCTTGATGTACATATCCGCCACCGAGTCGGCAAAGTGCGACCGGAGACTGCGGTCGATCACCTGCAGATCTTCGATCAATTGTTGCGGGTTATTATATTGCTGCTCCGCATCGCGCATCGATTCGTCCAACGTGTTGTTGATTTTTTTCAATATATAGGACATTTTGACGCGGTACGGTTCTTTGCTGTTATTCCACAAATCCATATATTTCGCTTCGATTTCGACCTTTTCGCGGTCTTGCCGAATCGATTCCTTCAGCTCGTCCGTCACTTGAATGACGCCTGTGCTGAAAGACATGACCCGCATCATGTTGCGTATAATTTGCTGGTATTTCCACAACGTCACATTGCGATGCATCGAGAGCGTTTTCCACGTTACCGAAGCCGTGACGGACGGATTGCCGTCGCGGTCGCCGCCGATCCATGAGCCGAATCGCAGGAATGTAGGCACATGCCACTTGCGGGCCGGATAATATTTATCCAGGCAACGCTCCAGCTCTTGGTACACGTCGGGCAATACGTCGAATAACGTTTCTTGGAAATAGTAGATTCCGTTCCGCACTTCGTCCAATACGGTAGGTTTCCGGTCGCGCAACTCGTCCGTTTGCCATAGCGTCAGCACCTCATTGTGCAATTTCTCCCGCAAATTTTCGCGCTCGCGCAGCGTCAAAGTCGGATCGTCGAGCTGCATGACTTCTTCGGAGATACGCTTGTGAATATCGAGCACCGCTCTGCGCATCGCTTCCGTCGGGTGAGCCGTCATCACGAGTTCGAGCGAAATTCCTTCGATTAATTCCTGTACTTCTTCATAAGGAATTTTCAGTTCTTTCAGCTCCACAATCGCGCTTTCGATGGAACCGGGCTGGATCGATTCGCCCGCGGACCGTTCGTAATCGCGTTTGCGGCGAACGCGGTGATTCTGTTCTGCAAAGTTGACCAGTTGAAAATAAATGGCGAACGCCCGGATTACTTGGTGCCGGATTTCCGGTTCCAACGTCACGATCATCCGTTTAAATTCATCGTACAATTCAGGCAAGAAGACAGCGCGTAACGATTTGCTTGATTCCCGGATTTTCTCAACTATATTAAGGAGTTCGTTCCCGCCCTGATGTACGAGAACTTCACCCAGTATGTTCCCAAGAAACCTTACATCGCGTCGCAGCAAGTTGTTGGAATTGTTTTTGTTTGCGGATAAAGCTGCTTCAGTCATCCTTCTCCTCCCATCTGCCGTGTTTTCCACGATCTAAAAAATCTTTTTCTTAATATAATACTATAAAATAGGACGAAAATCTTTATTTTTATCAATTTTTGAATTAATTAATATACAGCTTAGAGAATAATTATAAATTTCCCATCATTACACAGCTTGCGACCTATATACCTAAGTCTAAATACCCATTTTTTGTCGTTTCAACGCAAAACGGATTTAAAAGCTTGCCCCCGAAACCGATATTATCCTGGGATAAATTTGATCATACATTTTATGAAAAGGGAGAAGAGGACGATGAGGTATCCTATTAAGCTGGACGGATTCGAGGGGCAAGCGGTGGAGGTTCAGGCAGGCTTTTCAAAGCCCCGTTTATTCGTAAACAATCAACTCGTACCGATGAAAAAAAGGATCATGACACTGAAACGCAACGACGGGACCGAAGCAACCGCCGCTTGGAAACCCAAGTTTCTTGGTTTGGATATACCCGATTTGATCGTGGACGGCAAAGAAATTCAAGTGGCGAAACCATTGCATTGGGTTTTCAAAGTATGGTCCGTCCTGCCTATATTTTTGTTTCTTGGCGGCTTGTTCGGAGGATTGATCGGCATTCTTGCAATCACATTCAATTTTGCCGTTTTTCGAATTTCTGCAAATTTGTTTCTCAAGTTCTTCATCACGTTGTTAATATCTGTAGCGGCCGTCCTGGCTTACTATTTCATTGCCACTGTATTCTTGATAAGTCTTGCATAGTGACGGTGTTTCATGCTACCCTACAAACAAATTCAAATAGTCCAGCGGTAAGATGTCAAGTCCCTGATTCTTGAGAATTGGAAATTTTCTTGGCCGTAAAGCAAGGGAGTCAGGGAAAATGACAGCACCAAACTAAACCCAGCCCGAAAATCAAGTCATTTACC
>NZ_CAKKLI010000074.1:0-14768 GCF_918697855.1 Paenibacillus sp. CECT 9249 | reverse complement strand
GGTCGGCGGTTCGATCCCGTCAGCCTCCACCATATACAATATCGCGGGGTGGAGCAGCTCGGTAGCTCGTCGGGCTCATAACCCGAAGGTCGCAGGTTCAAATCCTGCCCCCGCAACCAATCAAATATATGGAGCTGTGGTGTAGAGGCCTAACATGCCTGCCTGTCACGCAGGAGAACGCGGGTTCGAATCCCGTCAGCTCCGCCATTTTTATTAGCATAATGAATGAAAAATGACCAGTCAGCGCAGACTTGAGCATAGACAGCAGCTTTATAATGATACGGCGGCGTAGCTCAGCTGGCTAGAGCGTACGGTTCATACCCGTGAGGTCGGGGGTTCGATCCCCTCCGCCGCTACCATGATGTACCAAAACATGCCGGTGTAGCTCAATTGGTAGAGCAACTGACTTGTAATCAGTAGGTTGGGGGTTCAAGTCCTCTCGCCGGCACCATGTGCGCCATCCACTATTGTTCATTTTTGCTAATTACCATTTATGACATGGCGGTCGTGGCGAAGGGGTTAACGCACCGGATTGTGGCTCCGGCATTCGTGGGTTCAAGTCCCATCGATCGCCCCATACTCTTACCAATACTGGGGATTAGCCAAGCGGTAAGGCAACGGACTTTGACTCCGTCATTCCAAGGTTCGAATCCTTGATCCCCAGCCATTCTTTCGCGAGCCATTAGCTCAGTCGGTAGAGCACCTGACTTTTAATCAGGGTGTCGGAGGTTCGAGTCCTCCATGGCTCACCAGTTACTCAATAACAAATTGCGCGTATGGCGGAATTGGCAGACGCACTAGACTTAGGATCTAGCGGGCGACCGTGGGGGTTCAAGTCCCTCTACGCGCACCATAAATTGCGGACGTGGCTCAGCGGTAGAGCATCGCCTTGCCAAGGCGAGGGTCGCGGGTTCGATTCCCGTCGTCCGCTCCATCTTCTCCAATTGCGGGAGTGGCGGAATCGGCAGACGCACAGGACTTAAAATCCTGCGGTAGGTGACTACCGTACCAGTTCAAGTCTGGTCTTCCGCACCAGTAATCATATGTGCCCTTAGCTCAGCCGGATAGAGCGTTTGACTACGAATCAAAAGGTCGGGAGTTCGAATCTCTCAGGGCACGCCATATAATTTCATATGCCGGTGTGGCGGAATGGCAGACGCGAACGACTCAAAATCGTTTGGGGAGACCCGTGGAGGTTCGAGTCCTCTCACCGGTACCACATTAATAACAAGTGGTTCGTTAGAGAAATTCTCTAATGAGCTTTTTTTATATTTTTATTACTTCATTCATTGTATTTGCTGATGATACTTTGGAGCTGTAATCCAAATGCGAATAAATATTTGCTGTGGTGGAATAATCACTGTGACCTAACCATTCCTGAACTTCCTTCATGCTGACGCCATTACTCAAAAGCAGAGTTGCGCAGCTATGGCGAAGATCATGAAAACGGATGTGTCGCATGCCGTTCTTCTTCAGCACAAGGGCAAAATGTTGGGTGATATAATTAGGCTTGATTCGTTCCCCCATAACATCCACATAAATGTAACCAATGTAATCCTTACAGTACGAATCCTTGAAGAGATGCTGATTTGTTTCCTGCTGCTCCTTCATTTGCAGCAAAAGGTTGTAGAAGGCGTCTACAAGAGGCAGAGTGCGGAGACTTGCCTTGTTCTTTGTTCGATCCTTTTCAATCGTGATCAGCTTTCCATTCAGTGAACCGGAAGTGACGGTATGTTTGATCGTGATCGTTTTTTTGACCAGATCAATGGCAGACCATTTTAGACCCACCACCTCACTACGCCTTAACCCATAAAATGCTCCCAAGATTACAGCCAGTTCAATCTTGGTGCCCTTCACAATTTCTAAAAGTTGATTAACTTCTGAGGCACTATATGAGCTGCCCACAAACGGTTCCTTCTTCGGACGAATGATCTTGTCAGCAGGATTAGAAGTAATGCGATCTGTGAATAAGCTTGCTGGAGTGCCGAACGAATATTGGCATGATAATGAATAACGGTGTTGGCACTAACTCCCCATTCGTTTAAGGCATGACTGTAAAACTCCTGAATGTGATGAGGTTTCAATTCCAGGAGAGTAATACCTTTTTCTTGGAAGTATGGAGCGATGCGACCTTTCACTGCGTTTGCATACGAGATATACGTGATGAGTTCTATTCTATGCTTCACCGTTTCCAGCCAATCCAGCGTGTAATCCGCAAATATATTCTCTTCAAGATCCCCTAGAGGAAGTGTGGATTGCATGATATACTGTTCAGTAGTAGTCGTTTGATTACGCAAAAAATCGCCCTTTCTTGAGTTGGTGGTGTGGTAACTTCCATTCTACAAGATTTGGCGATTTTTTTGTTCCTATTTTTAAAATTCATTGAAAACGGGGCGTCCAGCAGTCAGTCTACACTGACTTTCGTATTATTAGGTCAACCAGGATTTTCTGGTTGGCCTTTCTTTATGGTCGTTTTACGATGATGGTAGCCGGGAGAACGTGACTGACTTTGGGGATTCTACCCCGTTCCAGAAACTGTTTTCCCACTACTCCAAATAAACATGTTTGGGCTGGTTGAGGGAACGACCTCGTATCACAAGCGAAGCTATGGATTTGGAACCCATCGTGGGAGTGCCGGCAATTTATATTTAGGAGGTTGTAATGGAGCCAGTGGTAGGTGTGGATGTGGCAAAGGGATGTAGTGTGATGCAGGCCTTTACGAGGAGGAACGAACCGTATGGGAAGTTGCAAAGCATCTCGCATGGCGAAAATGGATTTGAACGATTAGGTGATCTTTTGGCGGGATTACAGGTGGCAACGGGAATTCCCCCGGTAGTCGTTCTAGAAGCGACAGGGCATTACCATAAGCCACTTGTCGCCTATCTGGAGCGCAGCGGATGGACACACTTCATCGTTAATCCGTTGCAGTCGAAACGGGCAAAAGGAACCCAGTTGCGCAAGGTGAAAACGGATGCTACAGACACGTGGCATTTAGCGGATATGTATTACCGGGGAGACGTCGAAGCGCATCGTACGTGGGAGGAGACGTTTACAGAACTGCAGCATGTGACTAGACAACATGCGTTTGTGACAGACATGTTCGTGCAAGCAAAACTTAATATCAGAGCATTGCTGGAACAAGTGTTTCCGGACTATGAGGAGGCTTTTTCTAATCTGTTTTCGATTACATCGCTAAAAGTGCTGAAACGTTGTTTGGAAGATGATATGGAGAATCTTGTGGAAGTGATTGAGGAAGATGTCGGGAAATCCCACTCCAAACGTTGGGTGGGAGAAAAAGCAGAACGGATCGAGGCACTCCTATCCATCTGGAGGAAGCATCCGATAAGTCGATCGCAAACTGCAATGTTAAGCAGCATGGTAACTTTGTTACTCACGTTCATCGAACAATTAGGTGGCCTTGAGAGACAGATGGATCGGATCGCATCGATTTTGCCCGAGATAGAACTGTTGAAAAGTATTCCCGGGATTGGAGATAAACTGGCTGCGGCGATCGTTGCAGAGATTGGGGACATAAATCAGTTTGAAGACGCCAAGCAATTGGTCGCTTATGCCGGCTTAGACCCTGCAATCTATAGCTCTGGGAAATTTACTGCCACAAGTTCGAGAATTACCAAGCGGGGATCAAAAAGGCTCCGACGTTCATTGTATCTAGCGGTGCAGTGTGGAATCCGGAAAAGTGCTAACCGAAGGATCTGGAGCTATTACGATAAGAAAAGAAAAGAGGGCAAGCCCTATAAGGTGGCTGTGATTGCTTGCGCCAACAAGCTGCTCCATCACATTTACGCCATCCTTAGTAAAAGCCAGCCCTACAAAGCCTGATTCCATATTTAACCATATCCCTTCTACTCAGAAGGAATATTTGTCGTGCAATAAAATTATTGTACCAACAATCTTATTGAAATCCAAGCAAAAATGCTTGACAAACATTAGCTGGTTTTTGGCCATGCTTAAGGTGCTTCGTGAGCTTCAGGAGCAGCTTGTGGATTTAGAACGAGTTATTTATGAAATTTCCCAAACGATCCCACAGGTTCAGTTGCTGGAGTCAATCCCTGGGGTAAGCACAAAGCTAGCTACCGCTATTGTGGCAGAAATCGGAGATGTGTCTCAGTTCATCCATCCCAAACAAGTCGTAGCTATGGCCGGACTTGATCCAAGCGTGTTTAGTTCTGGGAAGTTTACGGCAAGTGAAAACAAAATAACGAAGCGCGGCTCAAAACGTTTGCGAAGAGCAGCTTATCTAGCGGTAATATGCGGATTAAGAAAGGGATTAAACCCACGCCTAAGAGAATATTACGATAAGAAAAAAAGCGAAGGTAAGCCCCATAAAGTAGCCGTGATCGCTTGCGCCAACAAGGTATTACATCACGTCTACGCTATACTCAAAAAAGGGCAACCTTTCGCTTTTTAAAGACTAATCATTCCATAAATTCCCACCATATGGAGGGTTATTTGTTATGCCTAGAATTCAGTATATCAAAAATCTCTGTCCTACAGAACTATCTATTGACAAACATTAGCTGGTTTTTTTGTTTCGAAACGGTTCCGATTCATCAGCTTTTCGTTCTAAAAGGTCTGAAGAATGCGCGAATGTCATCGGCAAAAAGCTCCGGTTCCTCCAGAGCGGTAAAATGTCCGCCGCGGGGCATCGAAGTCCAGCGGGTTACATTCAGGTTGCGCATGGCCCATTCCTTGGGTGGCAACAGGATATCCGCCGGGAACAGGGCAAGGCCTGTCGGAACCTCGATGTAGCCGATTGGCGGCAAAGAATGCGCATTATCATAATACATGTGCGCTGTCGATCCTATGGTGTTCGTCACCCAATACATCATAATATGCGTAAGGAGCTCATCCTCGCTGAATTTTTGCGCAAGGTCGCCGTTACAATCGCTCCATGATCGGAATTTCTCCATCATCCAACCGGCCAAACCTACGGGCGAGTCGGAAAGTCCATATGCGAGGGTTTGGGGTCGTGTCGATTGAATGGACATATAGCCGCCCTCCTGAGCCATCCATGCCGAAGCATTATTCTTGTATTGCCGCTCTTCTTCCGAAAGCTTGGCCTGATCAGATGAAGCTATGAGATCTCGGATAATCCCGATATCGGTTAGATGGATTCCGTATAGCCGTTCGGGATGGTTTGCCGCCAGGTATCTCGTCACACCGGAGCCCATATCCCCACCGGCGGCAGCGAATTTTCTGTAGCCTAATTCTTCGGTCATAAGTTTAACCCACATTTCGGCGACACGAAAATTGTTAACCCCGGGATGTTTAGGGCGGCTGGAGAATCCAAAACCAGGCAATGAAGGGACGATTACGTCAAAAGCGTCCTCGGGGTTTCCGCCATGGCTGGCCGGATCCGTAAGCAGCGGGATGATTTTTTGGTAACGAAGGTAACTGTCGGGCCATCCGTGAGTAAGAATCAGGGGCAAAGGGTTAGGTCCTTTACCGCGTTCATGTACGAAGTGCACGTCGATCCCATCGATCTTGCAGCGAAACTGGGAGAAGCGGTTCAACTTGGCTTCTTGTGCGCGCCAATCATAATGGTCCCTCCAATACGAAACTAGCGATTTTAAGTAATTTAATTCCGTGCCCCGTTTCCAATCCGCATTTTCCAATTGATCCGGCCAACGGATGTGATGGAGTCTGTATTGCAGATCGTCCAGGATTTCATCAGAGACCTGAATTTGAAAACGTTCAATAGTCAAAATGATTTTCCTCCTCTTCTTAATACATCGTCATTATATCCCTCAAGCGAGTGTGGTACACTGGCATAAATGAAATATCTAGCTATACTATTTGTAGGTGACCATTGTTCATCGCTTAGCTCATACCGTCTTTGAATCATGATGGAATGCTCCAATCGTTTTCTCAAATCATACCATAAATCGATTTAGTTTTCAGAAACGTCCTAAATGAATCCACCATTAACACGGATGGTTTGTCCCGTAACCCACTGCGATTCTTCGCTCGCAAGGAATAGGATCACACTTGCAATGTCCTCAGTCTTTCCGGGACGTCCAAGGCGTTCATGTGGCTAGTCCCTGAATTTGTTCGGGGGTTTTGCCAACCGTGAAAAGCTCGGTATTTAGAGGGCCAGGTGCTACAGCATTAATCGTTATGTTTCTATTTCCATCCAAGCTCCTTGGCCAATTGCCGCGTGAATTGTTCAACGGCTCCTTTGAAGCCAGCATATAGACTGTATGCAGGGAACATCTGACCCGCCACTGAAGTGGAAAAGTTGATAATGCGGCCATTAACGTTTAAATGCTTAGTGGCAAGCTTTTTATCCATTTCAGCAATCTCTCCTTTCTAATCTGTTTTAAAGGGGAACATTAAGCAAACGGGTAATCCATAACGACGATTCCTTCAACAAATGGGCCAATGGATTGCAATAATCCTTGATGCAGGGGGTGCTGAATATACTCCCGGCAAGCCTGTTGATTCTCAAAAGTGACTCTGATCCCCAGCGTAAACACGTGCATATGCTCTATTTCATTCGTAACGTTAATCCCGGCGCTAAGTTCCACGATCCCCGGAATGTTCCCTTTAAAGTCATGTGCGCGCTTTATTGCACTTTCTTTTACTTCAATAGAAACATCAGGCTTGAATTTCTTTAAACTTCTCACATGAACAAGACCAATGTACACTTCATTTCCAGGCAACAGCGGCGAGGAAATACCGGATGAGAACAGAATGTCACGCAGATGGCCCTGCGCTTTGACCGATCCCAACAATCCGATGGAAGATCCGACGATCCATGAGGGCTTCCCGATCATGACTCGATCCACGCGGGATAACCAGTCGATCGCGTTCGCCATGACGCCGGGAATGGTCGAATTATATTCCGGAGTGATCCATAACACCGCGTCGGCAGCAGCGACTTTCGCCTTAAAATCGATAACCGGCTGGGGTGGAACAGACTCGATATCCTGATCATAAAAGGAGAGATCCCGAATGTTCAGCACATCCAACTGAAAAAGATGCTGATAACGGTTTTGAATATAACGGGCTAACTTCAGGTTGTATGAATCTTTGCGAATGCTTCCGACTAAGGCGGCTAGTTTCATTTTCATCATCTCAATGATAGGGTCTGTAGTATAGGAAGGCAATCAGAAGTCTTATTAGGCATGAATCAAGACATCCGAGCGGATGTCTTTTAATTTTGTTCTATAGGTGAAACGGAGAACCGTATCATCGATAGTGGTAAAGCAGAGAGTTGAGTTGAAGGTGGAAGCGGCAATGCTCAATCTACAGATTGGAGCTTAGCGGCTGAATATATTAATAAATGTCCAGGCATTAGAGCAATAACTAGATCGTGATTATACAAAAGCCCGACTTTGTTTGGGCTTTTGTAACATATAAATTTACTGATCACCTTTAGCGTTACTTTATAGATTAAGTACTTGCTCGAGGTGATTCTAAAGGACTGTTTTTGTGCTGATTGATGGGTCAAAAGGATGGATATATTACCTAAATTGTGGTATGGTTAAAATGACTTTCCAAAATATGAAGTCCGACATTATCTTTCAAAAGACAACCTATATATTGAGAGTAAGTACATAGAGTAAATTGCATAACAAATAAGCATACAGGAGGTGGAACATGGCTGCAAAAGTTCCTGTAAAAAAGGAGTTATTAAACTGGGCTTATAATAGGAGTCTTCATCAGGATAAGTTACAGAAAAAATTTAAGTTATTGGATAAATGGCTAGCAGGAGAGAAGCAACCAACATTTAAACAGCTTGAAGCTTATGCAGCTGCCACTGCCACTCCACTAGGATACTTTTTCTTAAAGCAGCCACCGAATGAAACGTTACCGATACCACATTATAGAACAGTTGAAGATGGAGAAAGTGGAAAAGTTAGTCCTGATTTAATAGAGACTCTACATATTATGCAAAGAAGACAAGATTTCATGAAAGATTATTATGAGCAACATATTGGGACAAAATTAGATTTCGTTGGATCTAATAAAGGTTCTACAGTTACTCAAATAGCACAGAAAATTCTAATTTATTGGGTTTACAGCAAGATTGGGCGCGGCAACATAAAACTTTTCATGAAGCACTAAAGTACTTAATTGAAAAGTGTGAAAAAGTTAGAATTACAGTGATGCAAAATGGCATAGTGGGAGGAAACACCCATCGTGCATTGAATGTTTCGGAGTTTAGAGGATTCGTGTTAGTTGACGAGGTAGCTCCACTGATTTTTATCAATGCAGTTGATACGAAATCTGCCCAAATTTTTACTTTGATTCATGAAGTTGCACATATCCTAATAGGTTCTAGTGCAGTTGTTGAAGCTTCTCCATTAAATTCCCATAATGCGGCTGTTGAGAAACTTTGTAATGAAGCTGCAGCAGAAATGTTATGTCCTAGAGATCTGTTCATAAGGCAATGGCATACTCACTATCCCGATGGTGTAGTTTATGAAACACTTAGTAATATATTTAAGGTAAGTCCAATTGTTATTGGCAGAAGGGCACTGGATCTAAAAATAGTACCGAGAGAGGAATTTTTTAGCTTCTATTATGAATACCTAGAAAGGTTGAAAAATCAGAAGACCAGTTCTACTTCTAGTGGAAACTTTTATAATACACTCATGAGTAGACTAGGGAATACTTTTACGAGTGCTGTGGTCTATCAGGCTAGCACAGGAAATATCCAATATTCTGAGGCGTTCAGATTAACTGGACTAAAAACGAAGACCTTTGAAAAATTAGTTAAATTAGTACAAGAAAGGGGTGTATAGACTTGTATGTACTAGACGCCAATGTGTTTATCGGTGCACATAGAGGATATTACGACTTTGATGTGGCGCCCAGTTTCTGGAAGTCTTTGATATCCCAAGCTAGCAAGAATAATATTCGTAGTATAGATAAGATTCAAGATGAAATTATTTCTCCTGACCCAAAAAATGCTGATAGGTTGCATTTGTGGACTGCGGATAACTTCAAAAGTTACTTCGAGAGAACGGATTCTCAGGACGTGATTGAAAAATATGCTGAAATACAACAATGGGCACATAGTAATCCGCAGTTTACTCCTAGTGCGAAAGAAGAGTTTGCTCATATAGCGGACGCATGGCTAGTTGCATATGCAAAATCTAAAGATTATACTCTTGTAACCCATGAGGCATATAACCCGGATATAAAGAAGAGAATATTAATTCCAGTAGTATGCAGACAATTTAACGTGAAATATGTAAACACTTTTGAGATGTTACGGAATCTTAAGGTGAGTTTCTAACAGAGAGTATGTAATTCAGTCATAGTTGGTTTTGGTTTGCCACTCCCAATATTTGGAGTGGCTTCTTTATGATTAGAAAATACAACCGCACGAAGCTACCTTTTAATGCTCGATTCCACAGCACACCCGAGCTCATGTGCCAAACCTAGCGAAAACTCGTTTGTATGATATTGAAGAGCCTTCTCAACCAAGGTAACATGCAACAAACTTGTTCCTTGGGAGGCTTTTCATATGACTACTCAGACTTGCCATACTATAGGTGAATCATACCGCAGTTCACTGGTCGGCATTGAACTGGACGACACTCAAACGCAGATGCTCCTATCCATCGCAAGCTCGCTCTTGAGCATAGTCAAACAAGCACGAGTCGGGAGCGGCGACAAGAAATAATCGAAGAAATTCAGAGCTTACGATCCATACGCGAAGATCTGATTGCGGAATGGAGAAAGCAATTAATTAATTTACTTAACTCCCGATCAAGCGGATGAGCCAAAAACAGATATTGAATACTTTCCCCTCTTTACGGTAAGCTTTACAACAATTTACCTTGGGAGGGGATTTTATTTTGGAGCAACTGCCTTTACCAGAATGGATTAAGATAGCGTTTGATGCGCGCTTTAATGAACAAGCTAATATTATTGGGAAAATGCCTGAGATTGCATCTCTACGATTGAGACAAGTTGAATTAGAGAATCGGTTGAAAGAGGAACTAAGTCCTCAGCTTTTTCAGTTCATCCTTGGGTGGGAAGAAACACTAAATTATCGCCAGACAATCGAAAAGGAGAGTCTGTATTATGCTGGGATTACTGATGGACTGCAGATATGGAAGCATCTTTTGAATGATATCGCGAAATGACTATGATAGCAGATGAGCCGCCAAACATGAAGCTGGCGGCTCTACTGTTTCTTCATTTTTATCAATTCGTTCCCGTTAATGCCAAGGAGCTCGTAAGCTTGCTTTACCATATCCTTGTCTTTCCCAAACAGCGGATTGGAATGATCATATATGCCGCTCTCCATTGTCACGTATCGAAGGTTATGAACCATAAATTCCGAGTTGCAAAGAACAGCGACTTTCTTGGTTGACCTTAAGAGTTTCTGCTGAAACGCTACTGCTTTCTCAGCAACTTCAGGTGAATATACGGCTGGTTCCCCATCAGCGGCTAACATGTCGCGATGGTCAACCAAGAGATTCAATTCGCCTTTGCCAAAACCGTTACAAATTCCGATCAACGTTCTATCCATATGTTCAACATCTTGCGGGGTGAGAAGACCCTTTACTGAAAAAGCTAATACCCGTGATTCAGGATCGACGTGGTATTGAAATCGTTTTAGAAATGGCTCGGTAAAGTCCTTCTGCTGGTACGCAGGAGTAGCCGAGAATCGTTCACCCGAGAACAGATATTCAATCGAAACTTTTAATGCAGCGGCAATCTTCTCAATATTGATAATGCTGATGTTTCTATCACCGCGCTCTACACCGCTGATATAGCTCCGATCAAGTCCAGAACGGTATGCTAACATTTCTTGAGACATGCCTGATCGAGCTCTTAATTCCTTGCATCTTTGCCCAAACTCCAACCTTATATCCACGACCGTAATCCTCCATAACAAAACAATGCCTTTATGAAGATATATCGGTAATTTAGGACTTAAGTTGTATATCAATCCGTGATTGTTACTCATAGTCAACTGAAATGCAGCTAACATCTTGATTATTATAAAAGAAAAGAGCCATCAGCGATTGACTGATAGCTTCTTAAATTTACTTAGCGTTGGTATCGGTTTCTTTGATTTTGTCGTATTCGGATTCTACTATTTTGAAGAAGGCAGAGGGACTTACTTTAAGCCCTCCGCAAAGTTCAAAGATCTTGCTGACCGATGGTTCGTTTTTGCCGACCTCTACTAGCGATATGTAAGAACGGTCAACTTGGCAAAGACCTGCCAGATCCTCTTGACTTAATCCCTGCTTAATTCGAATTGCTTTTATCGTTTTACCAATGACTTGTTTTATGATCAAGGAATGGTCGTTCAAGGGGAAAACTCCTTTTACAACCATTGTCAGTACGGTATAATGGAAATACCAGATAGAGTATTCAACAAAAAGTAAAATAATGTAAATAGAGTGAGGGTGAAACGTACATTCCCCTCTCGCCACAGAATACATATTGGAGGTATGTTCATGGTCATCCGAAACAGCAAGATAGTTTCCACAGCCCTCAGCGTGGCTCTAGTCGCGTCCATGTTGGCTACAGGCGGTACAGTCGCCGCGCAGGGTAAAACAGGCGTGGTAAGTATACAATCCGCCACACAGCAGTACAAGGCGGTCACCGTCATTATTGACGGAAAGGTTCAGCAATTCCCGCAGTCAGCGGTCGTAATGGATGGCAGCACTTTAGTGCCGCTCAGGGGTATTTTCGAAGCCTTGGGAGCCAAGGTTCTTTGGGACGCGACTTCGCACTCGGTAACAGCAACGAAGGGCGATACAGTAATCAAGCTAACAGTCGATCAAAAAATTGCATACATAAATGATCGCGCTGTCGAGCTATCCGTTCAGGCGCAGACGCTCAACGGTTCCACGATGGTTCCGCTCCGCTTCGTCAGTGAAGCACTTGGGGCGGACGTAAAATGGAACGGAGATACATACACAGCGACCATCACAAGCGCCTCAGGAAGCGGTCAAGTTGTTCGTGGAATTAGGGTTCAATATGGGAAGCATACATATGGAAGTGCAAACCAGTCTCAGTACGATCAAGTAATGGGGATTGTAAATAAAGCAGTGGCGGATGCAAAATCCGAAACAAACCTCCCTGATTATTACGTTCGCTATATTAATGGTGAAAGACCAGATAACTTCCCTAGTGGTAGTTCAGATGCCCGTTACTTGAAGTTAGCAGAGATTTCAATAGGTCAGTTGGTCGGCGCGGAAGCAACGATAGATGAGATTTCAAAAGCGTTTCAGGCGGTAGAGTTAGCTAGTACTCTCCTTCAAAAGGTTAAAGATGTAGGAGTTGGTGAACCATCCTCTGCATACGATGCGTTAGTTGGTGGGATTACAGACTGCGATGCTTCTTCTCATACATATTCTGCATTCTTTGATTCCTTTGGGTTCAGTTCCGCCGTTCTTGGGGGAAGCAATCATGCGGATGTTTTTGTGAAAATTCATGATTCTTGGTTCAAATATAGTTCAGGGACATTTACAAAGGTCAATCTTACTAAAATTCCTTCAAGCATGGTTATCTTCTCCCAACCTACCTTTGATCCAGAATTCGAACGTCAATAAAGTATTTTGAAGGAGCAGACGGGTGTAGCATTCCTTCTGCTCCTTCGAGTCTATAGCTTGGACTACAAATTATCGGAGGGTATTATGAAAAATAAAAAGATAGCAGCGGCAATGCTTGCATTTTCAATCATCTTAGGGGGTAACAGCGCCCTTGCAGCACAACCTGAAAAGCCTGTGCAGATTGCTTCTTCGGACATTGAATATTCTAAGGAAGCGATTGAGGCTTTGGACTATATCAACAAAATTCGCAAGGATGCAGGACTCGGTGAAGTGAGGCTGAATCCGTTCCTCACGAAAGCGGGTGAAAACCATGCGAAATATCTCAATGCGGGTAATCCTTACGACCATGATGAGATTGAGGGTAAGAAAGGTTTCACTGGTGTAACTCCTAAAGATAGGGTTCTTGCAGTAGGTGGGGATTCTCAACTGGCTCAAGGACTGTTTGAAGTTCTTTCGGCTAATGATTCTACTGTAAAGGCATCGATTGATGGTTTCATCAATACGGCGTATCACAGAGTACCTTTCCTAGACCCGTACACTATGGAAGTAGGGGTAGGATTTGAAGGCAAGAAATTCGTAATGTTATCTCAAACTCGCGGTTCTACTTCGACGGATATTTCGATGTATCCTTACAATGGGCAAAAGAATGTACCGACAACATTCTCTGGTGCAGATGAAGACCCTAACCCGCTAAGAAAATTTGGTATTGAGAGATCGGGATATGTTATCTCGTTCTATCCGCCACATGTACTAGACACTAAGACTATTGATGCAACTATCAAAGACAGAAAGGGAACAAATGTTCCATTTTTCTCCGAATGGTATATGGGTTACTGGTTCTTCTACACTAAACAACCATTAAAAAATGGAGAGACTTATACCGTTTCTGTAAACTATAAACCTCTTTACGAGGAAGAGTACGAGGGTAAGACTCTCAACAGGACTTGGTCTTTCACGACTATTGCGGACGTTTCTTCCGACGGCTCCAAGAGTGAAACAGCTTCGCCTAAGACTGAAACGCAACCCGATAAAAAACAGGTCACTGTCCTTATTGACGGGGTCAAGCAGACGTTTGACCAACCCGCAATCGTAAAGAATGGAAGCACACTTGTACCGCTTAGGGGCGTGTTCGAGGCTTTGAAGGCAGATGTTAAATGGGATCAATCTTCTCAAACGGTCACCGCCAATAAGGGTGATACGACCATCAAGCTCACCGTTGGTCAGTCTACGGCAATAGTCAATAGCAAGACGGTGACTTTGGCAGCTAAGGCTGAAGTTATTAACGGTTCGACTATGGTTCCTCTACGCTTCGTTTCCGAGGCATTGGGCGCTGACGTTAAGTGGGATAATGCTACTTCGACAGCGATTATCACAAGCCCCGCAGGGAATGTTGATGGCGGTAATGATGGCGGTCAAGTTGATCGAGGCGGTTCTCAAGTTGTCAATGGGATCAAGGTTTCCTACGGCAAGCATACCTATGCAAGTGCTAACCAATCTCAATACGATCAAGTAATGAAGATCGTGAATATAGCCGTTTCAGATATGAAGTCTAGCGGTAAGTTACCAGATTACGCTGAACAGTACCTGAACGGTGATAGAGCCAGTAACTACTCTACTGGCAGTGATATGTATATGGGGCTAAAAATTATTGAAAATGCTATCGGTCCGTTGGCTACTGCAGGGGCAACAAAGACTGAAATCTCGAACGCAATTCTAGCTTCCGAGACAGGTGGTAATCTTCTAAAAGGAATCAAAGACGTAGGGGTAGGAGATCCAACTTCAGCATATGATGCCCTCGTAGGCAGGATTACAGACTGTGATGCTACATCTCAAACACTCTCTGCAGTTTTCGATTCTTTTGGGTTCAGTTCTGCCGTTCTTGGAGGAAGTAACCACGCTGATGTGTATGTTAAAGTCCAAAGTACTTGGTTTAAGTATAGTTCAGGAGCTTTCAGGGAAGTTAATCTGAGTAAGATTCCTTCTACTATGACTATCTTCTCTCAACCTACTTTCGGACCAGAGTTCACTAAGTAAAGCTTGGGAATTTCAGGGAATAAAGAGGTGGTGTTCTTCAGAGCATCACCTCTTTCTTATTGTACAAGAAAACCCCCAGTTCGACTGGGGGTTCAGGAAAGCTTATAGCTATGAGTAAAAATCCCTTGACCTTCATGATAAAATGGTAGCCGGTCTGCCAACCGCTACAAAGAGATCAAGGAG
>NZ_CAKKLI010000073.1:0-14849 GCF_918697855.1 Paenibacillus sp. CECT 9249 | reverse complement strand
TAAATGACTTGATTTTCGGGCTGGGTTTAGTTTGGTGCTGTCATTTTCCCTGACTCCCTTGCTTTACGGCCAAGAAAATTTCCAATTCTCAAGAATCAGGGACTTGACATCTTACCGCTGGACTTTATCGGAGGAAGCGGTGACGATGAGGGCAGCGCGATTGCCGTAGATCCATTCGGCAACGCCATCATTACGGGATTTACAACGTCCCCCAATTTTCCAACGACGCCCGGAGCTTTGCGCACCGTGATTTTTGGAGGTGAGCCCGGATGCCTTCGTTGCAAAGCTGAATGCTGACGGTACCGCTCTGATCTACTCCACCTTTCTTGGCGGAGTGGACGGTTTTAATTTTGGTCATAGCGTCGCCACGGACGGTTCCGGCAATGCCTATGTGACAGGGACTACCAACGCCACCGATTTTCCGACGACACCAGGCGCTTTTGATACCGTATTAACCGCTGGATCTAAAGCGTTCGTATCGAAACTGAACGCCTCCGGAACGGCTTTCATCTACTCTACCTTGCTTGGAGGCCAATTTGATAACACCGGATTCAGCATTGCCGTGGATGCGTCAGGCAGCGCTTATGTGACAGGGGAGACGTTAGCCGACGATTTTCCGACGACCCCCGGCGCGTTCCAAATTACTCTTCAGGGACAGAGAGATGCGTTCGTGACGAAGCTCAACGCCGATGGCACGGCCCTCGTCTACTCCACGTATCTCGGAGTACCGTTTTATGCCGCTCCAAATGAATATCCAATGCAACCAATAATAAATAATATTTTGGCCAAATCTAACGCGCCAATGTTGAGGGAATGGAGATCTGCGGGGAATAATTTGGTCAACATATGGAATGCTGTCTCGCTATTCTCCTTGGAAATGATTCCAATTAGCGACAATATTCACGCAACCTTGTCATCATACTCTAACGTTAAAATCAAAGAGGCCGTCGACCAAGGATGTGCCTTGTTCAACGGCCTTTGGGCTAGCGTATTTATTGTTCAACCGATTAACTAATCTTAATTACAACGGCTATACCCGCAATTGGCGCATGTTTTGCAGCCTTCGACGTTCAGCAGCGAAGCGCTGCCGCAGGACGGGCATAGGTCGCGCGAAGTCGGTGCGCCTTTCGCGGAGAATGGCGCTTGCACCTCGGGCGCAATGGCCGCCGCGATCGGAGCCGTCTCCGACGCCGCCGCATGCTCATCGGCATGCTGCGCATGAGTTTCCAACGCTTTCGCGACCGCATCGGCTATCGATTCGACGCGGTTGGCTCCGAAGCCGATCGCGCCCGAACCGCCAATTCCTTTCAAATGCTTGATCAGCAGTTCCACCTTATGGCCATGATCGCCGTAGCGGAGGAATAAGGAACATACCCGGCCCAATGCTTCCGCCATCGCGAATACGTCCGAGCCCGCTTTGCCGACGTTCAGGAATATTTCGCTCGGTACGCCGTCCAAATCGTTAATCGTAATATATGCCATTCCGAACGGGGTATTGATTTTGTACGTCGCTCCGCGCAGCACTTGCGGGCGGCGCTTGTATTGCTTGTCGAACACTTCTTTCGCTGGCGGTTCCACGTTCACAGCCAGCGACTCGTTCAGCGCGTCCATCGACTGCGCTTCCGCTTCCCCGTTCGCGCCTGCCTCCGATGCCGCGGCCGCATTCGACTTCTCCTCGTCTTTCTTCTCCGTACTGAGCACCTGCACGTCGCGGCTGCCGTCGCGGTATATCGTAACGCCTTTGCAGCCGAGATCGAAGGCGAGTTCATACAATCGTTTCGTTTCTTCCACCGTAAAGTCCGCCGGGCAATTCGCCGTTTTCGAGATCGAACTATCGACCCAACGTTGAATCGCCGCCTGCACCCGAATATGATCCTCGGCCGACAAATCCATCGCCGTCACGAAATGATCCGGCAGTTCTTCGCCCGGATGCGCGTCCATCCATTGCTGCGCGATCGGCACAAACTGCTCGTCGAAGCCGAGCCGGCTTTGCCGGTAATATTTGAACGCGAAATAGGGCTCAATTCCGGTCGATGTGCCGACCATCGTCCCCGTGCTTCCCGTGGGAGCTTGCGTAATGACGGTAACGTTGCGCATCCCGTTGTTCTCGATCGACGCGCCTACTTCGGGATACGCCGCAACGATATTTTTCATAAATCCGCTCTGCATAAACGGTTCCAGTTCGAACGCTTTAAACGATCCTTTCTCCGCCGCAATTTCCGAAGACGCCAAATAAGCTTCTTTCGCGATAAATCCATATAGGCGGTCGAGAAATTCAAGCGATTCCGGGCTGCCGTACCGGACGCCCAATTTAATCATCAATTCGGCGAGACCCATCGTACCGAGTCCGACGCGGCGCTCGGTTTGTTGATTCTCTCTATTCTCCTCGAAATGATACGGCGTCTTGTCAATGACGTTGTCGAGGAAACGAACCGAATACCGCGTGACCGTCGCGAGTTCGTCCCATGCGACATCGTGGCGTTCTTCATCGTAGAACTTCGATAAATTCATCGCGGACAAATTGCAAACGCCCCATCCCGGCAAGCCCTGTTCGCCGCAAGGATTCGTACAAATGATCGGATTAAAATACCAGCTGTTCGACATTTGATTGTAATATTCCATAAAGACGACGCCGGGCTCCGCCGATTTCCATGCGGATTCGATAATCGTATGCCATACGTCGCGGGCTTTGACCGTACGATAATGATTGACTTTCTTGCCCTGCTTGCGCCATTTCTCCAAATCGCCGTCCCAAATGTCGTTATATTCCGGGTCGGTCGTATCCGGGAAGACAAGCTCCCAATCCAAATCTTCCTTGACGGCTTTCATAAATCCGTTGCTGACGCATACCGACAAATTCGCATTCGTCACTTGCCCCATCGTCTGCTTCACCGTAATAAAATCGAGCACATCCGGGTGCCAGTCGTTAATCATGAGCATTAACGCTCCGCGTCGGCTGCCTCCCTGCTCGATCAATCCGGTCGTGTAGCTGAACAATCCGCCCCAACTGACGGCGCCGCTCGATGAGCCGTTGACGCCTTTTACGATCGATCTGCGCGGCCGCAGCGAAGACAGGTTGATGCCGACGCCGCCGCCTCGCGCCATAATTTCCGTCATTTCCGTCAATGTATCCATAATGCCGCCGCGGCTGTCCTTCGGCGAAGGAATGACGTAGCAGTTGAACAGCGTCAACTCTTCGCTCGCTCCCGCTCCGGCCGCGATCCGGCCGCCAGGCACCAATTTCCAATCGTCAAGAATATATCTGAACCGCTCGGTCCATGTTTGCTGCAATTCGGGCGTCGTTTCCACCGATGCCATCGCCGCGGCGAGTCGATCCCACATCTGTTCCGGCGTCTTCTCAATCGTCAGCGTCAACTTCTCGACGGTCGATTCGACCGTTTCGCCGCTGCGCAGCTTCACTGTTACATTGCGTCCTTCCCTTTTCACAACTTCCCCGACTTCTTTTGCCGGAAATTTCGGATCGTCTTTCGTCAATACAAGTACGACGTCGCCGACTTTCGTATTGTTCGTATCCGCATCCTTCCATGCGTAACGATCTAGAAATATTTTTTCGCTTAATCCTTCCAACCGCTGTTTCTGCATCGTTTTCAACAAAAACAACCTCCTATAATTTTGGTGTAGCGGCGCTCCTCGCTGCAAATCCAGTAAAACGGATCAATCATTGCGAAAACTTCTACCATTATATTATGTAGGATTCACAATATATTGTGTGCTTTAATCATTATACTATACTACATATTGTATTTTCTATAGTACAAAACTGTAAATTAAGACAAGAAAGCGATACTATTTTGACCAAGCTTCTTTTTGCTCCTACGATCTCTCTTTTTCGCCCTCTTTAGCCTTTAAAATATGAAACGATTTTGAAAAATTTACATGAAAATAACATGTATGGAGACCGATCTCCCGGCGCATTCGGTTATGAAGCGGCCGTTTTTCGTCCATACTAGCGTAAAACGGACTTTGGAGGTGTACGCCATGCGTCTTACCGAATATTCGGAACATGCGCGGCCTGTCGAAATTCAGCACAATCGCGGATGGTTCGCCGAGCTAGAACAACGCATGAACAAGAACGGTCCCTGGGATGACTGGACGTTATACAAACTCGCCTACGAAGCCGAGCAAGCGAAGCTCGTTACAAGCTTTGACGAATTGCAATGTTTGTCTTATCTGGCCCATCTGCAGCCGATGCGCCACCAGATCGAGACCGCGGTGAAAGTGCTGCACGAAATGCGGGGCAGGGCGATTCTTGCCGATGAGGTCGGCTTAGGCAAAACGATTGAGGCCGGGCTTATCTTAAAAGAATACATGGTGCGCGGACTGGTGCGCAAAGCGCTTATTCTCGTCCCCGCTTCGCTCGTGCTGCAATGGGTGCGCGAATTGAACCAGAAGTTCGGCATCGCGGCCGTCGCGCAAAAGAAAGAATATACTTGGCATTACGACGTCGTCGTCGCTTCGATGGATACGGCAAAACGCGATCCCCATAAGCAACTGCTGCTATCCAAAGAATATGACATGCTGATCGTCGACGAAGCCCATAAATTGAAAAACAAAAAGACGACCAATTACCAGTTTATTAATCAATTGCATAAAAAGTATTGCCTGCTTCTTACCGCTACGCCGGTGCAGAACGATCTCGACGAACTATATAATTTGATTACGCTGCTGAAACCGGGACAGCTTGGCGGACAAGGCGAATTTGTCGCGAATTTCGTCGTGGACAAACGGATGCCGAAGAACGAAGAGCAATTGCAGCGCGAGCTTTCGAAGGTTATGATCCGCAACCGCCGCAGCGACGGCAATATCGGATTTACGAAGCGCTATGTCAAGAACGTTCCGCTAACGCTGTCCCCCGAAGAACAATCGCTATACGACGGCGTTACCCAGTTCGTCAAGGAAAGGTATCGCGAATCGGGCGGCGATTTGGCGAATATGTTGTCGCTCTTGACGCTGCAGCGCGAAGTATGCAGCAGCCGCAACGCGGTATTTCTAACGCTGCATAATTTGTCAAAGCGCATGGCCGAAGACTCCCCCGTCCATGCCAAAATATGGAGCCTTATTCATAAAATTAAAGACATCAAGGCAAACACGAAAGCGGAAAAGGCGCTCGAGCTTGTTCGCGAAATGAACGAGAAAGTGATCATCTTCACCGAATATCGGGCTACGCAAGATTATTTGCTGCAATTTTTCCGCAGTCAGAATATGATTGCCGTTCCCTACAGCGGAGGCATGAACCGCGGCAAGAAAGACTGGATGATGGACCTGTTCCGCGGCCGCGCGCAAGTCATGATCGCTACCGAAGCGGGCGGGGAAGGGATTAATCTGCAATTTTGCCATCATATGATCAATTTCGATCTGCCGTGGAACCCGATGCGGGTCGAACAACGGATCGGGCGCGTTCACCGGCTGGGGCAAACGAATGACGTTAAAATATACAATCTTTCCACGCTCGGGACCATCGAAGAACATATTCTAAACCTGCTGCATGAAAAAATCAATATGTTTGAATTGGTAATCGGCGAATTGGACGTCATTCTCGAACGTTTCGAACAGGACGATTCGCTTGAGAAGCGTCTCTACAAAATGATGCTTGAGTCGAACTCCGACGATGAGCTTCGAGCCCAAGTCGATTCGCTCGGGCAATCGCTAAATCAAATCGTAACGTCGGTCGGACAATCGAGGGAGGCCCGCTAGCGATGCCGATGACACAAAAGCAAGTGCAGCAATACGTAATGCGCTATTTGGAAGCGACGGGCTGCCATTTTATCGAGAAGTCCCCCGCCCATGCCATGGTCAAATTATCGCCGCAAGCGGATCGCAGCTTGACGAACCGGCCCTATTATTGGGGATATGTCGATCAGACAGGGGTGGAGCCGGAGACGATGCGGATCATGTTCATTTTCGATCCGGAACATAAAGACGTGCCGCCCGCACCGCTGCCGGGCCCGGGCGTACAGCGCATTCCGCGCGAGGAAATCACCTACGGCTGCCGGAAATTGGATCAATTTTTCGAAGCGGCGAAAGCGGGCGGCTCCTACGTATATTTGTTCGAACAACCGAATTCGGATCATAAGAAGGCGGCCTCTTCGATGCCGTATCACACCTGGCTCGGTCTGAACGTGAAGGTGGAATTCGCATGCGATATGAAGCGGGAAGAGATTCATTCCTACGGCATTTCCCTTGCGACGGGCGAAATCGCGGAGCAGTTTCACGAGCGGCTGTCCGGACGAAAAATGTCGCCGAAGCTGCCCGCCAATGTTCACGTTGCTCCGAATGCCATTACGCTAAACCGGGCGAGAACCCTCATTGAGCAGAAGCTGGAAAAAAAACTGAAAACATACGACACGGCTTGGGCGGAGGAGGCCCGCAAGCGGCTGCAGGACGAAATTGCGCGAATCGATTATTTCTACGAAGAACAGCTGAAAACGCCGGAAGAAGCGAAGAAAAAGGAAATCGAAGAGCAATATGCGAACCGCAAGAAGGAAATCACGTGGCAATATGAGCCTCGCATCGCCGTATCCGTCATAAATTGCGGAATCTTTCACCTGCCGGCGTGATTCAGACGATTCTCGCTAAAAGGATGCAAAAATAGAACGTGGCGCCGGGGATCGGCAGCGACATGTTCTAACAAACTTTGAAAGGCTTGTCCTTTACAATGAAAATAGAAAGCAAAATAGAAAGATATGCAGTTCCAACTTCCATATAGGCAGGTGATGAAATTGCGAAAAACGATCATCGCGCTGGCCGGCGCATTGCTGCTGGCCGGGCTTATGTCATCGGGCCAAGGTCATCCGTCCGTCTCGCATGCCGCCGAAAGCGGGCGCATGGGCGCGATCGCCGAACCCGGTTTATCCACGGACGGCGCAACGCTCAATCAACGAATCTCCGACTGGATCGGGCGGCTGGCGGAACATGAAGAGTTTGCCGCCTGGAAGCAGGCGGAATATCAAGTGTATCCGCTCGGTCCCGGGATGCACGGCTGGCTGGTTCTCTTGACGAAAGGCGCGGAGGATGTCGGCTATCTCGTCGTCAGCGCAACGGAAACCGGCGAACCGATCCTATCCGAATACGGTACCGGAAGCCAATCTTTATTCAGTATGAACACGCTGTACTCTTCGTTAGTGCAGCATGAACTTATTCCTTCATCCGTCCTGCCGGAGCAGTTCGAACAATGGGATCGTATCTCCATCGATAGATATTATATTCATCCGATGCTTGCCGTTTGGAAAGTTGGCATTTCCGGCGAACCAAACCGGTATGTCGATGCGAAAACGGGACAAATTTTGACGATCGGCGATGACGAATGGCGTGCACAACTTTCCAAGTTTCAAAACGATCCAACGGCAGGCATTGCCGGCAGCGTGTGGCAGCCTCAGCCAAGCGTCTCCGCGGCGGAAGCCTTCGATCCATATTACCGGATCGTATGGATTACGCATGAACCGCTTGACGTATCGAATCCGAAGCAGCTGCTGGATTGGTTTGCGGACAATGTAAAAATGACATACGTATCCGAATGGTACGATGAAGCTTATCTCGTGCCCGTGGCGTTAACCGGCTATCAAATATGGGACGGCATAACGACATACGTCGGCTTCGATCAAGAAGGAAACCGTTACGTCCCGTTCGAGACTTTAAGCCGCTATGGAAGCTTTTACGAAAATTAATTTTTATCAAGCGCAAAAAACCCCCGTTCTTCATCGGTTTATGAAGAAGGGGGGTTTTCGTCTTGTTCCCGCTTCGTTCGGCTGCGAGCGAACTGCAAGCTGAACGGGATGTAGCCGAACCATCTCGAGCTCCAATGTTCTTTCGCTTTGCGGCGTTCGCGCCGAACCTCCTTAGGCGTGTCCATATAAGTGATAAAACGTTCGGTCATCAATTTCACCACATCGATTCCTTTGACCGCCATGCCTCTTCCCCCTTACGTCGCGTTTACTTCTAGGGTTCGCATTTCAGGCGGAAAATAAACGTCGATGCATGTTTTTCCGCGAGCTAGACAAAATAAAAACGTCCTAGTTTCGACAAATGTACCGGCAAGAAAAAGTGAACGATCGTTTATGATCAAGGAGGCGGGACATGTTCTCATGAAACGCATATGGTTACTTCTGCTTACGGTTGTCATCGCGTCCGCTTGTTGTACGTCCGCAACCGCCGCCGCCGCCGATCCGGAGCGATTCCACGAATCTTTCGCCAGACCGGTCGTCGTCATCGACGTCGGACATGGCGGCGTAGACGGCGGGACCTCTTATCAAGGTTTGCTTGAAAAAGACATCAATTTGGAAATCGGCAAAAAATTATACATGATTTTGCGCAGCAACGGCGTCGCGGCGGTGCTGAACCGTACCGGCGATTACGCGCTCAGCGACGAGAACCGGTGGCTCCGCAACCCGTCGCGCCATCGCCGCGATTTGGCGCAGCGCCGCCAATTAACGGAAGAATTGCCGACAGAGCTGTTCGTCAGCCTGCATGTGAATTGGAGCAGAAGGGCCTCTTATCGCGGACCGCTTGTACTCCATCAAGACGAAGGCCGCAGTTTTCTGCTTGCCACCTTGTTGCAGCAATCTTTGAACGGATTGTACGGGACGAACAGGCAGGTGCAGCACGGCAAGACATTCTATTTGCTCCGGCGCGTCAAGCAGCCTGCCGTCATCGTCGAGACCGGATATCTCAGCAACAGAAGCGATCGGGAAAAATTGTGCGGCGCGCGCGGACAAAAGGAGATCGCCCAAGCGATATACGCAGCGATACAGCACTATTTGCAATTAACGTGATGTCCGGCATACTTCACCAAGATCCCTCCTTCTATTCGGCAAGGGGGCTTTCACGCAGTCGATCGGCTTGCATCGTTTCTTCTTCACTATGCCAAATAAAATGCTGAAAACTACCGCTTTCTCCGCGAATGAATTCGACTTCTGCGGTCGCTTGCTGGATAAAAAAACGGGCTTGATTAAGCGGAAGCAGCGGTAAAGAAATCCCGTTTTCAAGCCGTATGTAAAGCCGTTCGTCCTCCACCGTCACCTCAACCTGCATGCTTTCTCCATTGTCGGCCGCACTCTTCAGCATATATGTACCGACATAATGCTCATACACCGAAGGTTCGACATGGACGATTTCGCGTTCCACAGGAGGCTGCGGCATCTCGTAATCCTCATCGCATAAAATATGTTCCAGCGCATCGATCACTTGTTGGCTGTAACGCATTTCTTTCTCCGCATTTTGCAGAACAATCAGCGTCATATCTTGATCAAGATAACGCTTCATTACGGTAGCATAGCCTGGCCATCCTCCGGTATGGCTGACGATTTTGCCGAGTCCCTCTTTTTCTTCCACAATCCAACCCAATCCATATGGAAATGTCTCTCCATTGTTCAACCGTACCGGAGCAAACAATTCATCGCGCAACGATCCCTCAAGGAAATCATCCGAGTATAAAGCCCGGTCCAGACGCAATAAATCGCGCAGATTGCTGTTCACCGTGCCATCGCCTTGAATTCCGTCCAGAAAAATAACATATTCCGTCTCCTTGACCGTATCCGGCAATACATAAGCCGAATCTTCCATGTTATACACAAAACCGAAGGCATAATTGGGAATCGTTCGCCCTTCCCATCGGCGATTGTAAACGCTTGTACTGTTCATTCCAAGAGGACTGAACACTTGTTCTTTCATATAATCCGCGAATGTTTTTCCGGAAATCCGTTCCATGAGAATAGCAAGCATAACGTAGCCCGTATTACTGTACGACCACCCTTCGTTGGGAGGGAACTCCGGATCGGGTTGATGCTTAACCAGCATATTTAGCACATCCTGATTTGTTGCAATGACGGAACGATCCCAATGTTCGATCAATAATTCCATGTAGTCCGGAAGGCCGGATGTATGTTCCAGTAAATGCCGAATCGTAATTCCCGGGTACGGAAGTTCCGGAATCCACTTGGCAACCGGATCGTCGAAATCAACTTTTCCGGTTTGCCGCAAACGTGCTATTCCCAAAGCGGTAATGGGCTTGGATAACGAAGCCAATTCAAATATCGTGTCCGCCGTCAACGGTCTGCCGGTTCGAAAGTCGGCCAACCCGGCCGCCGTTTCCAGAAGCACTTCCCCCTTCTCAGCCGCCAAAAACGCACCATTAACGATACCCTGCTCACGAATAGCTGCAAAAAAAGACGCTAAACGTTCCTTCTTGTTCGCGTTCACATTAAAATCCCCTTCACCATAGACTTCTTGTATCCATGATACAGGGATGAAACTCCACAATCAAGCTCCGCTGCTTTATTGTTGGGCTCGACGCTAGTAAGCGAATTAAGTAGAGAGAAGAAGAAACAGGAAAGCTCCTTACGGAAGTAGAATAGCTATGCTTCGCGCAAGCTGGCGCCGGGAAGCGGCGTCAGCTTGTATTGCGATGCGGCGGATTGAGTATCTGACGATGGACAGGATGAAGCCGGCCCGTTCTCGCCGGCAGAACGACTAAGAGCTTCATCCGTTTTTTTCGTATCAAATCGCCCGTTAAAACCTGCTTACGGGATAGGCGTCTGCATCATTCCCCTCAAGATCACTTCAAGTCCCCAACGGAAACGTTCGTTCTCCGCCACCTCTCCCGAGAACAACTCCTCCTTCAGATTGGCGATGAGCGGATAGCGGACCGGGTCCGCAGATTGGTACATATCCTTGACCACCGACGTCTGCTTGGTTCCGTGCTTCTTCCACGAATGATGTTCGAAGGCCACATAACGAACATCGTTCGTCAAGAACACTGTTCGTTATGATATAAGAAATTTGTCGTATTAGCTGGGTTTCTAATTTATTTGCATCCAAATCTATAAAATAATTTTTTTGGACTTATCGTTCCGAAAACTTTATACTAACTTATATGAATGGGGGTGTTGTAAATTGGGGAGAAGTATTAATTTTAATAAAGAACATGCTTTGAATAAGGCTATGTATTTATTCTGGGAAAAAGGCTATGACGCTACATATATCTCAGATCTTATTGAGACGATGGGAATAAGTCGATCTACTCTCTACGATAGTTTTGGGGATAAGGACGAACTATTTAAACAGGTTTTAGAACATTATAAAAACTATGGCTATCAAAAGAGAAATTTGCTTTTTAGTGGCATAAGCACTAAAGCATCTCTTAAATCCTTTTTTTATCAACATATTGAAAAATGCTATTCAAATGACATTCCCAAAAGTTGTATTATAACTAATTCTTCACTGCTTATTGGACATATTGATCCTTCCATAGAAGAAATGCTTCTAAATGATTTTAATGAACTTGAAAAAGTATTTATGCAAGTCATTGAAGAAGGAAAAAAGAAAGGAGAAATTTCACAAGAGACTAACTCTGAATTAGTTGCATATTCTTTATTAAGTTTAAATCACAGCATTAATTTAATGTCCAAATATAAAAAGGAGAAGAATCTAGCCTATAATCTAGTGGATAAGACTATTGCAGACCTATAGTCTTTCTTTTTTAAGCATTTCGGAACGGACGTTCCAAAAAAAAAAAGAATAAACAAAAGGAATGATAAAGGTGACTAAAAAGACAAATTTTCTAATATTTATTTTGGCAATTAGTTGTGGTTCACTTGCCGCAAATATTTATTATGCACAACCAATTGTACAATTCATTGCAAAAGATTTGAACATCTCTTCTGCTTTATCTGGATTGCTTACTACCCTGACACAAATTGGATATGGATTGGGATTATTTTTTATCGTACCAATGGCTGATTTATTTAAAAGTAAGAAAATAATAGGAATTCTTATCGGGCTTACAATTATTTCATTAGCTGGTACATTAATTTCCACAAATGGAATTGTTTTTTTAATAGTAACAACCATAATTGGCATTGGAGCCTGTGCGGCTCAAATGTTAGTTCCACTAACAATGAGGATTGTGCCCATTAAAGAGACAGGTAAATATGTGGGTAAAGTGATGAGTGGTTTATTGATTGGAATTATGGTTGCTCGTCCATTATCTATCGGAATAGCTGATTGGTTCGGCTGGAGAATAGTATTTCTCTTTTCATTAATAACACTAGTTGTCATATTACTGTTAATTATAAAATTTTTGCCCAACTATGAAGTAGTCTCGACTAGTAACATGTTATATCCAAATTTAATAGCTTCTATGGTGAAGCTACTAATAAATACATCTCCTCTACAACAAAGAGCATTTTATCACGCATGTTTATTTGCAACATTTAGTCTTTATTGGACAGTTATCCCAATTTTATTAAGGTCTGAGCCACTACATTTTTCAAATAATGAAATTGCATTATTTGGCTTTGTTGCAATAGCTGGAGCTTTATTAACTCCTACTATTGGTAAAATAGCAGATAAAGGTTATATTTTTGCAATGACTAATGTATCAATGGCGCTCGTACTATTATCTATCGTACTATTATTTTTTGTTAAAGACCATTCACTATTTACTGTCATTTTAATTCTTATCTCAGGCATTAGTATTGATATTGGTGTATCAGGAAACTTATTATTAGGTCAAAAAGTGATCTTTGGTTTGAATCCCGAGATAAGAAATAGGCTTAATGGATTATATATGACTATTTTCTTTTTGGGAGGAGCCTTTGGTTCATGGATTGGAAGTTATACTTACTATAAATTTAATAGTGAAGTAACTTTACTCATTGGAACAGCTTTGCCTTTAATCGCCTTATTAGTTCATTTAATAAAGAATAATACAAAAAGTTTATCAAAAACCAAAAGTTCACATCCACATTTTTAATTTCTCTTTCATTTTACATTTAGATTACTAGTGGAAACTTTAGGCTCATACAGAGACTGTTCACTTAGATTGAAGTTGTAGAAGCTGCGCGAGACAGCGTAGTTATCGGTAACAAATCATATATCATCCTCAAGCAAAAAGAGGACGAAAGAAGCGAATCAGACACCGCTTCTCGTCCTTTTTGCGTTCGACGTATGTTTGCAATCTTACAACAACTCAAAGGCAAGATCCTTCCAGTCCTCTTCTTTCACAGGCTCAATGGTTTGTTCAAGGTAGCCCATTTCCAGCACCGCAACAATACGTTCGTCATTTTGAACGCCGTAACGACGGATGCAGGTTCTGTCATAAATCCAATCATTCATTGTCATTCGCACATGGAGCATGCTCTCCTGCGCGAGCAGACGGAAATTCTGCATGAGGCAGCATGCTGCCGCCAAATCTTCTTCCCTTTTATGAAGATCGCGATCTTCCTTTACGACCAATATCAGATAGGCCGGAGCCTGATCTTGCAATCCGGACATTACGTCTGTGCTGCCGGATCCAACGAAGATAAAACGCCAAGGCTCCCGCAAGCCGTCGTTAGGAGCCCATACTGCGACATTCAATAATTCCAATATATGAATTTCGGAAACGGGTTGATCGCTATAGCGCAATGAATGCCCCTCCTTCCCCTTTGGAACCGCTGCCGGCATCATTCAACGTCCCCCTCTTCAACTCGATAATACGGTCCATTTCTTTTCTGCTCGCGTCCGTGTTCTGGCTTTCGGGATCTTGTCAAAGTATCCGAGATGAAAAATGCCAACAAGCCTCTCATTGGGATTCATTTTCAACAGATTGAACAGTTCCTTGCTCTGCATCATCGGCTCCGTGTCCCACAACGTACCAAGTTGACGTTGCCAGGCAAGAAGCTGAAAATTTTGCATCATACCGCAAACCGCCGCATAATTCATGTCACTATTCCTTCTGTCCGCATCCGTTTCGGCTATGATGATGAGATGGCCCGGAATATCGGTAACTCTTTTCCGAACGAATTCCCGCACTTTCTCCGGAAGCCATTTGACCAGTCTGTTCTTCACCAACGGCTCAAGCATGCAGGCAGCCAGACGTTCCCTGGAATCCGCCGTTCCCGCATACACGCACCGGAAAGCCGGCTCCTCTCTGGATGGATATAGGAGCCGCGCTGCGTTGAGCAATTCTAGCACCAACCCCTGATCTACGGGAGCTGGGTTAAACCTCCGTATGCTTCTGCGCTCTCTGATGATCTTCGTGAAATTCATGCTTTCACCCCCGCTTTTGCTCTAAAACGGACAAGGTAATGGAACTGTTAGTGATTTCATCATGTTCTTAACGATAAAAGTCACCCAAATCTCCAAACAGCCGCTTTATAAAATCAAGCTCGGTTTCGCTGTATTGATTCAAAAACTCGTACATCCTTTGCCGCTCCTTGTTATGGAGTTCGTCATGAAGAGCATAGAGTCTCTTCCCGGCCGGCGTTAGCCGAAAGTACACTTCTTTTTTATTATCGTTGAGCTGGGTTTTACGTACCCAACCTGTCTTCAGTAACTTATTGGTTACCTTGGAGGTGTTCCCTTTGCTTAGATTCATTTTTTCGGCAATAGAAGTGACGTTGATCGGTTCCTGCTCGCCAATGCAGGCGATAGTGTGCACCTCCGTCATGTTGAGGGCTGGTACCGCCTCTATCATTTTTCGCAGTTCTTCAAGAAAAACGCTGATTTCCCGGTTCTCATATTGTTCTTTTTGATGAAAAAATCGAATGAAATTCTCATGGATGGCGGTTTTCAACATATCGTTCGTTCTCATGATCACGCAAGCTCCTCGACTCATTGTTTTTTTCATTATACCAAAAATTAGTTTCATAAGAAACAATATGGGCAGGCCGAAGATGTTCTATTTCGTATAGCACCGGTCATATCCGTTTTCGAGCCATATACCAACCTCCTCGTATAGTATCTTTTGAAAGCTCTTATAGGTTAGTTTCCATCCCCTGAGGGGGATGGAAAACGGCCTCGAAATTTCCAGGCTCGTTCTTTGAAAATTTCATCTGGGACTGGACTTTCCG
>NZ_CAKKLI010000072.1:0-14865 GCF_918697855.1 Paenibacillus sp. CECT 9249 | reverse complement strand
CCGGAAAGTCCAGTCCCAGATGAAATTTTCAAAGAACGAGCCTGGAAATTTCGAGGCCGTTTTCCATCCCCCTCAGGGGATGGAAACTAACCTATAAGAGCTTTCAAAAGATACTATACGAGGGAGGACTCTCCATGACGACAACCGTACAAAAATGGGGCAACAGTCTCGGCATTCGTATTCCCAGCCGGATCGCGGAAAAGATTGCGGTCAGCCAAGGTTCGGAAGTGGACTTGATTGTGGGCGACGATCATTCGCTCATCGTAATACCTAAAAAGAAAAAGCCGACATTGGAAGAATTGTTGGCCCAATGCAAACCGGAAAATCGACACGATGAAATGGATTTCGGCGCAGAGGGGAAGGAATTGCTCTAGATGAGTGCAGATCGAGGAGATCTCGTATGGATAAATTTTAATCCCCAAGCAGGTCACGAACAAGCTGGCAGAAGAGCTGCAATCGTGCTTTCTCCAAAAAAGTTTAATGAAACGACGGGGTTTGTCTCGGTTTGTCCAATCACGCATACGGTCCGCGGATGGGGGTTTGAAGTGTTGCTCCCCAAAGGGCTGGTGTTTGACGGGGTCATTTTAACGGATCAGATCAAAAATCTGGATTGGAGAGCTGGACGCATTGACATTGTCGGCAAAGCCCCAAATGAAGTCGTCAATGAATGCTTAGACAAAATACACACCTTCTTGTAGCCGGCAGGCCATCCCGCAAAGAAAGGCCATCTCACGAAAAGATGGCCCGAAATCCCAGCATTGTGCATCCGAATCCTTATTTTTTTACCACAGGCACCCAAAATTCGCCGTAGAACGTACCGTCGCCGTTATCTTGGCGAAACGTTGCATTTGGACCGCCGATGTATGCATAATCCGTGATTCGGGGCAACACTTCGCCGAAAGCATGGTAAGTCAGTTGATCAAACAAAGCTTCTTTCTCCCCGTTACCTGCGACCACGACGTACTCGCTCTCCGGAAACTCGATGATGCGCGTCGCGTCAGCCACCGATTTCCTCGCTTCGACCGCGAAATAATTCCACGGTTTGCCTTGATACACCTCGTTGACCGACCATTCGCGATCGTCTTTCGCGGCGGCTTTGAGCTTGTCAAAACGCCCATCCGCCTTGAGTCGGCCCCAAAATTCGGCTTTTTCCTTCAGCAATGCCGACATGTCTTGGAAGTTCGACCGTATCGGGAACCCGTAAGCGGTCAATGTGAATGATTTTTTGTGTTCGATCGTGTAATCTGGCATGGAAACGCTCCTTTATCCGAGATTATCCTGCGACTTTTTTGACACGAAGCCACATTTCGCCGTAAAACTCGCCATTTTCAGCCGGCTTGACGAAGGTGGAGTTGCCCGGACCCACGTATTTATAGTCGGTAATTTGTTGCAGCAAGCCGCCGAAAACTTTGCCCGTGATTTCATCGGCGAGACGGTCTTTGTCAGCGCCTGTGCCAGGCACGACGAGATAATCGCCGGCGAGGAAATCGAGAACGACCGTGCCTTCCAGTTCAAACTCGCCCATCACGCCGAAGCCCCGCCAAGGCTTGCCGCGGACGCTGTGGTTGATTTGGTACAATTGTCCGTCGGCGAGCGCGAGCAGTTCGGCTAGCTTGCCGTTTTCCGTAATTTCCGCTTTTAATGCTGCCGTTTTGGCCGCGTTGCCTGCCCAATCGTTGTAGTCTTCAAGTGTAACACCGAAAGCCGTCATTTTGAAGTTTTCCGGGACGGTTTGGATGGAGTAGTGAGTCACTATGTTCGCTCCTTTGCGGTTTTATTTACAAGACTGATTCTATTGGTCAAATGTATCAAAAAGTGATACGATTTATGTACCATGAAAAAAACGGAACGAATTAACCTTATCATGCGCTACATCAATAATCGCGCGCATTTTACGATTGCCGAGATTCAGCGGGAGTTCAAGATTTCCCGCGCGACGGCGATTCGCGACATTAATGAGATTCAGGCGATGGGGTTTCCGCTGACGACGGAAGTTGGGCGCGGCGGCGGCTACTCTGTTTTGCAAAACCGGTATTTGCCCGCCGTTCGCTTCACGCCGGATGAGCTGAAGGCGATTTTTATCAGCTTTATCGCGTCCAAAAATTCGCAGCTGCCTTATCTGCATAATCGCCGCTCGATCACGGAAAAACTGATTGGCATCGCGTCGCAAACCCAGCAAGACGAACTGATTGAGCTGAATCGTATCCTGCTTTTTGAAAATACGAATCCGGCGAATCCGAATCTTCTGGAGCTTGATGATGCCGCGCCTCCGGAATTGAACCAGCTGATTTCGCTTGCCGTGCGGGATCGGCACTTGCGCTTGACTTATGAGCTAAGTCCCGGCTGGCCGCAGTTGATGGACGTTTTTTTGCTGCATATTTTCAACTCAAACGCGCAGTGGCTTGCCGAGGTATATGATTTGGATACGGACGAGTTTCGATACTTGCCTGTGGAGATGTTGAGGGATTCCGCCATTTCCGGGCAGAAGATGAAATGTACCGAGCAAGAGATTATGGATAAAAAACTGGTTCGTACCCGGGAGTCCAATCTTGTTGTGAAGCTGGATGCGGCCGGGATTCGGCGCTTTAAGCGCATGCATCCGCCTGGGATTATTTTGTCCCTTACCGGGATGTTCCAGTCGAGCGGGATCTTTCATGTTCAATTGGATGTGTCCGATGCCGAGGCGCTCGAGTACTACGCGGATTGGCTTTTGTTTTTGGGAAAAGGGGTCGAGTTTGAGCGGATTCCGGATGAGCTGCGCAATCTATTGGAAGAGCGTTTGGCACAATTAACATTTCCTCAAAGAAGTGGAAGAGGATGATATGAACAAAACCGATCGGATGTTAGCCATCGTCATTGAGTTGCAACGTAAAGGCGTGTTGCGCGCCGAGGATTTGGCTGCCAAGTTTGAGACGAGTGTCCGCACGATTTACCGAGACGTTCAAGCGCTAAGCGAAGCGGGTGTTCCAATCGCGGGTGCTCCGGGGAGAGGTTACTCCTTAATGGAAGGCTATTTTCTTCCTCCCGTCAGCTTCACGGCTGAGGAAGCGGTGGCGCTGCTCATTGGGACGGATTTCGTCGAAATGAGGCTGGATGCCGAGTACGGCGCGAAGGCCCGAAGTTCGCAGGAGAAGATCGAGGCGATTTTACCGGAGAACGTACGCGAGGAGACCGAACGGATCCGATCGGCGATCCGGTTGCTGAATGAAAAAGGGGCGAAGATGCGAGAGAAGGAAAAAGAGACGTTCGAACAGTTGCGCCGTGCGATTCTGCGGAAGCGCAAGGTTCATTTCCGCTACTCTAAAAACTTGCCGGATTCGGACGGAACGCGTCATAGCGAACGAACGGTTGATCCGTACGGACTCGTTTTTTCCCAAGGAGCGTGGGTGCTTGTGGCGTTCTGCCGGCTGAGACACGACATCCGGCACTTTCGGCTGTCTCGCATCAACGAGCTTGCCGTTCTGGAAGATTCGTTCCGGGTCATTCCGGGTTTTCGCTTTCAGGATCACCGGCCTGTTGACGATCGGAAGGTGACCGTCCGCATCTTGGTCGACCACGCCATTGTGGACCGGGTTCAGGAATCGGACAATTTCTATATGGAGTCTTTGGAACCGGGGGAAGAAGGCTGGCTGGCGACGTTCCGCGTCCGGCGGGTGGAGGATCTCCTTCAATGGACGCTTGGCTGGGGGGCGGCGGTGCGTGTGCAGGGGCCGGAATCGTTGCGCGAACGGGTGCGCGAGGAAATCGAAAAAATGCTTGAACGCTACTGACAAACAGCTGTCAGTAGCGTTTTTGTATGCTGGATTCATCTTAAAGAAAAAGGAGCTGGATTCGGCAATGGATACGAAAGAGACGTTGCGTAAATTCGAGGAGACGGTCAGCGGTTATATTCGAGAATTAGACGGCACAAGTCTTGATCAGTTGGTTTGGAAGCCGGCGGAAGACGAATGGTCGCTTGGCCAGATGTACATGCATTTAATTCGTTCCGCGCAGTTTATGCATTTGCGGAACGCCGCATTGTGCCTTGAACCGAACGGCAGCCCTGAGGTCTCCCGGGCGGGAAAGACGAAGCAGGGAGAGGAATTGTTCCAGACGGGGAGCTTCCCGCCGGTTCGAATCCGCGTTCCCCCGTCCCCGCAGTACACGCCGCCGCAACCGGAAAGCAAGCAACAACTCGCCGACGGGCTGCGGGAAACGGTACGCCGGATGATTGAGATTGAACCGGCGATTGCGTCGGAGTTTGATCCGGTGTCCCTGGCGCGGTTGGAACCGGGGAAGGAGATCGTTCGGAATACGGTTCTCCATCCGCATTTCGGCGGTTTGAACGCGCTGGAATGGTTCCAACTGATCGAGATGCATTATCGCCACCATTTGCGCCAGAAGAAGCGACTGTACGAAGCTTGGAGGGAAGCGCACAAGCGATGAATGCGGCATCCGATAAAGGATGGCCGCAAACTTGCCGTTACCGCCAGCGCGGAGAACCGCATCATGGATCAGCCGCGTCTCTTGGCCCGCTTGTTCCAGATGCGCAGGTTCAGGTTCAGCAGTTCGATGATGTCCATGATCGCTTTGATCTCGTCATAGGTGCGTTTCATTCCGCCGGCATCAAGCTTCTTCAGGCCATCGGATTCGAAAAAGTCGACGTTATGAATCGAGATGACCAGCATGCCTTCATGAAGGCAAATCGCCATACCCTTCCTTGGAAACAGCTTGCGCAGGTTGATCATTCGTTCCTGCATGTTGGCAGGCAGCAAATATCGGGCTGTAATCTCGTCGGTCGTGGTAATCCTAAATATCCGGTCGAATTCATGGCTGTCGCTGTTCATTTGAGAGCCGATCCTGGTTAAACGCCGATATATTTTTCCTGTTCGTGTCGTTAGCGTTGTCGTCCCTTCGAATGCTTTGTGGAAATCGGCAATGAACACGAGACCATTGTATACGGTAAGGTTGATATCTTGATTGGCAAAGGGGATATCGCGGTTATGTTTGAAGGTGAGATCCGAAAATTGAAAATCCGTGCTTCCCAGGTATCCGCTGAAAAAATCCTCCCCCTCAAGGAAGATGCGATCTGCTTTATACTTCCCGAATAAAGGGATGTTGAAGAGGAGATGTTCGCTGACATGCTTCGATTGATTGTATCTGCATTGAACTGAAGTTTTGCCCGGGGCGTCAGCATTGGAGAAGCTTTTGATCATGTCCGTGACCAATCGCGGCATGATCAGCTTCTTGTATTCTTTGCTGTAATTTTTATGAGCCAGCCTATACATGAAAATGAAAAAGGGAACAGAAACGACCACAGCTCCAATATTAAAAAAGTAAACCCCAAAAAGGAATAATCCGCCGCAAAGCAACGGCGCAATCAGATAACGTCCGAGCAGTGCCTTTTTTCGATGCTTTTCCAATTCGGCCCATTCTTTGGTTCCGGAAAGTTGCTGTATAAAGTTCTCATAATCCGGGATCATTTGTTTTCCTCCGCCTAATAGCCGTGTTAAACCGTTCCGGCCGATTCTCTCATGCTCTATATCCTCATGATTCGACAGTTTCTGCTAAAATTCCTTGTTATTTTTTCACAATTGCAATACTATATTCATAGTGTTTGAGAAACACAAAATGAAAGGGCGGAGGGTATGATTATTGCTTCAGTCATTATTGCAGTCATCGTGCTGTATCTCATCTACTTGTACAACCGGTTGTTCAAGATGCGGAACCGGATTCGGGAGGCGTTTCAAGCGGTAGAGGTGTATTTGCAGCAGCGATTTGACACGCTGATCCAGATCGGCGAAGCAGTGGTTGCATATGCCAAGCACGAACGCGATACGCTCAAGGAAATAACGGCCATGAGACAAGGTCTCGCCGGCCGTTCGATATCCGAGAAGCTGCAAGCTTACGAGGATTTGAATCAAAAATTGGAAGGAATTCGGATTCAAGCCGAAGACTACCCGCAGTTACAGGCGAGTCGCAACTTCCTCCACCTGCAGCATACGGTGAACGACCTGGAAGAGAAGTTGTCCGCCGCCCGTCGTACATACAACGCCAATGTCATTGCTTACAATAATGCAATCGGCATGATTCCGGCGGTTTTGTTCGCCGGTATGTTCGGCTTTAAAGCGGAGTCGATGTATGAAGTTCCGGAATCGAAAAAGCAAGAAATCGATATGAAACAATTGTTGAAAGGTTAAGCGTTTGCACTGTAAAGCATCTATAGCCACTGCGGCTGCAGATGCTTTTTTCATGTGAATAAATGCAGCTAACAAAGAGCATTCTTGCGGGGAAATAATCGGATAAGGTTTTCGCCTTATTAAGGTTACGGAAATTTGTAAATCGGATATTGGAGGATCTTTCATGAGAAAAATGATTGTGCTCGAACATATCTCCCTTGATGGTGTCATACAAGGGCCGGGCCGGCCGGACGAAGATACCAGCGAAGGCTTTACGTACGGCGGATGGATTGCGCCATACTCTGATGAATCCCTTGGGGCGATCTTGAGAAAGCAGATGAACCAAACATTCGATTTATTGTTAGGGCGCAAAACCTTTGAAATTTGGGCATCGTATTGGCCGCAACATGGAGATATATGGCCTGAGGTTAACAAGGCGACCAAATACGTCGCCTCGAATACAATAACAACCGGCGATTGGCAGCCGTCCGTGATTTTAAGTGGAGATATTGCGGAAAAAGTCAGCAAGATCAAGCGACAGCAAGGACCGGACTTGCATGTTTGGGGAAGTGGGGAACTCATTCAAACACTTCTCAAGCATGACTTGGTAGATGTGTTTTGGCTGATGATCTACCCGATAACGTTAGGCTGTGGAAAGCGACTGTTTGCCGATGGCACAATCCCGGCGGCATTCAAGGTTACGGAAAGCTATACCACTCCGAATGGGGTTATTATTGTCAGTTACGAGCGTGCAGGCGCAATAAGAACCGAAAGCTCCGACCTATTGTAGAATGAACATTGCAAGCGAACAAGGAAATTGTGCGATAATTTTCGAAAAAGTCATGGCCCAAATCACGGAGAAATGGACCGGAGAAAGCCGCGTTGAAGAAGCCGTTGGACGAGCACAATGCGGAGTGGAGCAGACCCCATAGCGTGTGCATGACCTTGGAATTGTAAACGAATGCGGCATCTCCCGGGATTCATCCCATTCGTGCGTGTACGAGAGCTCAGATATCTCTCCGATTCCCCTTCTCTGATCTCCACTCCGCATCTGAAACGGCCCTTCAATCAACGTGAACCGGACGGCTCGCTCGTACGCAGCGTTTGGCGATCCCGAAGCCAGGCATAGCTGCTTAGGATGATGCCGGCCGTCGTTACGCAGGCGCCTACGAAATAGATGGACCTTAGCCCAAAACCTCCGTGGATGACCGCGCCTCCCCACCATGCCGCCAAGGCGGCCGCAAGCTGGTACGCGGAAGCGTTGACGGCGATCGCGAGTGTCGGCGCGGACCGGGCGGTTGCGAACACCCTCGTCTGCATGCCGGGAATCACCGAGAAGCACAATGCGCCCATCAGGAAGACCAGGACGGCGGCAACAAACGCGTCGGAAGCAAATAGCCCGAACAAGAGAAGGCAGGCGGCAAGCGAAGCCAGCAAGGACACTTGCGACGTCATCGGCGCGCGGTCGGACAACCGGCCGCCGATGAAATTTCCGATCGTCGCCCCTACTCCGTATGCCAGCAATAATAGGGCTACCGATTCCTCGCTGAATCCGCTGATGCTTGTCAACAACGGCGAGAGGTAGGTAAAGACGGCAAGTTGTCCGGCGTTGCCAATCGCGGTGACGGCGATCGCGATCAACACGTCGGGACTCCGGAAAACCCGCCATTCCGTCCAGACGGAGGTTCGTGAAGATTCGCGCGGGAGATTCGGGACCAGGCGGATCACCAGAAGCCATCCGACGGCACCGCATAGGGCGATCGCCATGAAGGTGGCCCTCCACCCCGCATGGGTTCCGATGAAGGTCCCGATCGGCGCGCCCAGGATCATCGACAGGTTCATTCCGAAAGCAAGCATCGACACCGCGGACGCCTGTTTCCCTGCCGGAGCGGTAGAAGCCGCAATCACGATCGCGTTGGCGAAGAAGGTGGCGGTCACCAGTGACGTGATCATCCGCGCTGCGAACAGAGCGGGATAATTCGGGGCGACCGCCGACACCAAATTCCCGATCACCGATACCGCAAGAAGCCAAACGATGAGCGGTTTGCGGGAGAAACGGACGGTGAGCGACGTAAGCAGCGGCCCGCCGACGATCATGCCGATCGCGTAGGCGGTGACCAATAGACCCGCGTCCGATATCGAGATCCGCAGGTCATCCGCGATCGCGGGAAGGATTCCCGCGATGACGAACTCGCCCGTTGTATTGCCGAAGACGCATACGATAAGCGCAAGAACGATCCAAATATTTCTCATCCGGCACCACCTCTCGAGGAGATTTTGCGCCGTTTTCCGGAAAGCGACGATCTAAATATAGAACGACCTGTAACGAAATGCAATAACGCACATTTTTGTGCTATGATAACAAAAATGGAACAATTGAACGGATCGGAGGGGAAGCAAATGGGGAAGGGGAATACGCCTTACGGCTGCCCGATGGAAGTCACGCTGGATGTGATCGGGGGTAAATGGAAAGGCATTATCCTGGGTTTGCTGGCCGAAAAAACGAGGCGGTTCACGGAAATCAAACGCGAGCTTCCGGACATTACGCAGCGAATCTTGACATTGCAGTTGAGAGAGCTGGAGGCGGACGGCATCATCAGCCGGACGGTATACCAGGAGGTTCCGCCGAAGGTGGAATATACATTGACCGAATTCGGCCGAACGTTGAAGCCGATTTTGCTGGCCATGCACGAGTGGGGAGACCGATATGGCAGCGAAGTCATCAAGAGGAAACAAGGGACACATGCCCCGCCGGCATGCGACTTTACGCCCTTCTTGAAGGAGTAGTCGAACTGCATATTGGGAAAAATGCCCGGTGGCGTCCTTTAAATTCCAGCCCTATTGGCCATGTTGGATTCTAACGGCTGTCAGCGCCGTTATTTCGCGAAAAACAGCCGGACTCCGATTGTAACGGTTGCCAGCGCCGTTATTTTCGTCTGCAGACCTGAATCATCACTAGCCTTGTAAAAAAACTTACATGGTTGTTTGGGTTTGAGGTAGATTGAACTGTTCCGGTGAATCGGTTTGTACAATATGGGGAAATAGAACACGCAGAAATATTTATTCGAATTATCAGAATTTTATCTCTTGATCATATGGACAAAAACGGTAACGATGCTTTGAATGTGGCATGTTACCGTTTACAAAACGATGTAGTCTGCTGTGCGCTTCACCTGATGATGATGTGCACTGGTTTCAGCTTAGGAGGGTGTTTCCTAGGTCGCCCTCTCTTCTTCTTCCTTCGCCCCTGACTCGATCTCGTTGGTGTACGATTTAACTCAGCCAGCAATTCCTCAACGGGACGATCTGCATATCGGTTGAGCGCCTGTAGGATCTGCCAGCAGCTTTTCTCAGGCTTCACGGTCAACCGAATCAGTTCGCAGAGGGCGTAGGCGATCAGTGTCAGGTAAATCTGATTCCACACGGCTTCCGGTTTGTAGCTGTACAGTTTTGTTAGGCGGAGATGCTGCTTCATCCATTTGAAGAACAGTTCGATCTTCCATCGATACCGGTAGATTTCACTGATCTCCTCAGCCATAAGATCCCAACGATTCGTCACCACGCGAATCTTGCACTTCTGCTTCTTGTCGTTCACGTATTCGTATTCAACGAGCCGCAGTTTGAATGCGGCTTCGGTTTTCGGATCCTTCCATTCGACGTCGGCGTCCAAGAGGATGTGGTTTTGTTCTGTAACATCACGTTTCTCCAGCACACGGAATCGGTTGTTTGCTTTCACTCGAGCGACGAACTGGTTGCCGCGCTGTACCCATTTCCGATAGTGGGCGAAGTTGATGTAGCCGCGGTCAAACACATAGGTGTTCATCGTATCAACTACAAGATCGAGTGCTACTTCTTGATCCGAAACGGCGGCGGTGGACAGGATGACTTCCTCCGGGCAAACACTGTCGGCATCGGCGACCAGCAATCGAGTATGCATCTTCACCGCATTTTTGCTGGATGATGTGTACGCCCAGGTTCCGTTGACGCGTGGAAGTCGAATTTCCGTCGAGTCAACGGTTGCCAACTTGCCTAACTTCTTAATCCCTGTCTTCCCGGCATAGCAGAGTGCGATCGCCTTGACGACCGAGGCAAACAAGTCTTGAAGCAGATCCAGCGGTAACTTCTCCAGCTTGCGACATAAGGTGGAACCGTGAATGGATTTGATTCCGATCCACTGTTGCATCCATTCCTTGGCTCTAAGATTGTTCGCAATGTCGTCGAGGGAATCGCGTTTATTCCAAGCGGCCTCCAGGAACAACAACAGGGCCTTACCCGTATGGAGCTTCTGCGCACGATGATCGAAGAGAATATCCTTGTAATTCACATCAAACCAATGAAAGCATTGACGAAACACATGAGATGGTATATCGTTACCCATGGTGAGTCTCCTTTGTGATGGAGTGGGTAACATGCCTACCCCATAACAATAGGAGATTTTTTTACTCGTTCAGATTATGGAATAAATCATGAAACTCCTCATACACAGTTTTACCCAGTGGAGTCAAACTGTAAAGTTTCTGCCGACCGCTAGTATTAAACCTAACAAAACCTAGTGCTTCAATCCAACAAAGTGCATAGTTAAGTTCACCGCGACGGACCCTGCTTTCAAGAGACAAATCTTCCTTGTTGTAATCTTTTTTTGATAAGGCTTGCATAACAAGCTTGGGGGCGTTAGGAAGATTGTTAATCATAGATTCTAAATATGGTTTTAACTGCATAGACAGATCGAAATCATTGGTCATTGACATTTCACCGAACCTTTCAGGAAACTAATATATATATTAACACACAGTCTAACTAAATAATATACTTCAATCAGAGCGATTGCCTTCCAAATGATTACTGATTTCCCGACAAGATCGCGTCAAATAAAAACCAATGCCCTAGTCCATTTTACCCAATTTACATCAAGATTTACAGAGAAGGAAAGAAAACTTTAGAAAAATTTTGCGCTTATAGAATTTGGCCTTATAATAAGTCTTACAATAAGATGATGGGAAGGGGGCGGCGTCATGCACCACTTCATTGATCCTTCAATTAAACCGATCGTTACAACGAACTTAGATGGTCAAGTGCTCTATATTCGTACACACGGATTGACCCACTACGGTTTTCCGGATCTCTACCTGGACGGAACAATAGAGGACTATGAATTGCTTTTCTATGCGATTCTCGACAGAATATATGCGCTGGAGTTTGATTTTGAGGGAGCTTGGATTTTCAATGGTCGCTTGTTACTATTTGAGGTCGACGAAGTGGAGAACGTCGCCAAAATCATTTTCCCAAAAGCAGAGGACGTAAGCATCATCACCATCAACAATCCTATTACCGAAAAGCCCGTAAGATACATCAGTAAAGGCTTGAAAGAACTGTTTAATCATCCCGAAGCGAATATTGCTGCAGATATTCCTTTTGCAAAAGGGATACTGTTGCATCTGGTTGAACAGGTCGCAAAGGGAGAATCCTATGATGTCGATTCATATATCGTGTTTGAGGACTTCGAATACGGAATAGTTCCATCTCACAATCGCGTTGGTGACATCGAGTTAAATATCCAAGTAGTAAAACGTTCAAGTCAAAAGCCGATTACTCGAAGGATCGCAAAAAATGGTTCGCATTTAAGAAGGGTGAAATAATACCCTTCATTTTTTTTGTTTACTATTGTAGTATATTTATATGTATATATAATAACTAAATAACTAATATACATGAGAAAGGAGACCATTGATGAAAGGAGCATTAGATTGGTTGATGAAAGATTAGTCAGCGAATTGGAATTTGTGCTAACGCACCCGTCATGTAATGTTGAACGGGTAGAAAACTTCTATAACAACTGCCTAATAATGAACGAATCGGTCCCGATCTATGCCTTCGTAACGACAATGAAACGGATAAATCCGGGCCTTTTAAGGGAATGGTCAAAGCAGAACACAGCAGTCCGAATGGCACTCGATGATTTGGGCGTAAAGCTTTACACCCTTGGAAGTCCTGAAAAATACTCCCTACATATCCAAATAGACCTATCGGGACGTTCTCCATCACGTGGCCTATATCAAGTCACGTGGCATTCGGAAATGGATGAAAAGACGGTGAGCGGCATGTTCAAGAGGCGGGCGATCAAGGTTACTGATAGGACGCAAGGAGACGTGGAGCTCGTTGGAATCCGAACAGTGACCGATCACAAATACACACTCTATATCAAGACTAGGGAGGAATTCGCATGATAAATGAAGCATTGGCGGCCAATCCGATGCAGGAGTATCGCACCTCGCTGCGGAGGAAACAGATCCATCAGGGAGTGGTGACTGGCGTCGAAGTACACGAGCCGCACGGTAAGAAAATGCAATGTGCGCTCGTCCGACTCAACAATGGCTTGAAAGGTTTGATCTATGAAGATCAATTTGATCGTCACAAGTTCCGTTCGTTGGTCGGTTTTATTGATCATACTATCGACTTCATGGTGCTTGATGTGCAGAAGTTGGGGTTTGACCCGGAGAAAGTCCAAGTGTTTGACGAAGAAAAAGGGATTGTACTGTTATCCCGTATTCAAGCACTCGACGAACTGCAGGAAGAATTCTGGGAGACCGCCCAGGAGGATCATGTTGTCACCGGCACCGTATCTGGTTGGGAAGATGAACGACTCTATCTTTTGGTAAAGGGCGTCTCATGCGTGCTGGCAATCCAAGATTATGAATATGACTGGACACCAACTGCTCGTAATTTGGTCCCTCTCGGAACGTCGCTGACCGTTAAAATTAAGAAGATTGACCGTGAGAAGAAACAAGTTCGCGTTTCTCGTAAGGAACTCCTAGAAGATCCTTGGAATCGCGTTCGAGATAACTATGGAGTAAACAACTACTACTCAGGCGTGGTTACAAGCGTCGTCGAAAATGTCGGCATTTTTGTCAAGCTACAGCCTGGCGTAGAGGCGTTGTGTTGGTTTCCGCCAAAGTCTCCTCCGCATGGCACTCTGGTAGGGAAAAGTGTGAGCCTTCGCATCAAGAATATAGACCAAGAAAAGCGGCGCATTCGGGCAAGGATCATTAAATTCCCACATTTGATTTACTAGCAGGGGGGAGGAGAATGGAATACCACGTGTCTCCGTTAATTAAAACAGGGGACCAACCGACGCTGCAGCCAAAGCCAGTTTGGGATGATCCTTATGCTTATATAACGGGTATGGATCCCCTAACACGGCACGAGTTTTACTACATTGAAGAAAAAATTAAGCAAGGTTGGATAACCGAAAGGGACATTGAAATCGTTCGATTTTTATTTGTCCACCGTTGGATTACGCTACCGCAGATTCAGCGATTATTCTTCCCTGATGCTGAGAGGGATGAAACTACCAAGAAACGAGTCAGAAAGCTGCTCAAACACGGGTTGATTCGAAGAATACAATGGAAAAGTTATGCGAACCCCAATGAAAATCGGCAAAGTTATTACGAGCTTGGCGCGAGTGGAGCAGATATTCTTAAATTCCGGTTCGGCGTTCATTTGGGTCATCGAGATCCCAGAGCAACACGACCAACGACAATGCTCTACCGTGCGAAGTACGTCGTTACAAATGAACTGTATATTCAACTTCGCGAAAACTTTAACATGACACACTTCGAATTTCATCCGATACTGATTTTGAAGGAAGAACAGCAAGTTCCAATGGCTAGGTTCAATCTCAAAACTCCCAAAGGCAAATGCATCACATTTTATTTGGTCGTGCATCGGGAGGATGAGAAATGGATGAAAACACTCAGGTATCAAGCTCAATTCTATAAGCAATACCTCACTGAAGTTGAAAGAGAGGCCATCTTGGTTTTTCTCGTGCGATACGATGAAAAAAACGATCGACATGAGGTGAACCATTGCAAAAATCACAGCGACTCATCCAATTGATAATGCGGATCAACGCCAAACCATCCTTTACCGTTAGAGAACTGGCCGATGAATTTGGCCTGTCCACTCGAACGATTACGAGGGATCTGCTAGAACTAAGCGAACTCGGTGTTCCGGTATATTCCATTCAGGGAAGAGGAGGAGGCTATAGGCTGCTCCAAGAGAGACTTCTGCCGCCGATCAGCTTTACAGAGGGCGAAGCTCTCGCCATGTTTTTCGCGTGTCAGACGATGGATTATTATAGCTCCTTACCTTTTGGAAAGGGGGCCGACTCGGCACTTCATAAGTTTTATCATTATTTGCCTGCCGATGTAAGAGAACAGATTGATCGTCTTAAGAACAGGATTATGTTCTGGAGCCCTTATCGATTGATGTCAGCGGAGATTCTTCAAACTCTCCTGAAAGCGATTATGATCGGTAGTGTAGTCAACATCGAGTATCGATCCAGCAGCGGGGTGTCGGAGCGGAATATTCAGCCGATCGGTCTGTATGCCAGTTCGGGATATTGGTATTGTCCCGCTTATTGCTTCACTAAGGAGGACATAAGGCAGTTCAGAGCCGACCGAATCCTTTCCGCGAAGCTCGACGAAACCATTGCATGCCGGGAAGACGTAAGCCAGAAGACGTTATTGGATAAACCCAATAACAATGATCGAGAACAGATTGCCCTTGAACTTGAGATGACGAAAAAAGTCCAGCGGTAAGATGTCAAGCCCCTGATTCATGAGAATTGGAAATTTACTTTAAGGAACAGGTCAATGAGTCAGGAAAAAAGACAACACCAAACTAAACCCAGTTCAAAAATCGAGTTTTT
>NZ_CAKKLI010000071.1:0-15806 GCF_918697855.1 Paenibacillus sp. CECT 9249 | reverse complement strand
CGGAAAGTCCAGTCCCAGATGAAATTTTCAAAGAACGAGCCTGGAAATTTCGAGGCCGTTTTCCATCCCCCTCAGGGGATGGAAACTAACCTATAAGAGCTTTCAAAAGATACTATACGAGGAGGTTCGAACATGAACAATCGCAAGACCGAAATGATGCGTAAATTTGCTGCAGCGTTCCTAAGCTTTGTGCTTATGGCCATGCTGGTTATTCCGGGACGGATCGGGGCGGCGGCCGAAGCGCTTCCTGCCGATGCCGGAAATCTCCGGACGCCGCTTGCGGCAGGCAATACATATTATGTAAGCAGCACCGGCGGGGACGATGCGAATGACGGCATGGCGGAAGACCGTGCCTGGGCGACGCTGGAGAAAGTAAACGGCATGAAGTTCCAGCCCGGGGATCGTATTTTGTTCAAGGCGGGAGATGTTTGGAACGGTTCTTTGAAGCTTAGAAAAACATCCGGCACTGAAGAAGCACCCATCGTTTTCAGTTCTTACGGCAATTGGGAGGAGGACGGCCGCCCGCAAATCAACGGGAACGGGACGACAACGACCGAGGAGTCTGCCATTATTAAAAATTATACCGGCGTCAAAGACAAAACGATGTCCGCAACGATCGATGTGGTGGACGGGAGCTATTTGGAATTTTCCAATTTCGAATTGACGAACTTCAATCCCGATGTTGTGTCGCAACGCGCGGGCATCAATATCCGCACCGCCTCGACTACGGTACAGGAATGGGAAGCCAATCCGCATCGCGGCATTGTGATCAGGAACAATTATATTCACGATGTGGACGGCAATCCGAAAGGGTGGAAAATCGGCAGCGGCGGCATCCTCATCCTCGGCAATATTTCCGATGTGCTTGTGGAAGGGAATATTGTGAAGCGGGTCGATATCGAGGGGATCCGGAACGCCGGTTTGTATAAAGAAGGCGATATTAACGCCAATTTCCCGAGAGTGTTCGAGAATGTTATTTTCAATAACAACTATGTGGAAGAGGTGCAAGGCGACGGCTTCGTCATGAGCAATGTCGGCGAGAACGGGAGAATGGAATACAACACGGTCGTCAAACATTCGGCCAAAAATGTCGGCAACGTCAACTATGCCGGCTTGTGGGTCATCGGCGTCAAAGATATGGTGATGCAGTATAACGAGGTGTACGGCGGCATTTACGGCTATAACGACGGGCAAGCCTTTGACATCGATATGTTTTGCGAAGGGACGTTGTATCAATATAATTACAGCCATAGCAACCGCGGCGGATTTATTCTGTTTATGGGCGGGTCCACGAATTCGGTCGTTCGCTATAATGTAAGCGTTAACGACGGCGACGGCAGATACCTGCTGCACTATTTGCCCAAATCTGCGGGCGATGCGCCGCTTATTCATAACAATACGTTCTTCACGGATTCCAATATCCAAACGAGAATTTTCGATAAATCCGGCATTTATGCCCGCATGTACAATAACATTTTTTATACCAAGGCGGATACGCCGATGGGTGCAACCTCGTTTGCCGGCGGGGAAATCAAGAACAATATTTTCTATCCTGGAACGGGCATCAAGGATGCGGCTTTTGCGGGCGTAACGTTCGAGGATAACATTTTCCAAAGTCCGAAATTCGCCAGACCGGGAGAAGAGCCCAAAGATATTATCGATGCGGCGAACGATATCTTCGATGTCGAGCAATTGAACGGATACAAGTTGTTGCCGGATTCTCCGGCGATTCATGCAGGTCTGGACATGAGCGGCATGACGCCTTCCGTGTGGCCAATGGCTGCGAAAGACTTTTTTGACAATCCGCTCACGGACGGACGAACGGATATCGGGGCGCATGAATATTCGAATGACGAGCCTGCGAATCAAGCGCCTGAAATTTTGCCGGAGTCGTTGACGCTGAGCCATAGCACGCTGGACTTGTATGCGCAGGCAGCAGGCAAAACATTGACGGCGACGATTACGCCGCAAAATGCGTGGTTCAAAGGCGTCAAATGGTCGAGCAGCGATCCGTTAGTGGCAACGGTAAGCGAGAACGGTTTCGTTATGCCAATGAAACCGGGCGAAGCGATGATTACGGCCGAAAGCACCGTCGATCCCGATATTCGCGCTCAAGCGACTGTCACCGTTCATGAAGCGTCGGCCATCGTCTCGTATCAAGTCGCAACGGACGATACCGAATTATCGGATGCGAATCCTGCCGTCCGGCTTCGGATCGACGGTATGACCGAGGATGGCATTGCCATGGAGCATGCGCCTTTCTATCAGGTTCGGTATACGACGAACGATGAACGCTTCGTTGTCGATTCGCAGACGGGAACGCTGCATGCAAACGGCAATGTTGCCGATGCAGAGTCGGTTGAAGTGACCGCCCTTGTGCAGGAATATCAAGATCTAGTTTATTCGCAAAGCTTCGAAGCGGGTTGGGGGGACTTCGTTCCCGAGTCGGGTACGCAGATCCAAACGGGAACCATATCGGATCGGGTCGCATATCACGGCGGACAAAGCGCCTTATTCGTGAAAGGCGATGGCAGCAACGCGATTCAAAAGCTATTCGGATCGAAGCAACAAGGCATTGTTACCATGATGATGTATGATGACGGCTCCAAGTCGGGCAATACGCGTGTTGTTGCGCATGTCGGAAATGCAAGAAGTACGCTCTTGGCCGGAATGGGCGTACTTTATGACGGCAGTTCGACGTACGGCTCTCTGGATTATTATTCGGTTCGGGCGAGCGGCAATTCGCAAGCATGGGAGAAAACTTCCGTAGAAAGAAGCAAGGGCTGGCATGAATTCAAATGGGACTATACGTCGGGCATCGATTTAAAGATGTACATTGACGGCCAACTGGTAAAAACAACGACAGGTATTAAAGATTTTGACCGGATTGTGCTCGGGTTTTTATGGGACTCCGCCAATGGGCGAACCTTTGCATTCGACAATATCAAGTACGCTTTGTCGGATGAGTTAGAGAGCATTGCCGCAGATCCGCTCTTGATTCCGGTGCGGTTCGTCGATAAGGCGGCTTTGGAACAGGAGATCGCGGAAGCGCAAAGCATACATGATGCGGCTGTTGAAGGAAGCGAACCGGGGCAATATCCGGAAGGCTCCAAGTCTGCTTTAGCCGTTGCGATTGCGATCGCGCAGGAGGCAGTGAATAAAGCGGGGGTGACGCAAACGGAGATCGACGATGCCATGGCGGCTTTGCATCATGCGGTGGAATCATTCAAATCTTCGGTGATTCGGGATCCTTCCGCGCCTGTCGATAAAACGCCGCTGCTAGAGGCGATATCGGTTGCACAAGCGGTATATGGCAGCGCTGTGGAAGGAACCGAGCCGGGACAATATCCGGCGGAAGCCGTCATGGAATTCCATTTGGCGATCGAGGCGGCGAAGCAGGTGACGGAAAGGGAAGAAGTGACGCAGGCGGAAATCGATGCGGCCGTAGCGGCGTTGAACGCGGCGATCGAAGCGTTCGGAGCAAGCATGATTCCCGAAGCGGACGTACCGACATGGAAGAACGGCAGATTAACGGCCGGCAATGTCACGAAGTCGGGAATGAACTTGTCCTGGTCGGGCGAGATCGATGCTTCCCAAGTGACAGCGTTCAAAATTTTCAAGAACGGCGCCGAACTGTCCACGGTGCCGGGTACCGTCTATCAGTATCAAGTAACCGGATTGAATACGGACACGACCTATACGTTTAAGGTGGAGGCAAGCAACGAACTCGGAACTTGGAGTACGGACGGGCCAAGCGTAACGCAGAAGACGAAAGCTGAGTCCTCCTCAACGCCGAACCCGTCGGCACCTTCGACGCCTGTCGTTTCCAAGCCGGACGACAAGGATGAGGATCGAGATAAAAAGACGGAGGGCGAGCCGGGAACCGGCGGGGAGACAGGCGAAACGGACGAAGGAAGCAAGCCTGAACCTGAGCCGGCGCCAGCGCCGAAATTTATAGATACGGATACGCATTGGGCGGCAGCGTTGATTGAGCAAGCGGCGAAGCTCGGTATCGTTCAAGGCTACGAGGACCAAACGTTCCGTCCGAACGGCAAAGTGACGCGTGCCGAATTTGCCGCGATGCTGGGGCGCGCCCTGAAGTGGGAGCAGCGGACGGATGCCGATTTCGCCGATAAAGATACCATTCCGCAATGGGCTAGACCGTACGTATCCGGAGCGGCCGGCGCCGGTATCATTCAAGGATATGAAGACGGAACGTTCCGTCCTGCGCTCGAAATCACGCGTACGGAATTGGTAGTCATGATCGTGAGAGCGCTAGCGCTTGACGTCGATCCGCAGGCGAAAGCATCCTTTGCGGATGCGGATCGCATACCGGCGTGGGCCGAGCCGTACGTCGCGGCAGCCTATGACGCGGGACTGATTCAAGGCCGGGGCGACGGGAAGTTCGCGCCGAACGATCCGGCAACCCGCGCGGAAGCGGTCAAATTGATCCTTGCCGCCATTGCGAATTAAAAAAGGAATAACATGAAAAGAGGAACCAGCCGTTTGGGGTTGGTTCCTCTCTTTACTATGTATCCAAAGGCGCCCGCGTAAACTAGTGCTCGCTTGTCCCGGTAATCTGCTCATGCCGCCTTCTGTCGATATCCCCTTGAATCAGTCGGACAGAGGGGCGGATAAATAAGCCCTTTTAATGACCCAAATACAAAAGGGATATCGCAAAGAACTTCAAGCAACTGCCGATTGTCGCCTGAACGGAAAAATCAGCCTTCTGAGTGAATGGGATTTCGACAGAAGGCTGAAAATACTCGCAACGACCGGCTTCTGAGGGAAGGGGATTTCGACAAAAGGCCGATGAAGATTAATAAGTTGACCGTAGAGGCACCCCCGGCCCGCAGAAGCCAAGCCGCATTTGCGGCAAGCGTGAACCGCCGCCCCCTCTAACGCTCGTACCCGTCAAAACGAACGGGGACGCCGTTCACGCTCCGTTTGACCGCATCGCGGCGATCGCACCGGAGCTCCAGCACGTCTCCGTTTGTCGTTTCATAGCGTGCAGCAAGTTTCTCCTGATCGAATACGGCCTTTGTGGCAAGTCTGGCCGAGGCAAACGACTCCAGATCCGCCATTCCCGCCTGCCGGGCTGCCCGGCCATCCACGACCTCCATCACAACGCCGTTGGCGCGGCCGGGACTGATCACCCGCCATGCCCGGTCCGTTAGCGTCATCCGATACGGCTGCATCAGGTATACCGCGATATACACGTCCCCGCACTGTCCGAATATGGCGCGGTCTTGGTCCAGCCAGCGCCCTTTCGGCAAACATCCGACGATATAGTCCGGACCTTCGTCGGAAATAGGGTACAGCGCCATGGCTACATTGCGGTGCAGCAAAACTTCCTCGACTTCGCTCTGATGTCTCCAATCGGCCGAATCTTCGCCCGCAAAGCCTGCCCCGGGATGAAAGAAAAACGCTTTATTGGCGTCCCCGTTTCCCGTTAAGGGCAGAGTGGCGCTCCATCGATGCTGCTCGTTGTCGAATTCCAACGTCCGTTCCCACATGCCTCCGACCGCGTAATGTTCTTCTACGTATACATAACTATGTAACGTTTCGTAAGCGGAGGCTTCCGGCTTGGGGGGAACGAGCTTCTTGACCTCCGCAGGGAAAGATCGCCCGACGGCCTGGGCCCGGACGGAATCCGGGGCGGGATAGAACAACAGCCCTGCATATTCCACGCGCGGGACGGTTTCCGGGAAAGAAAAGTCGCCGAATTGGACATAATCGAACAAGACGTTCCCATCGGATGGAATATCATGCGCAAGCCCGCGGGAATGGGCTCCGATCCAAGTTCCTTTCCAATAAAAAGCCGCCCGTTCTTCCCATAGAAAATCGAGCATTTCGGCGAGCATATCCTTGATATCCTGCCGCTCCACGCAATGAAATGCGCATGCAAACGCCTGAATCCAATGCCAGAACCACGGCAAACACCCGTATTCCGTCATCCCTGCGGATTTGATCCGGTCCAGCGTCGCTTTCAGGCAGGCGTTACCGTCGTCGAGCAAGCCGGCATCGCCGAACATCGTTCCGTATATTAATTTGGCGGCGGTATATTTCGCTTCGTGATGATGATAATGGTAAAGCGGCGTTCGATAAAAATCGCTCCGATACAACGTTTCGAACGCAATCCGGAATTCCGCTTGCAGCGACTCGGACAATATATGCCGGTAACGTTTCACAAAATAGGCCATCAGCAGCCCCATCAATTCCGCAGGAAGCGGATTCGGCTTGGCTTCGGCGGGATCGGGGTCCAGACCTAGCGGCCAATGTCCGTAGGTCGCGCTTCCCGGAGTTCGATCCTGCAGCCGCACCACTTGCAGCAAAACCCGTTCCGCCCGTTCTACCGCTTCCATACGATCAAAAGGCAATTCCATTGTCGTATCGGCGGCAGCGGCAATGATATAGGAAGCATCGTAAAAATTGTTGCGAATGTCTCCGTGATGCCATAATCCGCTTTCGCGCAGCGGCCGGCTTGCGGCCATACATGCCGTATGGAAGACGATTTCGTTCAATCTTTGTTCAAACACGGCTTTCCCCTCTCTTTCTTCAATCTATCGTCGATTGTATAAGGCCTCATAGGGAAAAACAAGTTTACAGCACAGGAAAGTCAAAATCGTTCCAATTTGGTAATATTTGTTATCGGTCAAACAAGCTGTAATCCAATGAACAACTTCAACATATAATGGAAACGTACTGAAAAATAAAATTAATTGATACAATAAATCTTTCTAATCGACGAAAATATTGTTACACTATAAATAAAAGGACAACGTGGAGGTTGCTTATGATGGCAAATGAAACGGTAAGAATCGAGTCTGATTTTCTGGGGTCGAGAGAGGTGCCCGCCGATGCGTATTTCGGCATCCAAACGATCAGAGCCGCGGAGAATTTCCCGATTACCGGCTATCGGATCGACGAGGAACTGATCAAATCGATGGCCTTGGTCAAGAAAGCGGCCGCCTTGGCCAATATGGAGACAGGACGGCTTCCGCTATCGATCGGGCGGGCGATCGTCCAAGCGGCCGATGAAGTGATTGCCGGGCGCTGGCATGACCAATTTATCGTCGATCCGATTCAAGGCGGCGCAGGCACATCCATGAATATGAACGCCAACGAAGTGATTGCGAACCGCGCGATCGAACTGCTCGGCGGCAAGAAGGGAGACTATGCCGTCGTTAGCCCCAATACGCATGTCAATATGGCTCAGTCGACGAACGACGCGTTTCCTACCGCCGTTCATATCGCCACGCTCACGTTCATCGAGAAACTTCTGGCGACCTTGGGTCAATTGCATGAAGCGTTTCTAGGCAAGGCCCGGCAGTTCGACGGCATTATCAAGATGGGGCGCACGCATTTGCAAGACGGAGTGCCGATTCGCCTCGGTCAGGAATTTGCCGCTTACGCGCGGGTGCTGCAACGCGATCTGGGGCGGATTAAGCAAACGAGAACCCATTTATACGAAGTGAATATGGGGGCTACGGCAGTCGGCACGGGACTCAATGCCGATCCGCTATATATCCGGAGAGTGGTGGAATTGCTTGCGGAACTGAGCGGGTTTCCGCTCGTTACCGCCGAACATTTGGTCGACGCCACGCAAAATACGGACGCTTATACGGAAGTGTCCGCCGCGCTCAAAGTATGCATGATGAATATGTCGAAGGTGGCCAACGACTTGCGTCTTATGGCTTCGGGGCCGCGCGCAGGCTTGAACGAAATCAACTTGCCCGCCCGGCAGCCCGGTTCGTCCATTATGCCGGGCAAAGTGAATCCGGTCATGTGCGAGGTCGTCAATCAAGTGGCGTTTCAAGTGATCGGCAACGATCATACGATTTGCCTCGCCTCCGAGGCGGGACAATTGGAATTGAATGTCATGGAACCTGTGCTGGTGTACAATTTGCTGCAATCGTTGCGGCTGATGAACCAGGTGTTTCAGGTGTTCCGAACGCATTGCGTCGAAGGAATCGAAGCGAACGAAGAAGTGTGCAAGCAATACGTGGAGCGAAGCTTCGGCATCATTACCGCATTGAATCCGTACCTCGGATACGAGACGGCGGCGAGAATCGCCCGGCAGGCCGCGCAAACCGGACGGTCGGTGCGCGAGCTGTGTTTGGAAAGCAAGCTGCTATCGAAGGAAGAACTGGATCGCATCCTCGATCCGTTCGAAATGACTCATCCCGGCATTGCCGGGTCAAGCCTGGCGCATAAGCATTGAAGTTGACGCATTCGGAAGAGCTCTTGTTCAAATTTATTATTGCGGGAGTGATTGGGTATGGCCGGTTCCACTGGCGCGGATACGAATATTATTTTACGGTTGGAAATGCATAAGGAGTCCGTTACATTCGGGCAAATCGCCACCGCGATCAGCGACGCGGGCGGCGATATTATGGCCATTGACGTCTATCGCGTAGGGAAGACGACGTCGACGCGGGATATTACGGTGAACGTAGCCGATCCGGCGCAAACGGACGAAATTGTAGGCAAATTGGAGAAGATGAACGGGGTTAAGGTCATTAATGTGTCCGATCAGACATTTCTCATGCATCTCGGCGGAAAAATCGAAACGACTCCGAAGCAGCCGATTAAGAACAGAAACGATTTATCCCGCGTGTATACGCCGGGAGTCGCGCGCGTTTGTCTAGCGATTCACGAAGACCGTTCGAAAGCGCACACATTGACGATTAAACGCAATACGGTTGCCGTCGTGTCGGACGGCACGGCCGTGCTCGGGCTCGGCAACATCGGTCCGGAGGCGGCGATGCCGGTCATGGAAGGAAAGGCGATGCTCTTTAAACAAATGGCCGGCGTAGACGCCTTCCCGATCTGTCTTGACACGCAGGACACGGAAGAGATTATCCGAACGATCAAGGCGATCGCCCCCGCTTTCGGCGGCATTAATCTGGAAGATATATCGTCGCCGCGCTGCTTCGAAATCGAAGAACGGTTAATGAACGAACTGGATATCCCCGTGTTTCATGACGACCAGCACGGCACGGCCGTCGTTCTGCTGGCCGGTCTTCTCAACGCGGTCAAGGTGGTCGGCAAGAAGCTGACCGATTGCAAAGTCGTCGTCTGCGGCATCGGCGCGGCGGGTATCGCCTGCACCAAAATTTTGCTTGCTGCCGGCGTTCGCAACGTCGTCGGCGTCGACCGGGCGGGAGCGCTCGTTCGCGGGGAGGCGTATGACAACCCTGCATGGCAATGGTATGCCGAACATTCGAACCCGCATCTCGTCAGAGGGCCGCTCTCGGAAGCGATCGGAGGGGCGGATGTATTCATCGGCTTGTCGGGACCGAAAGTGCTTACGGCTGTCGACGTGCGGAATATGGCTCCGGACCCGATCGTGTTCGCGATGGCGAACCCGACGCCGGAAATTTTGCCGGAGGAAGCCGAACCGTATGTCCGCGTTATGGCTACGGGCCGTTCCGATTATCCGAATCAGATTAACAATGTCCTCTGTTTTCCGGGCATGTTCCGCGGCGTATTGGATTGCCGGGCCTCGAAAATTACGGAACGCATGAAACTCGCCGCCGCGCATGCGATCGCTTCGGTCGTTACGGAGGACGAGCTAAACGAACTATATATTATTCCGAGCGTATTCAACAGCAATGTCGTGGACAAAGTGAAATCGGCCGTTATCAAAGCCGCCTACGAATCGGGCGTCGCCCGCCGCCGCAAAGGAAGAGAGATGGCGGCCAAGCCGTAAGCGGAGGGCCGTTTCGCCGCATTTTAATAGATTGCTTTCATAGACCGATTCGCCGGTCTATTTTCTTTTCTACGTTTTCTTTGCCGTATTTTGGGGCATCTTAAATGAGAATTGCCGCAAAAAAAGGAAGACGGTAGGGAGAAGCAATGCAAAAAAGCAAACAAAGAACTTTCATAACGAACAAAACGGTTGCAGGCGGCATCGTTGAAGGAAACGCCGTACGAAGCGGGCATGGCGAATCGGGACGTTTGGACAAGCAGACGGTGCTTTTATTGGTCATTCAAGGTTTGTTCGCGGTCGCCAATGCGCTCTCGGGCACCTTCATCAACGTCTATTTATGGAAAGCGAAATCGGATCTTCTGGTCATCGGCTGGTTCGCGTTATCGCAGCAAGTGGCGAGCGCGCTCGGCATGTGGGCCATCGCCAAATGGGTGAAGGAACATAATAAGATGAATTGTTTGCGTCTCGGCGTCGCCCTCTCGGCCTTGTTTTATTTATCCGTCTTATTCTTCGGCAAGCGGGCCGCCGTATACATCGTGCCGCTCGGCGCGCTCCAGGGTCTGGCTTTCACCCTTTTCTGGGTCGCGTTCAATGTTGTCTATTTTGAAGCGACGGGACCGGGAAACCGGGATCGCTTCAATGGCTGGTCCGGTCTGCTCGGCTCGTTGGCAAGCATGATCGCGCCATGGGTATCGGGATTTTTGATTGCCCGAACCGGCAATACAACGGGATACCGCGTTATTTTCACCATGTCGCTCGTCACGTTTATCGTCGCCGTCATTTTCAGTTTTTTTCTCAAAAAACGGCCGGTGCAAGACAGGTTCGAATGGCTGCACGCATTTCGCCAGCTGGGCAAGCGGGACAGTCCGTGGCGCCATGTTTTTCCGGCGCTTATCGCGCAGGGGGTTAGGGAAGGGGTCTTTACGTTTCTCATCGGTCTGATGGTATATTTGGCCACGAAGAAGGAACTGCAGGTTGGAAACTATTCGCTCCTTACTTCGGCCGTGTCGCTGCTCGCCTACTATTTCGCCGGGCGTTGGATGAAACCTTCGCTGCGCAGCCGATCGATGCTTATCGGGTCGCTCGCGATCACGGCGGCCATTTTGCCTTTCTTTATCAAAATCAACTTTACGACATTGCTGATTTTCGGGATTAGCGTCGCCCTGTTCTATCCGTTGTACGGCATTCCGATTACGTCGGCCTCGTTCGATGCGATCGGGCGGACGAAGGAAAGCGCGGAACATCGCGTCGAGTACGTTATTTTCCGCGAAACCGGCTTGAATATCGGCCGAATTTTCGGTACCGTTATGTTTATAGCCGTCGTGGCGCTGACCAAGTCGCCGCTCGCGATGGCGGGGCTGATGCTCGCGATCGGCAGTTCGCCGATCGTATCGTGGTTGTTCCTGCGCAAGCAATTGGTTCGGCCTCTGCAGCCGGAGGGCCTGCCGGCAGCCAAGGATCGCGATCAAGGAGCGGTCAGGTAACGGGGAGGAGAGGTTCGTCTTGAAAATAGTAAAGTATACCGTTCTCGTATTGGCGACGGTCATTCTGATGAAGCTGCCGGTTATCGGCGCATTTCTGCGGGTCATTGATACGATGATCCACGAGAGCGGGCACGCATTGGCCGTATTGATGATGAGCGGCAAAGTATATTATATTGAGTTGTTCGCCAATGCGGAAGGGGTGACGCTCACCGGATCCAGATCCTATTTGGGAGGATTGATTACGAGCATCGCGGGCTATGTGTTTTCCTCTCTGGCCGTTGTCTTTTTTGCGTATTTATGGCGGTGGAAGAAGGATAAAGTGATCTTGGGCGTCCTGTTCCTTTTTTCCGTTGTCAATTTATTGTTATGGGTGCGTAATTTTTACGGCATATTATGGTTGATCATTTTCTCGCTGCTGCTGTTTTTCACGATGCGGATGAAAGATGGGAAGAAGCTGTCTTCGATCACGTTCTCTTTATACGTTCTGCTGTTGATCAGTTCGGTCGTTTCCGCCTTTGATATTTTAGCGCTCAGCATTCTGGCTCCCGACGGAGCGGGAGACGCCGCGAATTTGGCCCGGATGACGGGGATTCCGGCGATCGTTTGGGGGTTGTTTTTCTTTGCCCAGGCCGCTTTCCTAGGCGTCTTGTCCGTTATGGCGGTCATCGGTAAGCGCAGCCTTAAGACGCGGGATCGGCATTTGACCGGATCGTTCCAATAAACAATTCGCTATGAAAATGGAAAAGAGTTCAAATTCCGCACAACTTGTATTATCATTATATCAAGCTAACATGAAAGGAGGGAATTAATAATGGACCACACGCCGCTGTACAAGCAATTGAAAAACAAAATTTTGGACGACATCGTGAATCAAGTGTATCAGGTGGACGATATGATACCGAGCCAATTCGAATATGCGGAAAAATACGGGGTTAGCCGGGTTACGGTGCGGCAGGCGATCAACGAACTGGTGTACAACGGGGTGCTCTATACGCAAAAAGGAAAAGGAACGTTCGTGAAATCGATCCCCGTTCAATACCGGGATCATAACCGGCTGCACGGTTTTACGGAAAACATAAGGAAAAACCGTTCCGTATCGCAAACGAAAGTGTTGGAAGTAACGAGGCGGACAGCGAATCAAAAGTTGGCGCAACAATTGCGGATGTCCATCGGGCAGCCGATTATGCATTTGAAAAGAATCCGTTACGCCGACGGCATTCCGCTCGCGTTGGAAGACGCCTACTTGAATGAGAAGATGGTATGCGGCATCGATTTTTTTCAAGATGTGCGCGATAATGTGTCGCTTTACCGGCTCATCCGCGAGAAGACGGACATCCGATTCCATCATGCCGAAGAAGCGATTACCGCGGTGTTATGCGGGGAAGAAGCGAGCATGCATCTGAATGTAAGACGCAACGATCCGATCTTGTTCGTTCGCCGCTTAACCTATGTCGATGAAGAAACGCCGTTTGAATATTGCGAAAATGTCATTCGATCCGACGTTCACAGCATGGTGGTCCGCTTCAACAATACCGATTATTGAATGCGCCCCCGCGGCCCGTGAAGACGGCGGGGCGGTATGCATCGAAGGGGAGACTGGAAATGGACAAATACGAAAAAATATTGGGCGGCATCTTGGGCGCGGCGGTAGGAGACGCGATGGGCGCCGCAACGGAAATGCGCACTACGGAGCAAATTATCGATTACTTCGGAGGATATGTGAAGGAATTGGTGAACCCGCCTGCGGATACGTTCGCCAAGGGAAACGCTGCCGGCCAGGTGACGGACGATTTCAGCCTTGCCTATTTCATATCCGAAGCGATTATACGCCATCGGGGAGAGGTAACGGAGGCCGTCGTCATGGAAGGCTTGATCGAATGGTCCGAACATGACGAATACTTCGTTCCGTTTGCCGGGCCGACGACAAGAGCGGCCATTACCGCTTGGAAGGAAAACGGCGTTCCTGTCGCAAGCGATATGATTCTCAACAACGGCAGGGCAACGAACGGGTCGGCTATGCGCATGTTTCCCATCGGCCTCATCCGCCCGGGAGATCTCGATCGAGCGATCGAGGATGCCGTCGTCGCATCGCTGCCTACGCATGGCAATCATTTGTCCATTTCCGGCGCCTGCGCCGTCGCCGCGGCTGTGAGCAGGGCGATGCAAGACGACGCGGATGTCGACGAAATTGTATTTGCCGGGTTGTACGGAGCGAAGCAAGGCGAGCGAAGAGGCAAGGAGTTTGGCATCACGGTCGCCGGACCGTCGGTTTACAAACGGATGGAGCTGGCGATCGATCTTGCGGCCAAGAGCGGCTCCGTATACGAGGCAATGCGCGATATCGCCGATTATGTCGGCAGCGGCATTCATGTCGCGGAAGCCGTGCCGGCCGCCTTCGGCCTTTTCGTTGCCGCGAAGGGAGACACGATGGAAACGATCTACGGCGGCGTCAATATCGGCAACGATACGGATACGGTGGCGACGATCGCCGGGGCGATCGCAGGTACGCTGAACGGCAGCCGATCGCTGCCGGAAAGCTACCTCAGCATCATCAACGAGCGAAACAAGATGGATTTAGGCCGCTTGGCGAAAGGATTGCATCAAGTGAGCGGGGGGTAACCGGATGAGACAATACGCAGTGGCGATCGGAGACAACGACATCGACGAGTATTACCGGTGCGAACGATGGCCCGAACTGGGAGCGAAGACGCGCGCCGAATTTATAGAGAGCAAAATCGGCGGCATGATCGGCAACGCCGCCAGCGTGATGGCGGGATACGGATTGGAAACGTACATGATGGGCAATTTGGGCGACGATTCGTATACGCAGCTTATTTTGCACGATTTGAAGCGTCACGGCGTCCGTACCGATTTCGTGCAAATATGCAAAGGCGTTCCCAACAGCAAGACGCATATTATGCTGGCAGGCGGGGAACGGACAATATTCGTGCTGACGAACGCCAAGCCGCCTTTGGAAATCGATGAGCGAAAAAGAAACGTGCTGCTGCATTCCGCATACGTTTATACGACGATACGGGATTGGAAGAACATCGTCGGCCATGAAACGCTAATGAGCGAGCTGCGGGATAGCGGAGCGGGTCTGGCGTTCGACGTGGAGGCGGGGTCTTTCGCAGGCAGAGACGAAGATGCACCGTACATGAACGAAGCGCGGCTGTTGTTTTTCAACGAGTTCGCGTTCGAGAAATACGGCGAGGGCATATCGCGGGAAGAGGCGATCGGGCGGCTGCTCACCTCCGATTCGAAAATCGTCGTCGTTACGCTCGGCGCGCGGGGATGCCTCGTCCTGACCAGGCAGGAACAGTTCCATGTCGAAGGCTTTCAGGTCGAACCGCTGGATACGACGGGAGCCGGCGATACGTTCAATGCATCGTTTGTGTACGGATTGACGAAACGATGGGATTTGCGTCGTACGGCCGAATTTGCAAGCGCGGCCGCGGCGAGATCGGTGCTCGCCGTTGGGCCGAAATCCGGCATCGCTGCGGAAGAGGAAATCACGGAGTTTATGAAAACGGCAAAGCCCGGCCGCTGATAACAGCGCCGGGCTTTTGCCTTGGCTTTGGCTTTGGCGTATTCGCGGAACGAGTGTCCGCAAGGTCCGCTCGCGAGACCGCAGCTCGCTCGAATCGGCTCATGCAAATGGATAAGAGCCGTTACATCTCAGGATGCAGCACGAACTTCTCAATGGCATGCCGCACTCCTTCCTCATTGTTGGTGAGCGTGACATAATCGGCGACCGCTTTGAGCGAATCGATCGCATTGCCCATCGCCACTCCGAGGCCGGCAACTTCGATCATATCGTGATCGTTCCAGGAATCGCCGATCGCCATCACTTCGGACATATCGCAGCCGAATTGCTTCGCGAGCGCCTTAAGCGCATGGCCTTTCGTGCCTTCGCGATGCGTAAACTCAAGAAAATTCGGCTTCGACTTTGTAATATGCACAGCGTCGCCCAACATGTCGCGGAAGATCGGCGCAAGCTCGTCCAGGTAGGCGGGCTCGTCGATAATCAGCATTTTGGTATTCGGCTCGGCGCTCAATTTGGCATAGTCGGGCTCGACCGTATACGGAATTTTCGAGATATCGGCGTATTCTTTTATTTTGTCGTTTTCTTCGCGAACATAGAGCCGGTCGTTGACGTATAATTGAAGATGCAGTTCGTTCCGCTCGCAATATTCGAAAATTTTGCGCGCCGCGTCCGCCGGAACGGAACGTTCATACAACACGCTGCCGTCGATCAAGTTTTTGACGAGCGAGCCTTGGTACGTAATGAGCGGAACGTTCAACCCCGTTTGGCGGGCGACGTTCTGCGCCGAGGCATACATGCGCCCGGTGGCCAGCGTCACCGTTACCCCGCGTTCAATCGCCTGCTCCAGCGCTCTTTGCGTTCCTTCCGTCACGACTTTATCATCGTTAATCAACGTGTCGTCCACATCGATCGCTATCAATTTGTACATATGTCTCTCTCCTCGTATAGTATCTTTTGAAAGCTCTTATAGGTTAGTTTCCATCCCCTGAGGGGGATGGAAAACGGCCTCGAAATTTCCAGGCTCGTTCTTTGAAAATTTCATCTGGGACTGGACTTTCCG
>NZ_CAKKLI010000070.1:0-17176 GCF_918697855.1 Paenibacillus sp. CECT 9249 | reverse complement strand
GTATCCACATAATGTTGACTTGAACCGAACGAACTGGGAAACCTCCACTTTTTTACAGTCCGCGAGGCAGATCCACTATATTCAGTGTTTGATATTACGGGCTTTCGAAATTTAGGATAAATTATGTAGCCTCAGAATTAAAAAAAATTAAGGAACAATATTCAGTATATTCAATGGATGATCTTGTATTATATAAAAAACATATTGAGTCTATTATTAGTGAGTTTAAACAATTTGGCATGCTGTCTGTATGCATTGGTTTTTATTTTTCTATACTTGCATTGATACTTAATGCCACTTTTGAAATTTCTCAAGGAGCATTCTTATTAATTGTGACGATTATGTCATTGGGAATATTATTCGTCGTAAAAAACTATTATTCCGGTTACAGAATTAATTATATAAAAAAAGAAATAATAGAAATGATTATAAATGAAAGGTTGGACGGGACTCACACAAAGCCTGTGAAGAAATATAGAAACCGGCTAAGAAAATAAACATCCGTTATATCTAGGCAACCACGCTGACACAGGTATTTCCAGATAAATACTTGCTAAAACAAGAGTTGGTCAACCCTAAAGGAGTTACATAATACAAAATAGGCTTTAAAGATGTTCGTTAGGGATCCGGACTCACCACTTGGAGTTAAGTTATTCGTGAAGTACGAAAATACCACAAGGATGGTAGTATTTGTGAAGTTCATAAAAAGAAAGAGGTTTATATTGTGAGATGGAATGAAGTATTGCAAACCGTCAAAGAATTTAAAAAAGACAATAATAGTGTTTGGTTTAGAGGACAACCAAATGATGCTTACCAATTAAAATCATCACTATTCAGACAAAATATCAAGAAGGTAGAGCAAGTATTGCTAAATGAAAGAGCAAGGTATAATCTCTTCAAGAATAATGGTCATTTATACCATAATTTAGATGATTGGGATTTGCTTTACCTTATGCAGCATCACGGTGTAAAAACCCGACTTTTAGATTGGACGGAATCTTTTGCTACAGCCCTATATTTTGCTTCAAATCATTGGCAACAAGATAATCCAATTTCAATATGGATGCTAAATCCGAATAAATTAAATAAAAAATCTATTAACGATGGGCGCTATTTTGTAACACATGGTGATAGTTATAAAGATCGATTATACCAAATAAATGATAAGAAATTTTTTGAAAATTCAGTTGCACTTCATCCAGTGAAGACAAACCACAGAATTGTTGCACAGCAAGGAGTATTCACGATTCAAGGCAATACATTATTGCCATTAGATGAAGAATTTGACGGCGCTCTAATTACAGAGGGTATTTTGAAAAAGGTAACGTTGACTAAAGAGTTGAGTGAGGATGTAGCTGAATTTTTATACTTTTCTGGGATTACACCATTCACTATATTTCCTGATCTTAAAGGACTTGCTGAATATGTAAATTTGTGTACTGAAAATAACTCATGATGTCATTAACTTCGCTAACACCTTATTCATGCTTTAGGTTATTTGCCCTTGGTTAGGGTCAGAGTTGAAGTGGATTCGACTCAAGGGCGACGTCGTGAATACGAAAACGGTAGTTGAAGTTACAAAAAAATGTTTCAATGAAGTTAATCATATTGGAGTGACATAAGTGAAAAAGATATTTAGACGAATACTTAAGTTTTTAAATATTATTATCAAATATATTTTTACAGAGATAATTATAAAATATTTCTTTTGTTACTTAATTGCAGGTTTCGGCTTTATCTATACATTATCATTAGAGGACGATTATTTAATCAAGGGGTATTTAATTAACATTTCTTCTTCGCTAATCTCATTGCCGTTAGTATTTGTATTTTATGATTTGTATAAGTCAGCTCTTACATATAAATCAACTAAACTAGTTAATCAAGTCGTTGAAAAAGAAATTAATAATATTTTTTTGAAATTCACTTACTTTACAACCCATTTTTACAATGAGTTTAGTCACGAAAGTAGTTATGATGTATTTGAAATAGAAAATGAATTAACGAGAAAAGAAGAAGATATATTTAACAAAGTCTCATCAAATATTCATCATGGTTACTTTCTATTTAGTATTTTCGATGATTTTAATAGAGATATTACTCAAGTGATTAATACAAACACAATAATTAGATCGATTCATATCAAAGAATTATCAATATTACAACAATTTATGAACGACTATATAAAGCTTCAAAGTTGTTTCAATTGGATCACTAAAAATGATTTTATAAAATTCAATCAATTATCCGATGTCATTATTAGTAAGAGCGAATTCATCAGTTCGTCTGATAGCAATGAATTTTTTGATATTAAAAAGAGAATAGGGCCAGATAAAACAGCAACTTATTATTCAGCAAAGTTTAGATTGTATGAAAGTGACGTGTTAGCAAGTGGCTATAAACTTTCTGGAAATAAGGCTAAGGAAATATCGAAATGTTTATTTCAACTTTATTCAAGTATAAATAATTGGAAAAAATTCAAAAATATCGATCAATTGGTGTTTGAAAACGGTATTATTTCAGCTAATAGACTTCATCTAGATGATAATATAACGTTTAATGAACATATGAGAAACAACTTTTCGATACACGGACAATTCTAAGTGTTCAATATAGATTAATCGAGGAAGACGACAACGCAGATAACAAATATTCCGGTGTGGGATCTGACGGAAGAGTACTTCGGGGAAGCTGAATCAGTAGACAACCATGCACCCAAGTATTTTAATATGAGATCCCCAAAATTCAAGATATAGAAATTAAATTATGATTTAGTTTCGGCACTTATTTTCGTTTCAGAATAATATTTCCTTTTTTTTGAGAATTTGTTCTTCTTTTTATTGGTATGGTTTTTATGAAGCAGATAAAAACCATGCATTCTTTAGGAGTTTATCGGATAGCCTGTTGAATATTATAATTTGTTCCGTTTGTTAATTGCTAATTCATATTGTTTTTCTTTTTTAAAGTTTAAATAGTCAACAGTTACTTCTTTTAAAATTCTATCAAGTGCAATATATAAAACACCGGAACCAGCCAGCAAAAGAACACGAAAATCGGTACTACCTGTTCTTTCATAAATGTAATCTTGATATCTAGTAAATAATTCGTATGTTGCAAAAGCCATCATTATCATATACATAACAGCTCTTCTTACGAATACTTCTTTTTGATTAGTATTAATTGTTAATATTTTTATGTAGTACACCCAATAATTCGCGTATAGTGGAATTAAACAAAAGGATAAAAAATAAAAATTTTCTGACCATTCCAGACTAGTCAAGAGAATTAATGAAAGATATAATATCGTCACTGCTTTTAAGAAATCAGGAATTTGTTGTATTAGTAATCCTATGCGGTTTATCAGATAAAATCTCTTAAGTCGATTCAGCTTTAATTCAGCAGTCCATACTTTTAATCTTGAAATAATTGGAGGCTCATAATCTGGGTGAAGTTTTTTATATTCAACAAAAGCTGATGAGAAAATAAATAAACAACCTAAAAAAATAATTGTAGAAATAAACCAGTAAAACAAAAAATTACCTTTCCAAAAATTTGTGATAAAATAAAGAAGTATTTGCCCAATGATATAAATAAAGGGCAATAATAGGGTTAATATCTCAATTATTAAGATGATTACCTTATTGTTAGTTTTTGTGCCTATAGATTTACCTAGACGCTCAGCATTTGGAAAGAAAAATTTAGTAAAAAACAAATTTAATATTAACCAAGATAAAACCATAGCAGTTATAACACATATAATAATTAAAATGTTAAGCCATATTTTCAAAATATACTTTCCCCACACAATTTGATTAGAAATTAGGTTACATTATTCTCCCTCATCCGCTTCTCCTTCAACGCCCTGTACATCTCAAGCTCTTCCTTTAAACGATCGGCTTCCTCTTCAGTTAATTCTTCCTTTGTTTTGCCGAAATAGGCGACGTTTGCCTCTTCTCTTATACTCTCGTTGTTGCTGAAGATGGTAGGGGAGGGGTTATCGGTTCGGCCAAGGAGGTAGTCCGTATTTGTGTTTAAAAAATCAGCTAGCTTTATCAGCGTTTTATAATCAGGCTCTCTGGTTCCGCTTTCATAAGCGGTGAATGCCGGTCGCGTGATCCCTAAATAATCTGCCATTTCTTGTTGCGTTTTATTTTGTTGGCGCCGCAATTCGGCTAATCTTTTTGAAAACATAATGACCACCATATTTTTTCTTTTATCGTAACAAAATGTTACCTTAAAATAAATGTAACGAATTGACACGTCGCCCTATTGACATGTATCATTTGGAAACATATAATATGTATGAAAGTATCGACTTGTTACAATCACAATATTAAATAACAATGAATTCAGGTCAACAATAAGAATGATCTTTATTTTTATGAATCTTTGTCCTCAACCTCGACCAAATCAATAATCTCACGAATATCACTAATATTCAAAGCCTCAGCAATTTTCACAATATGATTAAAATTAATGTTCTCTCTTTTACCATTAGAAAGTTCACTTAACGCAGCATGCCTAACCCCAGCTTTTCTAGCCAGTTCTCGCAGTGTTATATTGTGCTCCTTTAGCAGTTCCGGAATATGTATAACTATTTTTTTAGCCATATTTTTTTCTCCATAAATAAATATTTAAAAATACTTGATTATACGCATAAGCGTACCATATAATATTGTTATGTTTGGTACGTAAATACGTACCAAGTTAAAATAAATAATTTGGTAATATAAGTATGACAAATAGTCAAGAAAGGAGCCCACACATGACACCCACATGGCTAACCGACGCCCTGCAGAAAAGATTCGAAGAACTGACGCTGCAAGCGAACGGAGATCCAAAACTCAAGCAGACGAATGAGCAGACTCGGCAAGCGTTAGAGCATATTGAAGCGCAGATCGATGATGAAGGAAGAGAAGCATTCTTGCAATGGGAGGAACAGTGGTTCTATGCCCAGACGGTGGAGAAGGAATGGTATTATACGAAGGGGGTGAGGGATGGCGTGCAGTTGATTCTGTCGTTGACGAAAGATGCCCCCATGTAGATAGCTAAAAAACCATGCGGGCAACCCCTTATGTACGTTCCGACTCCCACTTCGTTTCCAGCCTGCGGAACATTGCCAAACTTTCCTGCAAAAATTCAGCTTCTTTGCTAGTCAGTTGTTCCTTCTGTCCTCCGAAGATGACGACATCATTCGCATCGGAAGTCATGCTGTCCAAGGAAGCCATGCGATCATCGGTTCTTCCCAGCAGATAATCTACGCTAACGTCGAAAAAATCTGCAAATATAATCAAGGTTTGAAAATCGGGTTCTCTTGTGCCTTGCTCGTAGTTGCCGATTTGCGCTCTTGAAAATTGCAAACGATCCGCAAGCTCGTATTGGGTTAAATGTCTGCTATTTCTTAATTCTGCTAATCTTCTTGCGAACATGGCGATCCCCCCTTGCTTGATATTATAGGAAACGCGGACAACCCATTACTATAAAGGACACGAAAAGTTTCCAAAACGCTTGACAATGACACGATATGTAGGTATATTTAGACATTGTTAGACACAAAAGGTGTCTATAAACGTGATGACAACATGATCCCCCAAAAAACAATATTTCAAACAGGCAAGGGAGATGAGGCACAACCAGTCAAGTTAAGAGCAAGCAACCATGGCGATCGCCGTACGGTTTGGTTCACATCGCATGGAGGCTGAGTAGGATCGAATTGTTTGAAAGAAATTGCGTTACATGAAGAAAAATCATAGGAGGGTTCCAATGAAACGTTGGTTGCAAATCATGATGATAGGACTGTTGATCTCTGCATTAGTAGGATGTTCGACGAACGGAAAGCAAGCTGCCTCACAGAAAGAGAACGGCGGCGGAATCACTGAGATTACGATGATCACGAACTCGGGCTGGGGGAAGTCGGGACTGAATGAAGTGATCGCCGGGTTCGAACGAGAGAATCCAGACATCAAGGTCAAGCTGGAAGAGTATCCGTTCCGCCAATTGTTCGAGACGATCGAGGTCAAGCTCGGCTCGAAGTCTCAGGATTACGACGTCATTACGGTGGACGGGCCGTTGGTTGCGAACTACTGGGTCAAAGGGTATTTGGAAGAACTCCAATCCTACATGCCGTCCGACGACTGGAAGTTGAAATGGATTGATTCTTCCATTCTGGCAGGCTCCTATGGCGGGAAATTGATCGCCGCGCCGATGAATACGTCCAGTCAAGTTCTATTTTACAACAAAGATCTGTTTAAGGAAAAAGGAATCGAGCCTCCGGCCATGGATGTTGAACAACGCTGGACATGGGAGCAAGTGATCGACGCGGCGCAGAAGCTGACGTACGACACGAACGGTGACGGCCAAACGGATGTGTTCGGCTTCAGCTTCGAGCAGATCAGCCGCGCTTATCAAACGCTGGCGCTAGCTGAGGGCTTGGGCGCGAAGTCGCTAAGCGACGACGGTATTGTTGCAACCGGATTCATCAATTCCGATCTTTCCGTGAAGGCCGGTCAATTCTATTACGATTTGTTCAATACGTGGAAGGTCAGTCCCCGCGTTTCTCCGGAGGAGTCGGGCGAGTATTTCATGAACGGGAAAATCGCGATGTTCATCGGCGGCACATGGAATACGCGCAAATTCACGGAAGCGAAGGTGAACTACGGTCTCGCGCCGCACCCATATTTCGCGGATGGTACGGCGGCCACGCCGACCGGAAGTTGGCATCTGGCCATTAGCAAATACTCGGCGAAGAAGGAAGCGGCCGCCAAGTTCATTGAGTATTTATCGGTCGGAGCGGGATCGGACCTTTGGTTCCAAGGCAACCGCGATCTTCCTTCGCATCTGGACATTCTCGGCATGATCGAGCAGGATCCTGAATACGACCAGTTCCCGAACGACGTGTACCGCATCGCCGCCTACGAGGCGAAAAATACAGCCGTACCGAGACCGCTGACGCCGGGGTATCTTGAGTGGGAGACGCTCTATAACAAAGCGTATGAAGACATCAAGAACGGTACCGATCCGAAGAAGGCGCTGGACCAGGCGGCCGAGCAGATGGACAAGCAGTTGGCCAAATACCGCGACGTCGTCGCGAAATAGGTGAACGTCGATGACCAAGTCCAAAGTAGCGCCATATTTTTTTCTGCTGCCGGTCATTCTGTTGTTGGCTGTGTTCAAGCTGTATCCCATCATGCTGGGGATGAAGAACAGTATGTATGCCCCCAGCTTTCTGGCCGGAGAAGAGCTGTTTGTCGGATGGGATCATTACGTTTCGCTGTTTGCCGACAAGGTGTTCTGGAACTCCGTGTATGTCACTTTATTTTTCAATGTGTTTATTAATCCGATTCAGATTGCGCTAGCGTTTCTGCTCGCGCTCATGCTCAACATGAAGCTGAGAGGCATCGCTTGGTTTCGCAGCATTCATATCGTGCCAATTGCGGTATCCATTCCGATTGCTTGCGTGCTATGGAACATTATGCTCAATCCGGAGCAAGGCGTGATCAACTCGCTGCTGGTGACGTTCGGCCTGCCGCAGCAGCCGTTTCTGACGAGTAAAGGCCAGGCGATCTGGGTCATTATGGCGATCGCGACGTGGAAAGGGGTCGGGTATTGGGCCGTTTTCCTGCTCGCAGGCTTACAGGAGATCCCGAAGTCGCTGTATGAAGCGTCGAGCATTGACGGAGCCGGGAAAATAGCGCAACTAAAAAACGTTACCTTCCCGATGATGAAACGGTCGCTCACATTTGTCGCCGTGGCCGACACGATTGCGAACTTCCTGCTATTCGCTCCGATGTATATTTTGACGGGGGGCGGGCCGGAGAACAGCACCAATGTCCTCATGCAGGAAAGCTACAACAGCGCGTTCGTCTATTCCGATCCCGGCAGAGCGTCGGCCATCGTTATTCTGTTGCTCTTGATGATACTCGCCATTATCGGCGTACAGTTTCGTCTGCTGCGGACTAAGGTGTAGAGGAGGGGATTTCATTGGAGACCGTCAAACCGGCATCGAAAACGCTGCTCTATCTCATTCATGCAATTATCGGCTTCCTCGTGGTGTTCCCGTTGTTTTTTGCGGTGGTGTCTTCGGTCAGGCCGTTAAACGATATTTTTAAATATGTTTCTCCGGTGACTTGGAAAACGTTCATTCCGCTGGAGTTCACTTGGGAGGCATACGTCAATCTGTTCGTGGAAAGAAATTTCGGCACCATTTTATTTAATACGTTTTTCGTATCGGTGACGACCGTGGTGTTCGGTATTTTGCTGGGTTCGATGGGGGCGTTTGCGTTCGCCAAGTTTCATTTCCCGGGAAAGAATGCGTTGTTCGGCTTCGTGCTGCTGTCTTTCATGATACCGTTTGAAGTGATCGCCATACCTTTATACGGTTTGGTGGATGGGCTCGGCTGGATCGATACGTATTATGGCTTGATCGTGCCGGCTGTGGCGAACGGGCTTGTCATCTTTTTGTATCGACAATTTTTTCTGGATTTGCCCGATGCGCTGATCGAATCCGCGCGAATGGACGGGGCCGGCTGGCTGAGAATTTATACCGGCATCATCATGCCGCTCTGCAAACCGGTTACGGTCAGCGCCGGACTGATGCTGTTCATTTCCCAATGGGAGTCGTTCATGTGGCCGCTCATCGCCACCCGGTCGAAGGAATATAGGGTGATACAGGTTGCTTTGAGCGATTTTACGACCGAGCATGCCACGTTGTGGAACGAGATGTTCGCGCTAGCGGTTATCGCGGTGATCATCCCGACGGTATTGCTGCTGCCGTTGCAGCGGTTCTTCATTCAGGGCGTTTCGAGTACAGGTATTAAAGAATAGAGAAAAAGGAGATGTTCGACCATGATCGTACCTCAATTATCAACGGAAACATTAGTGCAAAGATTGCGTTACCCACAGGGGAAAATAAGAGTGGTGATCGATACCGACACGTATAACGAAATCGACGATCAGTTTGCGGTGATCTATGCTTTGCAATCTCCCGAACGGATGCAGGTGGAAGCCTTCTATGCGGCGCCGTTCCATAATGAACTTTCCGACGGGCCGCTTGACGGGATGGAGAAAAGCTTCGACGAACTGCACCGGATCATGAAAGTGCTGGGCAGGGAAGGGGAGGTGCCGATCTATCGGGGATCGGGGATGTATTTAACAGGCACGAATATGCCTGTCGAAAGCGAGGCCGCCCACGATCTGGTGGAACGAGCCATGCAGGCGGAGGATGACGATCCCTTGTACGTCGTGGCGATCGGGGCGATTACGAATGTCGCTTCGGCGATTTTGCTGGAACCGCGGATTATCGAGAAAATCGTCGTCGTCTGGCTGGGCGGTCACGGGCTGCATTGGCCGGATACGCGGGAATTCAACCTATTCCAGGACTTGAAAGCCTCGCGGGTCGTCCTCAACAGCGGCGTGCCGTTGGTGCTTATTCCTTGCATGGGGGTGGCTTCGCACTTATTAACTTCCTTGTCGGAAATTCGCGATTATGTCAAAGACAAAGGGCCGGTCGGCAACTATTTGTACGAAACCTACCGGCGCTGCCACGACGACCACTTCGGTTACACGCGCGCCATCTGGGACATCGCCACGATCGGCTACCTGAACCATGAAAGCATGACCCAAAGCGCGCTGATCAGCAGCCCGGCGCTTTCCGACGAGTTCCGCTGGAGCGTGGACCCTAACAGGCACTTGATCCGGTACGTATGGAACGTGCGGCGGGATGTGATTTTTCAGGATTTGTTCCGGCGGTTGGGAGAGGGGTAGACGGTTCGAATGAACTGAAAGTTATGGGAGCTTATGGAGTTCGAAAGAACTTTGTAGGCTCCTTATTGTATACTCAAATCAAATAACTAATTATTACAATAAGGTAGTAGAACTAATCCAAGAGCGGGTAAAATACTGTGCAAGTTACACGAGAAGCCATGGACATTAGAAATGCGAACCAATTTTTTACCCTATGCCCAATTCGCTAAATTCCAAAAAAATCCCACCATCACCCCACTCCGCGTTTGTCGTTTTTGTTTCGCATACTTTGGTTTTCTTATCCAAGAGAATCAGGTGCTTAAAGTTTATGCGCAGAAAAAGCTAACCTAATTTTTTACGAGATATACCCGGCTCATAGAAGAGCATAAAATACATTAATTGGTCAGCCAAAGTTTTGATTTCTTTAGTAACAACAATTGTTCAAAACAATCTAGAATTCCAAGATCTTTTAAAAACAATTTCGGTATCGAATTTTTTCATTAGGATGAACAGCATTGGGTTCAGAGTAATCTTCAGGATGCAGAAGTACCTTTGTTCTCTACCCTTAGACTATCAAAACTCGCTTAGGGTAGGAACAAAGTAAGAGATGGATGTAGAGGTGATTTATTTAATAATCAATAATAGAATTCCCAAAAGTGAGGAATTACATGATCACTAGTGCCAGCATCTAAGCTGAAATCATAAAAACAAAACTAAAGAAGCTCTTCACTAATTCGACAGTGAAGGGCTTCTTAATTGGGGTAGGTCTTAAGAACTGAAAAAATATAGTATCTCACGGGAAATTCTGGTATATTACTGGTAAGGAAGCTCTTCATATTCCATGTTAACATAGGGGATTTCATCCTCTGTAAAAGAATACTGGTTTATAAGTTCTTTCTTTGAGGATCGTGCAAGTTCTAATGCCATCTCACCATCATTGGCCTTGAATATTCCAAAAAGTTTCCACGTATCTTCATGTTCAATGAACACCTTAAACTGTCTCATGAATAGCATCACCATCCTAGGTAATTATTTTCTATTGTACTACAAGGACTTATATTTATTCGCGGCACGAGTTGATCAATAAGGGGAGAACGAACAAAAATGTTGAAAATTGAACAGTTTCAGCTACATTCGGCAATAATCCATCGACTTGACAACCAGCAAGATAATAACGTTGGACTTGATTTATCTGATCTTCCTTTACAAATGGACACTGAATTAAAAGCGGTTCTTGAAACGCATACTATTAGTGGTATTGAAGACGGAAGGATACGTTATGCAAACTTCTTAGATAAAGACATTAATCAAGTAATGACTGCATGCCATAACATCCTTGATGATCCGAGAAATAAGTTTGTTGATGGTTCAAAAGTAGTGGCAAGGCTTTTATTTTCAGCAATGGTTAATAAAACAATCTCTGCAGCCGATGTTGCGATATGCCTTGCAAATTGTAACAGTACCGAGTATCTTTGCTTACTCAAGCTCGACTACAAAGCTAATTACATATCCGAAGCCAGAGATACCCCGCATGGAAGATATATCGGTATCAAAAAATTAGGTAGCGGCTGGCCTCAATTGGGAACTAAGCTTCAAAAAGCTGCGTTTATTAAACGTTCAAGCGATGATTTTGAATTGATCATTTTGGATAGACAAAAGAATAAGACTGATGAAACTGACATTTCCCTGTTCTTTCAAAAGAAATTCCTAAATGTTGAATTAATAGATGACTCCAAAAGAAATACGACAGGTTTTATCAAGGGTGTAAGAAATTTTGTCGAGTCTGCCGCGATTACTCCAGAAAAGAAGAAGGCAATTTTTGATAATGCAATTAATTTGGTGGTCAATACAGAAAACATAAACGTCAGGCAATTTGTTGAATCACAATTCAGTGAGTACTTGCCCGAAGCCGAGCGGAAGTCGTATATGGATTCATTAATTGCTGAATTTGAACGTCACGGAGTCAAAAGAGCCGAGTTCGTTAAATCACAGGATGTAGCTCAAGTGTATGCTAAAAAGCGTCAAATTACTCTTGAAGGAGCTAAGTTAGAGGTCGATCCTGCAATTTATACCGACCCTGATAAATTCAATTTTGTCCGCAGGAAGGATACAACAACAGGTGAGGAAGTAGCTGATATTACAATCAAGGGATTGAAAATAAAAAAATTGGACTGATCTATATGAAGTGGATGGACTTATTAAAAACAATGGGATTTGCTTATCGGAGTGAAACTCTCAGTAATGTTGTTTATTCAAACCAGCTACCACAGCAACAGATCGAACAATTTATTTTTGAATTCGCATCTGTATGGGGAAGCGTTTTTTCTGTTCATCTTGATGATCACATACTATCATTACCGACCGAGAATCCATTACTAACAAGCACTGTTGATTTGTTGAATGAAAATATAGAAATAAAAATAGAGATCAAGAAGTCAGGAATGGTTCCACCTCATATTTTATGTAATTATAATGTTCATATTTTTTCTCAAGCAAATCTGTTAATAAATAATCTAAAAGGTTTGAATTTTGCAGAATTAGAACATTTTATTTTTAACAAACGCGATCAGCAATCCTATATTATAATTTATGATGATACAAGTTACTCTTCAGTGATTTCAAATAACTTTATTGCCATTGGTAACATTGATGTTTTTGGGGTTTTGCCCAAAGAACCAGAGAAGTACTTTAAGGAATCTCAAGACAAGATTAAAGAACGTAATGATAATATTCGCTGGAACCAGGAAATATGTTTACTTCCTCCCGAAGTTTTTTATTTTGATGATGACAATTCAAATGAAATAAGCGAATTCTTAAATAAACAGGCAGCGGCGATGTGCGTAGCATTTACTGCGTCCAATACTGACTACTTAGAAGGTGGGAAATTGTACCAATCGACATACTTTGGTCTTAAACAAACTAAATTCCAATTAGTAGTTGCAGACTCGTGCACAAAAGAACAGATTAATAAAATTTTCTCCCTCTACTCGTGGGCATACAGTGTCAAACCATCAGACAAAATCGGATTGATTCAAAATATAATTAACCTTCACATTAAGGAAGACAATAATTCGAATCTGGAATTACTTTTTCAAAACGCTGCTGAGATTGTAGAAATGGTAAGAGAGAATTATCGGGTGTATATTCAGAAGAGCGTTAAATCATACTTAGATGAAAGAAAGCAGGTTGAAGATTTCATTAGAACGACATCAAATGAAATAAGTAAACAAATATCTGGCTTAACTGATATTGTAACTAAAAACCTATTTGGATTACTTGCGACAGCTATCACTGCGACCATCGGCTTTAATAAGCCAGAGAATCAAGCTTATATTCCTTGGATACTTTATATTTATGGCTTTTTCTCAACTGCGCTTACTGTCTATTACAGCACACTGGCGAATGCAAATAAGAAAGTTATTATTGACGTTTACGAAAAACGAGTTAAGGACTATAAAAAAATATTCCTTGAAGATCGTATTGATCAAATTACAGGTAACAGTATTGAGGAGCAAATTAGTATATTCAAAAGATACCTGCATTGGACTGTTTGGCCTAGTATAGGAATTAGCTTAATAGGAATTATTGTTGGTTTAAAGTTCCATGGATTAATTAGTTGGATGTATTTACTTATTAAACAGTTGATTGATAAGATAATAGCTTTGATTACATAAAGAGAAGCAATTCATTAAATAGAATATGCTACTCTTTTGTTTTTTATGTATCAATATTCGAGCGTAACATTTAAACCACTCCTCTACTTGATAAAACTATGTTGATTATAGTTAATGAAACATATAAAACGTTATTTACGCAGCGGGGTTATTGCCCCTTGGTTGCCAGATGTTTAATCATAAGAGGAGATCAGATAACAAATGACCCAACCCAAGATAAGAGCTAAACAATTACTAAAAGAAGGAAAAAAATCGATAGATGTCGAATTAAGTAGAGAAGATTATTAGATTGGGGGTATTTCATTGTCGGTATTCGATGATTTCGTTGACGGAATTAAAGATATTTATGCTTCTAGGGATCGACGTGTACGTATTCCTAAGTTCCTTTACGACCAACTTCATGAGGAAGCTGGAAATGAAGATGAAGTAGAAAATTTGTTGATGGCGATTCTTTCTAAACGGTTCCAAATGCTGGATGATCAAGAAAGAGAGCAACAGGAAGATGCACAACATCAGATTGATCTTGTTGAATATTATGAGTATCTAGATAGGTATCTATTTGCTACTATAAATAGAAATATTACAATTGGAATAACAAATGAATTGAATGGACGTGAGACTTCTTATTGTAATTACACTTTAAAGGATTATAGACTATCCAAGGTATATAGGACTTTAAAGTTGGATTTGGAACGTAATGAGGAATATTATCCTATTTCATTCTATGAAATCATCGATATTAAGTTCAACAACAATGGAGAACGACTAAAAACGTGGATATATATGCCTCATCCTATGAAAAATTGGAGATTTTATTTGGACTTTGACCCAAATATAGTTGGTAGTACAACAAAAAGCGGGAGGATATTTTTGACAAAGGAGGATTATAATAGTATTAATTTATAAATATTCAAGAAACAGACAAATCCGTGTTTTTGTATGGATTTGTCTGTTTCTTGTAAAAATATTAGGTGTAAGTATATGTGTATTCGAAGAAGGCAGGAACAATGCCAAGCACCATATCTACGCTGCGGGCTTTGCCTTTAGTTCGCAAGATATATTAGATGGGGAAAAGAATCAGCGAGCAACCCTGTGAGGCTAAGTTCGACGGACCCGGCGCGATGCCCTTAATGGTCTCAGGTTCGTAGATATCTGAACGTTATACGTAATACTTGAAAACTTTTGAATTATTGAAATGGTATTTAGTACCATTATGTCAAACGATTCATTGGAGGTGTATCATGGCTATAGCCGAAAAAAACATTGATGATGTGGTCAGTGAATACGTAAGATTATTTCCAGTATATAAGAGTTTGGCGAATAAAGTTGAGTCAATTGTAAGAGAGGTTTTAAATTCGTCAGGTGCCTCCTATTACACAATCAGTAGTAGAGTTAAGGAGATTGATAGTTTTTCAAAGAAGGCTAGGAAAGAAAAATATAAGAATCCAATAAAGGATATTAAAGATTTGGCCGGAATTCGTGTTATAACATTTGTTAAATCGGAAGTAAATCAAGTTTGTAACATACTTAAACCATTGTTTGATATTGATCATCTTCACAGTGTAGATAAAACAAAAGAACTAGGAAATGATAGGGTTGGTTATCGTTCAGTTCATTATGTTGCTCAACTGACTGAAGAAAGATTGCGATTACCTGAATATCAAATTTACAAAGGTATGAGTTTTGAAATACAGGTCAGAACAATCCTTGAACATGCTTGGGCTGACATCTCGCATGATCGTAATTATAAATTTAGCGGCGTGCTACCACCGGAGAATGATATCCAGAGAAGATTTTCTTTAGCATCAGCTACTCTTGAATTAGTCGATAGGGAATTTGACAATTTAGCTAAGGAAATCAATCAATATGACTCAATAGTCAAGACTAAGGTAGAAAGTGATGATTTTAATATCGAGATTAATACAACCTCTTTAAGGAACTACTTATCCTTAAAGTTCAAGATATATATTGAAAAAGGATTAATAGAAGCATCTTTTCAAAAGGCCAGTAACAAAATTATTGAAGAGTTATCAAGATACGGTATAAGAACCTTAGCCGAGTTGGATAAAGAGCTCAGCGATGGTATCGAAAAGTATATATATGCGAAAACTAATTTTATTGGATTATTGCGTGACATAATGATAATAAATAATATAGAGAATTATTTCAGTTTGGCTTGGGAAAATAGTTGGAGCGCCATTGATATAGAATCAGTTCAATATTTTAGAAGATTAAAGATTCCAATAGATAGTTACATAAAGAAATATCGTCTCGATGTAGATACGACCAAGGATTAGAGTTTAACAATATTGAATTCAAACTTGATGAGGAAGATGCTGGTTGACTAAAGACTCCGATGGGGTCTTTTTAGTTATTAAAGTCATCACGGGATGTCAGGTATTGCGTATAACACTGCATTCAGGCATTGGGCTTACCCCCTGCATTTCAGATAGTTTTGGAGGTAGCCGAAGCTGCGGTACAACCTTTGAGGGTTCGTGAATGCGGGAGTCGTTAAACGAAATAATTGCAGATATAAGAAAAAAGAGGTGTACAATGACAGTATTATATTCAAACGATTTAATTGATATAATTAGTAAAAATAGCGATATATTAAATGAAATAAAGTTGAAATTACAGATGGATAATTTAATTAATCAAGGATTATTCCTTATGTCAACAACTTATTTTGAAGCTACTTTACGTGATGTAATGAATAAAATATTAATTTCTAAACCAGAAAAACTAAAAAAAGATAATTTCACAATAAGTAAAGATAATTTAAGTAGTTTAGATGATTCTGCTATTCTGAAAAGTATAATTGAAAACGAGCTTTTCAATTTATTTAAAGGTAATGTTAAAGAACAATTGTTATATATTATAGAGATAGTATCTAATATTAGAGTAAGTAATATAGTAAATAAATCTAAGCATGAGGACTTAATTAATATTATAAATAGATGCAGTGACATTTCATATTATCGAAATTGTTTGATACATAATGCAGGTAAAACAAATAATGGTTTTAATAAAAAGATCCATTTTTATAAGAATCATAGTAGTAATTTATTTTTTTCGAAAGATCTTATTGAGAATTTTATTAATGACTATCTGAAATTATTTGATATTTTAAGAGATAAAATCATAAAAAATACTGAGTTTAAACAAAAGACCCGAATTGAACAATTGAGACAATTATGGTCAGATTGTTTTGATAGTCCTATACTTGTATTTGATGACTATTGGGAAATTGATGAAGATAGAGATTTAATTATAGATGTTAAATATCCTGACTGCGAACGTGGTTTAAGTAGCGGAGAAAAAGTCTATCTATCTATATGGCGGCACCAATATTATGATGCTATAAAAACAGAAGAGTTTTTAATTTGCAGTGTGGATGTAAAAATAATATACAAGATTTATAAAGGATTGTCCGATGTAAAATTTTATTATATGTATCAACAATCAAGAGATTTATGATAGATCTTCTTCGGTGGCAATTACTTCGCTTAACACTGCATTATACGGCACCTCCGGAGCCTTAAGGTTCTCGGGTTCGTGAATACAGGAACCTTAAGTGAAATCAGTGCAAATTATAATCAAAACGATTACAACTCAAGATTGAAATACAAACTTAACCCTAAATTTCGAAAGCCCGTAATATCAAACACTGAATATAGTGGATCTGCCTCGCGGACTGTAAAAAAGTGGAGGTTTCCCAGTTCGTTCGGTTCAAGTCAACATTATGTGGATACACTTTCCCC
>NZ_CAKKLI010000069.1:0-18168 GCF_918697855.1 Paenibacillus sp. CECT 9249 | reverse complement strand
CACGCCGCCAGCGTTCGTCCTGAGCCAGGATCAAACTCTCCATGAAAACGATTATTCTCTTGGCCCGGAACGGGATGTTGAGATATAATCTGGTCGGTTCCATCGGCAGAACCGATAAAACCGAATACGAAAGAGCCGAATAGCTCAAAATTTCGTTGCTGACGAGAACTTGTCGTTCTCAATTTATTGTTGCTTAATTCGCTCGTTGTTCAGTTTTCAAAGAACAAATCTAGTGCTTTATTTGTTGCTTTCTTTTGCGCTCCGCCGTTTCAGCGGCGACTTTTATAATATATCATATCGCCATTACTCAAGTCAAGCATTTTTTTCGAAGTAGATTTTAGCGTCTTACATAACGCTTCTGATTCGCTACTTCCATTGCTCCTATCTGAGCGGCGAAATCTAATTTATCACAGAACCGCAAACGAAGTCAACAACTAAACGTTATATTCTTCCATACAAAATGTTACAATTCTAATACGCGCACCGGCGCAGCCCGCCGTTCATTGCGCCGGCGCCTATATATATCGAATTTCCGTAAATGGCAGCGCGTCGTACCCGTCCTTCGAATCTTGAAGCACGGCAACTTCATGGACCCAGCCTTTCTTGACCAGCATTTGCAAGACTAAAGATAAATTGTTCCGCACATGGAACAATTCGGGATGCTCCATCAATTCGCGAATGCTCCATGGGTCCGGGCGGCTCGATAAAATCCGGAGCAGCAGCGAGCAGCATTCCTTCATTTTGGACATGACGGAAAATTCGCATGCGAGCAAAACGAGCTGAACTCGTTGCTCCACCGTTTCCTGACTAACCGTTAATTCTTCATATAATTTATATATGCCTACATTAATATCGCGAACCTGATTCCAAACCGTCACCTCCGGATGGGCCCCTTGCTCGATGACGGCAATGCCCGCCCAATGTTGCAACGCCTCCATAATGCGGTGGTAAGCGTCAAGCGCGTGCCCGTCCTGCAAATATTGTTTCGCATGCATATAGGTACGGAGGAAAAGGGCAAATTCCGCAAACATTCTCTGTTCCCGCAGCGGATTGTCAAACCGGACGACCGATTCGCGGAGCTGCGCCAAATACCCGTCGCGATCCCACCATATTTCACCTTGGATCAACCATTGAATAATATTGCGATTCTCGCCGGCGATAATCCATCGTTCCAAACTGGTTGGGCTGACTCGCAGCACCTGCACGTTCGTCGTGCCGTCAATCACATGAACCGTTTCAATGAAATGTTCGGAAACGTCGCATACGGTCATAACAAGCAGATCGAAGCCGTCAATGAACGCACGGTGCGCTAACGTTTCCGTATCTTCGATTGCGATTGCGCTCATTGCGTTCGATCCGGAAAGATACTCCGACAGCGACGTTTTTTGGATCAGTTTCACGCTTTTTCACCTTACCTCTCTTGGCGATTGCAAAGCTAGTACGCTATAATATATTTCTACACGACTATCTCATCTTCCTGCATTATGCATCAAACTTAATCATGGTTGAAAATTACAGATTGCCAAAGGAGAACGCGGATATGTTTTTTAAATCAAGCAAAATCAACGAATTTCGATTGTGGGGATTGCTGCTTACCTTAATTGGAATGGGATTGATGATATTGGGGACGGCGGGCATCATTTTATGGGGACAGTCCGGGAAAGTGTTCGCCGCCATTTTTATGGTCATCGGCATGATATCCATGCTTGGCAGTGTCGGCATTTACTTCTGGGCCGGCATGCTGTCTACGAGCGCCGTCATTTTGCAATGTCCCGAATGTCACCGAACGACCAAAATGCTGGGCAAGACCGACCGATGCATGTTTTGCAAAACGATACTGACTTTGGATCCGGCGCTTGCCACAGACACCGGCGAAGATTCTACAAGCGATGGCGACGGCGACGGCCGGGGTACTGGACAGGACGACGCGCTTCCGCTCAAATCGTAAGGCGGCTCCCATTCATTTCATATTTGCAATACGGGTAATGAAGAAGACCTTTGCCGAAACTATACGTAGTTGGCAAAGGTCTTCTTGTATTAATGAGCCGCAATAATGTCCCATATATCGTCGGATGCAAAGCTTCGGGTCCATATGGCCGTACCGGCCAATTTCAATTTTCTCGCCAAATCCAAACGGGCTTTCACCGAAACTTCATCCTCGATCCATATTTTGATCGTCGCTCCGTTTTCTTTGTATTCGACGTAATTTTGCCCTGACTTTGAATCGAAGACAGGCGTCAGTTTATTATTTTGAATTAAATCCTGTACAGTTTTCATGCCGACGGCTTTGGAAGTCACTTTCATCTTTCCTTTTTCCGCCTTTTCCGTCCAAATACGGGTATAAAAGGGCATGCCCAGCAGCAGTTTATTCGGCGGCACGCGATCTTCGTCGATGATGCGGCGAATCGAACGCTCAACCCAAGGCAATGATGCGACCGAACCCGCCTTAGGGCTTGAAGCCCAATGCTCGTCGTAAGCCATGACCATCATAAAATCGACGATTTCCCCTAGCGCCTTGCGATCTAAGAATACGGACCACATCTCGCTGTTCGACTTCGGCGTCACGTCGATCGAAACGACCAAGCCTTGCTCATGCATCATCGGCGTCAATTCCCGCATAAATTGCGTCAAATTGTCTTTATCTTTCGTATGCACATTCTCAAAGTCGATATTAAAGCCGTCAAGCTTGTACATTTTCGCAAATGACAGCAATTGTTGTATTATTCGAAATCGATTGTCGAACGAAGCGAGCGCGGACGTCGTCATCTCCGGCTCGAAACTGTTGCTGAACAACGCCCACACTTGCATATTGTTGTTATGGGCCCAGCGCACATAACTCGGATCCGCCTTGTTCTTCACATTGCCTTCCCCGTCCAGAAGGCTGAACCAGGTAGGGCTAACGACATTCACGCCGGGCATCGGAGCGAATTTGCCGGGATCCGGATTTTTGTTATAAACGGCTTCCCAAATCATATGCACAGGCTCCTGCAACTCGATCGTTTCGGAAGCTTCCTGCATAGGAGCAAGCGTAATCGTTTCTTTCAACTCGACATCTTTTTGCCGGATAAAACCGACGACGCCGTTATCCAATTGCGCTTCATACCAATCTTCAACTTCATGCCAAATTCGAAGCTTCGAACCTTGGCCGACATCCGCCAATATCGGGGCATGCTTTGTCGGTCCTGTCCGCAAAGCCGCCGTTTTGTCCGGCTTCTTCGGATTTGAAGGAACTTCGCCCATCCTCACCGTATCTCCGGCTTTATTCAAGATGACGGCGCCTGTCTCGGCATGTTCTTGAATTTCCACTCCATACAGCTCTTTCAAAGGATCGATCGGCAAGTAGAGAACTCCGTCCACCTTCTCGGCGGCAAAATGCAGTTGAATCGGCTTGCTGTTCACACTGCCGGTCAGTTGATCGGTTTTGAAATGAATTAATTTGTCTTTCGTTGTTAAAATAATCGATTGGGACGTTTCCTCATAACGGACGTTAGGATCGATATATTGCTGCACGAACGGCAGCGGAAGCTTCAGCCCTTCCTTCGTCCCTTCGGCCGGCAACTCGAACATTTCCCCGTTGATAAAGATAGGTTTTGCCAAACCGCCGAAATCGGGCTCCACATGCTCGGAATTGGGCAATACGTTTTGCACAATGATATAAGAACCAATAACTGCGACACAAGTTAACATAAAAATAAAAAACCACCATCGCCTACGCATGCCCTTACGATGATGGTGTCGGTATCTTCTGCTCTCCAACGAATCTGGCCCCTTCCGCTATTTCGAAGAACACGACTTACATATCCCGTAAACTTCCATGCGATGGCCGCGTACGACAAAGCCTGAAGCTTGGGCTGCCGTCTGTTCGACATCGCTCAGCTTCGGATAGTCGAAATCGACAATCTTGCCGCATTGTTCGCAGATCGCATGATAGTGATCGGACAAATCCGCGTCAAACCGGCTGGAATCGTCTCCATAAGTCAATTCTCTAACCAAGCCGGCTTCGATAAATAATTTTAAATTGTTATATACCGTAGCAACGCTCATGCTGACAAACTTCGGCGAAAGTGCACGGTAGATCTCATCCGCAGTGGGATGCGTATGGCTATCCAGCAAATATGTCAAAATCGCATGGCGCTGCGGCGTGACGCGAACACCCATATCTTTAAGCTGTTCCAATGCATATTGGACTCGCGATTTCATGGTACACCGCCTCTTCTCTTTTCCGCACAAATCAGAAAATCATTCGATTGGCATCCATCGATGCCATACATCAATTGTAACGTGCGCCGTCCGCGATTTCAATTCTTTTTCACCTGGATATCTTTGATAGTCTCCAGCCGGATCGAATGCGTGCCCGCTCCGACCATTCCGGAAATCCTATTCTCGTTGATCTCGAGCGGCAACTCGGATGCGATCGACCCGAACGTATTGGAACCGTCAACGGTATAATCGCCTTCCTCCGGCAGCGCAACGAGAATATCGCCAATGGCGGTATAAAGGTTCCAATCCCCTCCGACATGAACGGACCGAACTTCGATGTCTCCGTTCAACGTTTCGAGATCGACGTTTCGTTCGGCTCCCTCAAGCGTAATATTCCCGTTTTTCGTCTCGGCTCGAACATTCCCGTCCGTATGGCGAATTTCGATGGCGCCGTTCAACGTATTGGCAACGACATCGCCGTCGGCATTCGCGACTTTCACTTGCCCGTTGCTCGTACTTAATTTGAGCTCATCCCGAATCGGAATGTCTTCCGCCTCGATATCCCCGTTGATCAGTTTCAATTCCACATCCAGTTCGCGATGCTCCGGCAACGTAATGACGAAATTCATCCTCGGCTTTCTTTTGCCGCTCGCGCCGTATGTTTGGCCGTTTGCCGTCAGCGAAACGGTCTGGCCCAGGTTGACCTTCAATTCGGATTGTTCCGCGATATTCCGGGCTTCCTGCTCGCTTACCGCGTCGATCCACATTACCGTATCAACGGCAATGCGGTCCACGGCCGGCCCTTTCCGAAGGACGACGCTTCCATTCGGGTTATTGACGACAAGCCGCTGCGTCCCCGGGTCAAGCTGCACGAACTCAGCATCCTTGTCGATACGCGTTCCGGATTGTTCGCTGTAATTGCCCGCATCCGAAAAATCGATAGTATGCCATAGTTCCTTCAAATAAGAGGGTTGAGTGACGCCGAATACGATGCCCGAAATCAAGACGGCGACGAATACGCCGGCGAAATCGAGACGAAACTTCTTCCCGTCGCGATAGAGGAAGTTCAGAACGATGAACTCCAAGCCCCACAGTATAAAGAGAACCGGCCACCACTGCAATAACAACCGAATGGACCCGCTTCCGGTCGCCTGATCCCATATCAGCAATCCGCCTACGGATAACAGCAGCAAAGCCGCCGTATATCTTCCGACCTTGACCATTCGCATCCATCCTTTCGATCTATCGACTTATCGGCCGGGCGGCTTATTTTTTTTCGATTCCCGGAACAGGATCGCTCCGCCTACCACAATTAAAATAATGGCCGCTAAATACGAGCCTCCGTATTGAAACAACGCTCGCAGCCAGCTCGGGTTAATGCTGAACAATATGACGAACACGCCGAACATGATGAGCAGCAATCCGAGACCGTTGCCCTTAAGAAAAGAAGAACCGATCGCTTTGTCCCAAGTCGGCGAAGCTCCTCCCAGTTCGTCGGGTATATACCCGTACATTCGGCGGACGTTAATGCGGTCCGTACATTGCAGCGCATCGAACAAATTGTAAAAATAGATGCCTGGAATAAGAAGCGACAAGAGCACGATCAGCGGAATATTCACTTCAAGTCCCGAGGACGAAAAGTATACGATGGCCATAATATCCAGAGCAAGCAGCAGCATGAAGGAAAGTCCTCTTTGCATCAAACCTAAGTAAAAGTGACCTAAGCCCGGGAAAAAAAAGGCGAACAATCCCGCTACAAATTTGCTTTTTTTGGATACATTGTTTGCATACGGATAGTGGCCGGGACCGTAACCGTTAAAACCCGGCGGAGGCGGGGGAGGGGGCGTTTGCCTCATATTTCTTATTCTTTCGTCCAGAAAAGGGTCGTTCGTGAAATTGTTTTGTTTGTCGTCTTTGTTCATCATCTGGCATTCCCTATCCTTTCGTTAAATATTTCATTACATACTGAACCGTATCGTGCACGGTCGTTTGCAGTTCTACGCCCCAATGCGACGGATCCGGATAAAACAACGGCTTAAAGATTCCGACGGAAATAAAGAAATACGTTGCCGCACTGGCAATCGCGAAGTGGAACAATACATTCCGCTGTAACCGGGCGAAATGAAACGGTCCTGAAGGTTGTCCTTCTGCGTCGGATTGCAGCGCTGCGCGCCGCATCACGTTGTCCGTAAAATAAGGGGACGGTTCCGCTATCGGCAACCGATCGAGCATCCGGTCGATTTGCCGCGAGAACGAATCTTGTTCATACCGACGATTTATGGGCGTCGCTTTGGATTGATCGTTGTGAGATCGTCTCATGAGGATGCACCTCCAACCATTTTTGTTTAAACTTCTGCTTGGCCCGGTAAAGCCGCGTTTCCACCGTTTTCGGCGGAATATCCAAAATTGCGGCGATCTCTTGATAGGAGCATTGCCGCAAATGAAACAGTTCGAGCGCAATACGGTATTTATACGGAAGCATGGCCAGAATTTCCCACACTTCATGCTGATCTTCTTTCGTCATTAACCGGTTTTCCGGTTCATCCGTACGATCGGCGAACCACGAACGGATCGTATCGATGACCGACTCCAAAGGCTTTCGTTTTTGCGATCGGCGGTAATCGATGACGCAGTTCAATGTCAATCGGTAGAGCCAGGTTTTGAATTGGGCGTCGCCGCGGAATGAGGATAATGCGCGATACATTTTCACAAACACGTCCTGCGCCAAATCTTCCGCCGTTTCCCGATGGCCGATTTCACGATAGATCAAGGTGAAAACATAATTTTTATGACGTTCGATAATGTATCGGTATGCCTCATGTTCGCCTTGACGGATGTTCTCTATTAATTGTTCGTCCGTCAATTGCTCCATCGTTTCACCTGCCTCCATCGGATTTCATAAAGATTAGACGTTCATATTCGGATAAACCCTTCAAAATTATAATACACCAAAAAAAACCTCCCTAGGTAAGGAAGGTTTTACACATCGGCGAAAAATCCGCTCACTCGATCGAGACGCCGAACACGCCGTCAATCGATTTGATCTCGGACATGATGGCCGGCGGCTCGATCGGCTTCGGCACAACGATATGGAGTTGAAGCTCCATATGCAAATCGAGTTCGTTCTCGACCGGTTTTCGGTTTTCAAGCAAAGTCATTTTTCTGACCGTGATTCCTTGGGCCGTCAGCTTGGCGGAAACATGATCGAGCAAATCGTGCTTGCCGAACGCGCGAACCGTCAGCAATTGCACCTTTTTCCCTCCAAGAAAACGCTGTTCGATTTTGTTAAGAACCCAAAGGTTCAATAACACGAGCACGGTCGAAACGACCGCCGCAAAATAAAAACCAGCGCCGATGGCTAAGCCGATCGCGGCGACAACCCATAACGAAGCCGCCGTCGTCAATCCTGTGATCGATTTGCCGGTAAACAGAATCGTTCCCGCGCCGAGAAAACCGATCCCGGTAATGACCGCGGTCGCCAAGCGGGCCGGATCGACGCGAACGTTAATTTCATCGACAAATGCCGAAAAACCGTAAATGGATAAAAGCATAATGAGCGCCGAGCCCAAACAGACCAGAATATGCGTGCGCAGCCCGGCGGCGTGATTGTTATGTTCCCGTTCGAACCCGATCAATCCGCCGAGCAGCATCGCAATGAGCAGGCGCATCAATATGTGAACATTGTCAATGAACCAAGGATTGCTCAATCCTATTCCTCCGTTTCCGCTGACAGTCCTCTACGCTTTTTTATGAAATGTGGCGAGCGGTACGTTAGGGGCCACTTCTTGCACGCTCGACTGCACGAAGCCTTTTTTCTCGTACAGATTGACGGCGGGCGTATTCCGCAAGGCTGTCGATACGATAAACGTCTTAACCTCCGGATTGCCGTTCAATACATAGTCTACCAAACTCCCGGCGATGCCTCTGCGGAAAAAACGCGGGTGCACCATCATGCGGCATATCGTGAGCTCGCCGGGCTGCTCGGACTCGGTGGAAATGGCGCCGGCCAGCTCATCTTCCACGAAATAACCGTAAAATTGTTCGCCGCATTCCCGCAGCGAGCGGAGCGTATCCATCAACGGCGGGATCCGGTCGAATCCGATCAATTCGGCCTCGATCGGGTAGGATGCATGCTGCAGCCTCCATATTTCCTCTACCGTGCCTTCATCCGATAAATCGAGCCGCTTGATCGGAAATAGCTCTTGGTTCGTACCTCTCGTATGCGTCATTCTTTTATCCCTTCAGACGTTCCAGCAGCAGTTGATTGACGAGCGCCGGATTCGCTTTGCCTCTCGATTCTTTCATCACTTGTCCGACCAGGAAGCCGATCGCTTTCTCTTTGCCGGCCTTGTAATCTTCAACCGACTGCGGGTTCGCTTCGACGACTTTGTCCACGATCGCTTTAATCGCCCCTTCGTCGCTGATTTGCACAAGCCCCTTCTCCTCGACGATCGCTTGCGGCGCTTTGCCGGATTCCAGCATTTCTTTAAACACGGTCTTGGCGATTTTACTGCTGATCGTTCCCTTCTCGATTAATCCGATCATTTCGCCCAAGCCTTTGCCCGTCACTTTCACGTCCGCCATTTCCAAATTGTTCGCGTTCAAGTATCCGAGCAAATCGCCCATAATCCAGTTGGATACGGCTTTCGCGTCTTTCGTATATTGCAAGCTTTCTTCGAAGAAGTCGGCGAGAGCCATCGAGGACGTGATTACTTCGGCGTCGTAACTAGGCAAACCGTAATCCGACGTATACCGCGCTTTGCGCGCATCCGGCAATTCCGGAATGCTCGCCCGAATTCGTGCTTTCCATTCGTCGTCGATATGAAGCATGACCAGGTCCGGATCCGGAAAATATCGGTAGTCATGCGCCTCTTCCTTGCTGCGCATGGTCAGCGTCTTGCCTTGCGCCTCGTCCCAGCGTCTCGTTTCCTGTACAATCACGCCGCCTTCGTCAAGCACTTCCGCCTGGCGCCATTCTTCGTACTCAAGTCCTTTTTGCACGCCGCGAAACGAGTTCATGTTCTTCAATTCCGTCTTCGTTCCGAATTCCTGTTGTCCATACGGTCGCAAGCTAATATTGGCGTCGCAACGCAAACTGCCTTCTTCCATCTTTACGTCCGATACGTCGCAATATTGCATGATCGCCTTTAATTTCTCAAGATAAGCGCGCGCTTCTTCCGGCGAACGCAAATCCGGTTCGGAGACGATCTCCACCAGCGGCGTTCCGACGCGGTTAAAGTCGACGAGCGATGCGTATCCGCCGTCGACATGGGTCAGCTTGCCGGCGTCTTCTTCCAAATGGAGACGCGTAATGCCGATCCGTTTCGTTTCGCCGTTCACTTCGATATCGATCCAACCGTTCTCGCCGATCGGTTTATCGTACTGCGAAATTTGGTAAGCTTTCGGCGAATCGGGATAGAAATAGTTTTTACGGTCGAATTTGCTCTCGTCCGCAATCGTGCAATTGAGCGCCATCGCGGCTTTCATGGCGTAATCCACCGCTTGGCGGTTCAGTACCGGCAGCACGCCGGGATGTCCCAAGCAAATCGGGCATGTATGCGTATTCGGGGGAGCGCCGAACTCCGTCGAGCAGCCGCAAAATATTTTCGATTTCGTATGCAGCTCGACGTGGACCTCCAAACCGATTACCGTTTCGTATTTTGGGGTAGACATGGATAACCTCCTGCAAACTTTATGAAATAAGCGTTAACGGGCAACGTTGCTAACGTTCTATAACCGCGGGCGCGCTTTGTGATGATCCGTATGCCGTTCAAATGCGTGTGCCACACGCAGCACCGTCGCTTCGTCAAACGCTTTGCCGATAATTTGCATGCCGACCGGCAATCCGTCCGCGAATCCGCAAGGCACGCTAATGGCCGGCACGCCGGACAAGCTGACCGGAATGGTAATAATGTCATTCATATACATCGCCAGCGGATCGTTCACCTGTGAACCGATCGGAAATGCCGTCGTCGGCGCCGTCGGACCGATAATGACGTCGAAATCGGCAAAAACTTTATCGAAATCCTGTTTCACGAGCGTACGAACTTTTTGCGCTTTGACGTAATAAGCGTCGTAATATCCCGAACTGAGCGCGTATGTTCCGAGCATGATGCGGCGCTTCACTTCCGGACCGAAACCTTGGCTTCTCGATTTATGGTACAGATCGATCAGATTGTCCGGGTTGTCGGCGCGTACGCCGTACCGCACGCCGTCGAATCGCGCCAAGTTGGAAGAAGCTTCCGAAGACGCAAGCAAATAATAGGCTGCGATCGCATAATCGGTATGAGGGAGAGATACTTCTTCCCACGTCGCTCCAAGACTTTCAAGCACTTTCAAAGCCGTAAGCACCGAATCTTTCACTTTCGGATCGATGCCATCTCCGAAATATTCCTTCGGTACGCCGATGCGCAACCCTTTGACATCGCCCGTCAATGCGGCCATATAGTCCGGCACGTCTACATTTGCCGATGTGGAATCCATGGCGTCGTAGCCGGCAATCGCTTGCAGCACGTAGGCGGAGTCCTCGACGTTTTTCGTAATCGGACCGATTTGGTCCAGCGACGAGGCGAACGCGACTAAGCCGAAGCGCGAGACGCGGCCGTACGTCGGTTTTAACCCGACAACGCCGCAATACGACGCAGGCTGGCGGATCGATCCTCCCGTATCGGAACCGAGTGCGAAATAAGCTTCGCCCGCCGCGACCGCCGCAGCCGACCCGCCGCTGGAACCGCCGGGGACATAATCCAAATTCCACGGATTCCGCGTCGGATAGAAGCTCGAATTTTCGTTGGAGCCCCCCATCGCGAACTCGTCCATGTTCAATTTGCCGATCGTCACGGATTGTGCCGCTTTTAATTTCTTCACAACAGTCGCATCGTAGACCGGATCGTAGTTGGATAGAAATTGGCTCGCGCAAGTCGTGCGCAATCCTTCCGTTACAATGTTGTCTTTGAGGCCTGCGGGCAGCCCGAACAGCAAGCCGCGTTCTCCGCCTTTGGCCAATTGCTCGTCCAAAGCCTTCGCTTGGGCGCGCGCTCCTTCTTCATCTAATGTCAAATAAGCCTTAACCCGCTCTTCCGTTTCGCCGATCCGCTTATACGCCTGATCGACCAAATCGGAAACGGACAGTTCTTTCCGGCTCAGCTTATCGTGAATTTCTTGTAATCGCAAATCGAAAAGTGACAACGTTCGTTCCTCCTAAAAGTTTTGTAAGCGATGCTTCATTTACTATTCCAAAACGGCCGGCACCTTGATTTGCCCGTCTTCCTCATCCGGCGCATTCAGCAATACTTTCTCTATCGGCAAAGAAGGACGAACCTCGTCTTCGCGCATAACGTTTGCGATCGGCAATACATGGCTCGTTGGCGCCACATCGTCCGTATCCAGTTCGTTCAACTTTTCCGCATATTTTAAAATGGCATTCAGCTGTTCCGTAAATTTCGTTTTCTCTTCCTCGCTCAAATCAAGCCGCGCCAGCTTGGCCACGTGCTCGACATCTTGTACGGCAATGCTCATCCGCTCGTTCCTCCTTAATGTCCAATTCTCATTTTATAAGTATAGCCTAGTTGTTTTTGTTACTCAATTATCAAGTTGAAAAACATGCAAAAACCCGAGGCTTTCGTCACCCCGGGCTCGTTCAGGCACTGCGCGTTCTATTAAATCCAGGCGCGCAGATTGACTTGTTTGATGAATTCTTTCGTCGTCATCGGCTCCTGCGCCGATTCTTCCTCCGGTTGTTCGTCGGCATGCAATTGTCCGTTTACAATTCGCATAAAAAGATTCTCGTTACGCGTCGCAAGCGCATAATCGATCAACGCTTCCCGTTCAATCCGGTCGACTTCCTGCTGCAGCAGCTCCGCCTCCGGCGCGATATCCGAAGCCGGGACGGCGAAATTGCGGTTCGCCTTCGGAACGCGGACGACATAGTCAAACGCATTATCCGCATTGCGGTCGTATGCAATAATATACCCGTACTCTCCGACGGGGAGATTTTGTTCGAATCGGTCAGCGACGATAATAATTTTTTCCCCTAAACGATGCATCGCTTATTCCCCCTAGCTGACTAGCTGTCTATCTTTTATCCTATATCCTACTAAAAAATGATAGCAATGTCCAATTCGGGCGGGAAAAGCGGATCGGCCAACGCCAGGAGCAGCCTGCCGTCTCGCATCGAGCGCAGCTTCCAGCGCGCGGTGTTTCGCTGCATGTCGGCGGTCGGTCGGCCACATCGAGGCATTGAGGCAAGGAAAACGCCTGGCGCGTCCTTGGCGGTTAGCCGATTTCAAACGTTTGGCCCTTGCGGGCGGAGCCTTCCTTCTCCGGCAGAAATGCGTATTCCGAGTCCGGGATAAATCAGGACTTTCGGGTTCAGCCGTCCCACTCCACATGAACAACGCCCTCGCGGGAAACGGTAAGCTTATCGTATCCTTGCTCCGTTATCAAATATACGTTTTCCAGCCCGACGATGCCGCGGCCGGGGAACGTGAATTTCGGCTCGATCGCGATCGCCATGCCGGGCTCGAGCGGATAGGCAAATCCTTTGGCCAGCACGGGCAGTTCGTCGATTTCGAGGCCGATGCCATGGCCGAGAAACTTCACTTGGTCGGCCCCGTATCCCATAAAGTGCGCGGCAAGTCCGGCTTCCTTCGCCATTTCGAGCGCTTGGGCGTAGATCCGCTCGCAAGACGTACCCGGCCGCAACAGCTTTTCCGTCGCGCGAAGAATCGATTCGGCAACGTCGTAGGCCCGCCGCAGATCGGGTTCTAGTTCGCCGATTACGAACGTTCTGGTCTGATCGGTCACATACCCGTCGATGCAGCAGCCGATATCGACGAGAATCGGTTCACCACGCTCGATCGCTTTGCGGCTTGAGCTTTGCGGGCCCGCGGCGCTCAGCCCCCGTCCGCCGGCCGGGCCGTCGAAATACGTCGGTTCGGCTGCGGCTGCACCCGAGCCGACCATGCCGGTAATCACCTCTTGGTTGTATCCCCGCAAACGAATCATGCCAAGATGCCCGTTGTTGCGGAACATAAACTCGATGCGGCTCATCAGTTCAAGCTCCGTCATGCCGGGACGCACGTAAGCGGCCGCATCCTGCAAGACGAGATCGGCGATACGCGCCGCTTCCTTCAATACGGAAACTTCATAAGCCGATTTGATCATGCGCGTTTCGCGGATGATCGCGGAGCCGTCCACCCACTTCACTTCCGGCAGCAAATCGCGCAGCCTGTGGTACATTTGCACCGGCATGACGTCAAATTCCGCCGCCACCGTAGGTTGGGGCCGCCCGAACACTTGCGGGAAACGTTCGGCCAGCGTTTGGCCGAATTGGCGCAGCGATCCGAGCGGCGCCGTCTCCACATGGGATTCTTGTTCCGCACGCACTACGCTGCGGCGGACGTAATAAACCGGTTCGCCCTCGGCGGGAATGAATAAATAGCCGGTTTGCATCGAACCTGTAAAATAGTATAAATCCACATTTTGCGTAATGATGCAACCGTCCATCGAAGCTTCGGCGCATTTCTTTTGCAATATTTTTATTCTATTATGTATTTCATCGCGGGATAAAGTCATTTCACACCCTCCACATCAATGGGTTCCCATCGAACCGAAATCGTCGTAACTGGATTGATCCCCATGATAAAATATGACATCCCCATCCGTCAATTGAAACGAATTACCGTACGAATCGGCGATCGTTCGGCGGAAGCCTTCCAATCCCCATTGGTTCCGGTGCGGATAAGGCGCCATTGCAGGCGCGTGAATATATTGCAGATGCGGATTGGCGACATCCTTATTGCGGATCGTTTCGATATTGAAATTGACGATGATGTATCCGTTTTTGAGAAAGATCGGCGATTTGTCGTTCAACCGGTTCGTACGGCCGTATTCCGCCAAATTCGTTCCTTTCGGCACGACATACACAGCGGCAGGGATGCTGTATTCCCCGTACCATTTCTGATCGGCGGCTAGAGCGCGCTGCGGAGTGGCCGTCGCATTGCCGGGTATATTCGGATTCCCGACGAAGGTGCGAAGCGACTGCGGCAATATGAACCAATCGTAGGTGCCGACCCATGTTTTGTCCGACGCGTTGCTGATATATTCCCGCACATATTGCTCGCGGCTGACGGGATTCGGCGAGTTCGGCGCGTACTCGGCATCGTAAAGAAATTGCGCCGTATCTGTCAGCTCCCGCTCCGGCACGTTCCGCAACCTTGCGTTTAAAATAACGTATCGCTTTTCTTTATCCTCGTGGGACCCGATCCGTATAAACTTTTTCTCATTGCTATGGTAGTACAAATCGACCGCCTGTCTTTGTTTGCCGTCCTTGCTCATAAAGTAGAAATCCGGCTTGATCCGGATGCCGTCGGCCGGCCCGAACATATTCCCCTTCGTTTTGAGGTCGAATTTGAAATGATACCCCGTTTTGACGGATATATTCCTCGCCCCGGCATCCGAGTGGCTTCCCAAACGGATCGGGAGCGTAAACGGCTGCCGGTTGCCCCGGGGGTAGCCATCGATATTTCGATCCCCGACCCAATAATAGTTGCCCGTATGTTGCACGCTTCCCGGCTGCGTTCGAAATACCGTTTCCCAACGATAATCGGCAATATCCGTAATGCGAAAATCGTACACGCGGCCGATCACTTCAACCGGAATTTCCATTTCGGCCGTATGATGCCGCAAATTCGTGTTGGCGTTCGTCTCGGATGTAAACGGCGAAGGCGCGTTTTCGGCTATGGTACGGAAGCGAATTTCGTAATTTCCCTCGTCCACCCACACCGGCAAATAAAATGCAGCCGTCAATTGGACCACGGGGATGTCGATCCAAGTTCCCTTCGGATACAATACGGTCCGGTCCGCATGGTACACATCGAAAGGAAAGGCTACTTGCTTGGTACGAACGTATTTGGCGTAATCGCGGTTGCCGTAGCCGGGGTAGTCGACATGCCGGCCGCTTGTCGGAATCGTAACGGTAAAAGGCCTGTCGAGAATAAACGACATTCGCTGAAAATTAGGAATCGTCTTCTGATTATGCTCCCGGTCGTCGGAGGCGCTGGAGTAATTGACGACAGGAGTGTGAACGGTGACGGGATTAATGTTTTTTACCGGAAAATTTTGATTTGAGCCGCCATTGATATTTCCAGGCAGGATCACATAGAATATCGTCCCATCGCTTGGCGTTTTATCCTTATTCACTTTGTTGCTGTCAATCATGTACCCGCTTCCGAAAAGTACGTTTGCTTCAATCGGCCGCGGAGCTGGAATTTTTCCCGGATCCGGCCCGTTTTCGATCGTTTCAGTATCACTCATTATCACATCGGATCGAAAACGTAAGTAATCGTTTTTCACTCGAATTGGTTCAACAGCAGATTCTGCTTCACTGGTAAAATCCTCGTCCGGAGCAGTGTCACCGTAAACCGTCTCGGATCCCAAATCAACATTATTAACAGTCGGCTGCTTGATATGGTTTGCGTACCCGGTGGAATGTTTCGTTTCTACTGTAGGAGGTTGGTACCCGTTAGGCGTTAACGTGACACTTCCACTTGGTAGAGCGTAGTTATTAACGATTGACTTGTCGATTTTATAGACTTCCAGATTATCGATTTGCCAGTATGAAAAATCGCGTTTAATTGTATAAGACTTCGTTACCGTTTCATCTCTGGTCTTGGTTTCCCATTTTGTCTTCGGACTGCCTTCTTCATCTACTCCGTCATCCACCTCTTCCTCCCACTCTAAATTATATGTTTTCGTAACAGTAAGCTGATATGTGCATTGCCCGACCATTTTAGTAAATTTGTTCATGTACAGGTACTCCAGCGCATGAACACGTACGTTAAGCGATTCTGACGTAGGAATCCCTTGCAAAACGTCAAATACACTATCGGCTTTAATCGTTCCGGTTGACTGCGGGTCCATTACTGAGTCGGGTATGGAAGTGCTTGGCGATTCGCTGCACCTTCCGGCAGGCGGCGGAGGTTCGCAATTGCCTCCGGGGCATTCCCCTTCATTGACCGGATCGTAATAAAAATAAGCGTAATATGTTTTAAACGATCCGTCGTATTGGAACCGATCCGGATTGCCTTTTTGCGGTGTCCCCCCCGGCGTTGGCGGCTCCTTCGTGCTTTTTTTGTATCCCACGTATTTATATTTGCTTGTTTCGGGCGCGTGTTCGAAATAATAAGGCTCGCCTTTAACTAACTTTCTCGTATAATCGCGAAAACCGTCTATACCGTCCAAGCTGCGCCCGTCTTTGGTGAAATGCTGAATGATGGCTTGTCCTTCGAGGGGTTCTAGGGTGATCGTATAGAGGATCGGGAAATAGTAGCGGTAGCCTTCGACTCCGGGGGCATACTCGCCGCCTATTGTTAGATCTAGTCCTCTTGGTGCCGTTAACGTTCCCCTAATCCAAACGTTTCCTGTTACTGATTCCGAATTTTTTCCGGTAATCGAATAGATCCCGGCTTCATAGCTCTCATTTGTTATGTCTGGTTCGTAAAGATCGTAAGGTTCGTTATATCGAGATTTGGAGAAGAGTTCTCGACCGGAAAGCTTTTTTTCACCTGCACCTGCCTCAAAACTAAGTACAGAAATCGGTTCCGCTTTAATATCAATTATTTTTCTTCCAGGAAAATCAAATTGGTAAACATAGTTATTCCAGTAAACACCTTGCTTACCGGGATAATTACCAAGCGTCCAAGTCCCTCCACTGTCTTTCCATACGTCAAAATTCCCCAATCCAATAAAATAATGCTTGTTCTCATCATCCGGATTAGGTGTTGTTGGTAGTACCCCTGCATATGCCGTGTTAAGTTGAATTAGGATGACAATACTATTTATCAAAATACATGTGGCAATTAATACCCTGCCAAGACGCTTCATAAACAAGCCATCCCCTCACTTAAACGGGTTTTTTAATGCAATTATGGAATCATCCGAAATATGAAAAGTAATAAATTTGATATCACCTAACTTAAAGTTCATATATTTTTTATCTTTAACACTGGCATGCTCGTCTCCAGCATGGATTATCTTATATGAAGCTATTCTAGTACCATCAGAATTATCCTTAAAAAGTCCATTAACACCACCACGGTATCTTAATTTTTTATCTTTTGTAAGATAGTAAATTATAAAGTCTTTACCTTCATATCTCATTTGTATACCTGTATACATACCGTCAGTAGAAAGCCACAAATCATAAATAATACGATCATCGACCTTTAAAGGCAATTGATCTTTTGAAATAAAATAGATTGATTTTTTGAGTTCACCCGAGGTGCTGTTTAATAAGTACATGTCGTTACGAAAATATTCCTTGTAATCATCGACACTTTCCGGCTCCAACCCCAACTCTTCCGGCGTATAAATCTTCTTCTCGCCAACCCAGACCCAACTGCTTACGCTGTCCCACTCTACGGGTTGCCCTAACGCTTCGCTCACAAAACGCAGCGGCACGAAGGTACGATCGCTTTTGGTGATCGCTTTCGTATCGAATGTTTTTTCCGCGTTGTTGACGAGCGCTTTCGCATGGCCTACCGTCAGCTGTATGAACTTGTCGCCGAGCGAGATTTTAACCGTTTGAGCCCCGCCGCCAACCCAATCGACCTTCGCGCCCAATCCTTCGGCGATAAAACGAATCGGAATCAGCACTCTTTTATTGGCATCCGCAAAAGGCCTCGCGTCGGGGAACGAAATTTTCCGGCCGTCAATCAATACTTCAATGTCGGCTTTGCCAACTCGTTGAATATTGCTTTGAGCCGCCGAAGCAGCGCTTGCCATAGTCGTACAAAGTACGACGATAATTACAATCAATACGGACACATTTTTCATTATTCATTCCTCCTCATATAGTATTTCTTGAAGGCAGTTTTGAGTTTACTTCCAGTCCCCTAGGGGACTGGCGGCCGCCTTCAAAATTTCCAGTTGATCTTTGAAAAATAAATTTGGGACTGGACTTTCCGG